>PAYP01000049.1 GCA_002714785.1 Candidatus Poribacteria bacterium | reverse complement strand
GTTCTACTGCACGTAGCATTACGGATGGATAAAAATATACTTTGAAATTCGGATTGTCTTTGGTAATTCGAATCTGTGTTGTTTCCATTAACCCGTTCAAAACTGCTGTTGTATCAAGCAGAACAGACAAGTCTCGGTTAGTCAAAAACCCATAAGGCTGGAGTCGTATTTCTGATGTCCACTTTTTTAATTTACTTGCTTTTAGTTCAGGCATAGATAACTCAATAAGGTACTCTGGTACATTAGTACTAGGTTTATCAATAATCGAGGGGAGAACTGTAAAGCTCAAGTGCTGAGTCTCGCTCCAGTAGTCCAGTGGGTCGTAAGCGCGAACGTGTAACCACCATATTCCTGATTCCAGTTCGTAAAATCTAAGTTGACCATCGAGAACTCTGGGGTCTACTTCAGTATCGGGTATAGTATCTGATTTTTGATCCAACAGATAACTGAAAATATTATCCTTGGTACTTGTAGAACCATTTTTTGCGACCGACAAGTCGAATACTGGTGAACTGTTAGTAATGTCTATTCCTTGGATTTCTGGGTTTGTGACCAAATTTATCTTCGGTGGTTGTAGCGGTGATTGATCAATTATTACAGTGAATTTCGATGGGATTTGTACCATTTTACCTTCAGTGTTATTGAAAACAGCCAGAAGATGGTAACGACCGTTCGGAACTTTTGTTGTATCCCAAACTAAATTACTACTTACTACTTGGCGTGAGATTAAATTGGCTTCTTTAGGTGTTTGACTTTTACCATAATAGTAAACATCAATTTCCAAGCTTTCACGGTTTTTCAGGTTAGTTGTCCAGGATATCTCATAGTTTGAGCCTACTGGAATATTTGTCTGCTGGTTAGGAGTTGTGAAGGTCAGGATCGGTACTGTTTTGATATTAGATAAGGCACGATGGTCAGCGTAAATACTTTGTAGTGCATCCCATTGCGGATATTCTTCGTCACGCCAGTGTTCTGCGATTTGCAAAATATTTTTAGGTTTTTGTCGAAGTATAATTTGCCACAATAGATCGAATCGATTCTGGATTTGATCGTCATCAGTGTTAGGAGAAAGATCAACTGACCCAGATGTGTCGAATATGTCCCACAATATGCTGGCTACTGCTCCCTCTACCAAGGCCCCATTTGAATTAGATCCACCACCATTATATTTACCAGACCACCATTTGTTGTTTTCTACGTTGGGTGTCCGACCATCTAGGAATCCAGTTAAATCCATGGCTCGGTTATCAACAGCAGCCTCAAAGAATTCAGCCCATCCTTCACTAAAGGCAAATTCTAAGTCCGTAACCATGGCTAGTGTGTGAAACTTCCGGTATTCACCACGGGGAATAGTATCAAAATTATAATCGTACATTGCTGACATCAACGCGTGGCCGTATTCGTGATACATCACGCTCTTTCGCCACTGATCTGGCCCAGTGGCAATATGAATTGACTCGTTATTGATACGACCAGATGATTGCGCGGCATAATAGAATGAGCCGTTAGATGGTTCTGGCCAAATAACATTTATGGGTTTGGTTCGACGGGAATTCACTTGGGTTTCCACAAAATCATGTGCCTTCTGAATGCTTTCGAATATGTATCCTGTTCCTCGATTAGGATTATTCACGTCCAAAGTTAGGTTCCTCTCAATATATCCAGTTTCAACATTTCGAATTAGGTCAGACTCAAAAGTGTATATCTCTCGGTTTGGTGCTCTGAGGACTAGGATATCATTTTCCATTTCAACCACAATCCGTAGTATCTTAGGTTTTTCTGGTTTCATTACTAGGCCCTGAAACAAGTAATCTCCTTTCAAGTTAGAAAATGTGGTTTCAAGAAGAATGTCTGATTGAACCAACAACACTTTTACGCGAGCTAGTGGACGTGGTTGGCGTTGATTGTCGTTGTAATAAGTGAGTTTTCCTCCTACGCTGATATCGTTGGCCGATAATGGTTTGAGATCACCTGTAGACTGGAGTTCTCTGTTCTGTTGGTAACTTATCAGAGGATATGGGGAAATTTCGGCTTGACTCGGGTCAGTTTTGAGATACAGATAAA
The DNA here is from genome assembly GCA_002714785.1 of Candidatus Poribacteria bacterium. Classification (GTDB taxonomy): domain Bacteria; phylum Poribacteria; class WGA-4E; order WGA-4E; family UBA9662; genus TMED15. Next base: position 26,547 of record PAYP01000049.1, on the reverse strand, counting down.
AATGCTCAGTCGTTTCATAACCATCAGATGTGATGGAATAGAGGGACGCTTGCAGTGGATAATGACCAGGAGCATCGATACGAATAGAAACTTGGCTTCTTTGTTCTTGGATTCCAAAATAAGTACTACTAAAAGTTACTGGGGAGAGCGGGGTTACACCCTTTGGTAATCTAAACTCGAGCTGGCCGCGAGCCGTTTGATTTAATTTAGTTTTGTAAGAGAGCGTTAGGGTTCCCACTTGACTGGTACGGAGCGCTGCGTTCAGGGATAACTGCCCCTCGATTCTGGATTGTACTGGCCTGTTATGACTTGGGTGAGTATAAGCCATACAAGAAAGTGAACAGTAAAGCAGGCAAATTGCAATTTCCTTGGTGAATTCATTTAAAAACGTTACTGTCCGGTGAAATAGAACACGGAAAATATGCTTCATCCTTTACCTATCTCCTTTCTATTATAACTTGACGGATTTGTCGGTAACTTCTTCTACTCGAGAATAATATCCTCCTATTAGTTCTTGTTGAACAGATTTCGGGTATACCCATCATTCATCTCAGTGTTACCAAGGTACTAATGGAGGCTATACCCGATCTGTTCGGATGTACAAATTGGTGTGGCACGAGATAGGCAACTTGCATCCAGTGGGATTATATGCTTAGACTTGCGGCCAATCGTGATTCACCATTTTCGTCATACACATTACGCAATTTTTCTAGGGCATCAACTTCGATCTGCCTTATACGTTCACGAGTGAGATCGAACATATCTCCCAGTTCTCTTAAAGTTTCGACATTGCCTTCTTTACCGATGCCATACCTGCGCCTAAGAACTTCACTTTGTTTGTCCGATAATTTATCCAGAAGACTATCTACTAAGTCTTTGTCTACCATGTCACTGATGTATGTTTGTTCAGGATCAGCATATGGGTCTTCAACAGTATCAATTAAGCTTATTGTTACATCATCAGCCGAGTTGAGCCCCTTGTCGAGGGATACTGTGCTTTTCTTTAGAGTGGTTATGGCGACTACTTGATCAGTATCAATTTCTAGCTCGTTCGCAATCTCTTCGAAACTTGGGTCCCGATTCAGTTTTTTCTGAAGATGCCCATGTACGTCGTCTAGCAAATAGGATTTATCGATTAGGTACGAGGGGAGGCGAATTGTTCGAGCCATATTATCTAGTAACCGCATGATGGCTTGGCGTACCCACCAAATTGCGTAAGTACTAAACTTGAAACCTTTTGTATAGTCNAACTTTTTTGCAGCCTTCATNAGGCCTACACTTCCCTCCTGAACTAGGTCTTCGAGTGGGACGCCTAACTCTTTATATTTCAGGGCAACTGANAAAACTAAGCGGAAGTTATGTGTGACCAGAAGGTTGCATGCGTCTTCGTCTCCCTCCTTTATTTTTTTCCCAATTTCCCTTTCTTCTTGCCTGCTCAGAATTCGGTGTTGGCCAAGTTTAGATAGCCACGGGGGGATAACACCCTCATAACTCTTACTATATGTTTCAGNTTCNTCNCCGGAAGAACNCNTTCCTTCTGAGGTTGANTTTTCTATGTCTTGGCCTATTTCNTCATGCTNAACATTTGTCAGATCGTTTGAATTCACTTCTTCGTCAAGAAATACACGGGCTTCACTTTCGTTTTTGTCTACTAAAATTTGTGTCATGGTATGCTCCTTTTTATACTGTAATGAGGTTTTGGTTCTGGTGATGCTAAAACTACGATCTACTAGCTTTCCTTAATTAGAGCTCTGTCATCATCTCTAGTAAATCCGCAAGAAGTAGGGGATTTTCCAAATGGTTACGTTAGTATTTTCTGCTGGTGTAGTGAATCTAGTGAATTGATTCTTCAAGTTGGATATGATAGAGATGCTTAATTTCATTGGACCACCCTCTTTGTTAGACAGTTCTGTCTAGGTTCGATGCTTAATAATACATTTTGTCTAACTTGCTGTCAAGGGTTTTTCTGTTTTTTTTAGACAAGAAAAGCAAAAAAACAGACTTCTCTTAATGCAGCCTCGCCTTTTTCTATACGCAGGGCTATTTAGACAAATGAATTGTATAAGAAAATAATGTCAAGTTTATGCATATTTTTCCTAAGAGGTTTGGTATGTATAACTATTAAATTAATTAAATGATTTATGGGGTAGGGGTATTTGAACCTTACGAGGACAACAAAAATTTTGATTATACAAAGGGTTTCAAGTTCAGTACTTACGCAATTTGGTGGGTACGCCAAGCCATCATGCGGTTACTAGATAATATGGCTCGAACAATTCGCCTTTTGGAGATCAGATCAGGTATTCAAAGAAAATGACTCATGGATTCCTGTCGTGATTTATAGTAGAATAATCTCTGTCTTCTGATAAGTAGACATTTTTTGGTTTATAACATGAGGTATAGAAATACAATTAAAGATTGTGTGGAAGACTAAAATGGTGAAAGTAATTGCATGTTACCAGAAACTTACAACTTTAGCTGAAGGGCCAATTTGCTGTTCATATTTAACAGGGGCAAAAAGAGGGATAGCTTATATAGTTAAGAGAAAGTGTGTATTATTTATACTTTCCTTGAGTAAGGGGAATTTACAAATTCAATCTTACTTGCAACTATGTTAATTTCATTTTGGGTGAATTATTAAAATGGACAAATATGACGCATTAGGACACCAACCTGAAAGATCTAAAATCTTTTCTCAAGAGATTTTAGCGGAAGTTGAGGACCCAAAATTAACTGAAATCGTTAGCCAAGCAGCTAACAATCTCTCAACTCCGATGGCTATGGTTACAATGGTTCTTGAAAAAATACAGTTTTTTAAAGCTCATTATGGTCTTCCCAGCGACTTAGCGGTTTCGCGCTCTACAGAAAGAGATATTTCTTTTTGTCAATTTGTCGTTCGGGACGGAGAAGCATTTGAAGTTGAAAATGCAAAAGACGATAGTCGTGTCCCACAACAACTAGTACATCAATACGGAATTACAGCCTACATGGGCATACCTATAAAAATCAACGAACACGTTGCAGGATCACTTTGTGTTATAGATACCAAACCGAGAAAATTTTCGTCTGAAGATCAACGTTTATTGTCTGAATTAGCTGACCAAGTTAGCCTAAGGCTTGAGGAAATAAACCAAGAACGGAACAATCCGAGACTTTCATTAACTCAACTGGCCGCATCTCCGGGGTTCACCGAAATCAGGGAATCACTTGAATTATTGGATTATAATAACAATGTGAGTCGTATGGCATCTGTTGGATTGCGATCCTTTATCCGCCTAGTAGAACATCTTCAAATTGATGGAGCTTCAACACCGAATGCAATGAGAAATGGTCTTTCTCAGGCCTTGACAGCTTTGACTGATTTAGAAGAAGCAATCACCGAAGTTGAAGTTAGTTTAGAAGATGTCAGGGAATCAGTTTCAGCATTAGAAGGTGTCTTAATAGATGATAGAGCTATTACTTTATCAGAAACGCTGAAATCTGCACAAGATTTAGCTCGCCCTTGTTGTAAGCAAGTAGGAGGAGCGCCCTTGCCTCACTTAGAAGATGATCCTTTATTAGCTACAAAAAAGTCTTTAGCGATAAGTATCATATCCAGTTGCTTAGTCCTTGTATCGACCCAGATGAATGAACTCGGTTTACGGGGGGGGGTGAAGATTAAAGCACAGGATGTTGGTGGTGGTGTGGCTATTATAATTTCTGCGGATCATCTGNCACCTAGTAGCTTCAAAGAAGTNGGNTCCTTATTGGAAAATTACGTAGGAAAAGACCCNACTGTTGGCATCATAATTGGAGAGCAAGAAATTCAGGTTATCTTTTCGCTCGTTTCTGCTAAGAATCCTGATGAAAACGGGCTTCTTACCTATTCCAAATGAGGGGGCAGGTAAGTTCGCTTTATTGAGTCTNGGTAGTCCTGTTTAATTTCTTGAGAANANTATGACAGAGGAGTTATTCTGTAGTATATCTAAGAACTCAGAGNGGATATCGTCATCTTATTAAGAGAAATTAGAATTCTATTTCTTCTGAAGAACGGATGTCCCTGAGTGCTTCGCGAAAACTTTTGAGGGAGGTTAAGTGCAAAGCCCGAGCACCTCTTATTGCTTCGTCATAAGCATAAGCCGATTTTCCACCAATCAAAATTTCGGTTTTAGGCGGTAAGCCAGCGCGTAGCGTCTGGAGTTCTTGAGAAAGTTTTGGATCATCTGGTGGATAGGTAATACTTAGGGCAACAGCTCGAGAATCATTTTTTGTGACCGCTTGTATAATGTCAATAGCCGGNAGGTCAGCACCAAGATAATTAGTCTGCCAGCCCTCGGATTCAGCAGTTACTGCGATGGTAAAAGCTCCGATNCAATGATATTGACCCGAAGGTGTAGCAATTACAATACTGGGGCCAGTTCGGTGTCGTGTTCTAGATCTAGATTTGATAGTTGCGAGAAAACTTCTGACGACCTCACTAGCCATATGCTCACTCGAAATTCGGATCGTACCTTCACGCCAGCCGTTGCCAACTTGATCCATCAGAGGCGTAATAACTTCTTCCAATAGTCGCGGCCGGCTCAATTCAACTGCGGCTCTTATCAATATATCTTCAAGTCTTTGNTTATCTAGATTCCTAATGGCTTCTAGGGCTTGNTGGATATATCCTTCNGTGTCCGGACTTATTTGTGGGTTTATTATTTCGGTTTCGCGTTTGGTCTGACCGGGACTAAATCTTGTTGGAACTTCTTCTCCTTTTTGAGAAGCACTAATCAGTTCTTGTATGTCTTGGTTGGATAAGTTTGCAATTAAACTAATCTTTTGCCCATGGTCGGTGGCTTCTTTGAGCAAGCTCAANCTCTCCACGTGCGCCTCCGTGTANANGCGTTGATTTGAATGAGTCCGCACAGGTTCNACGACTGCGTATCTTTTCTCCCATGCNCGGATTACGTAAGGGCTAAGGCCAGTTTCCCTAGCGACCTCACGGATTGGGAGTTTCTTATGTCCTGTTTTTTCTCCCATACTCACTGATAAAGTGCTTTGCGGCACAGTGGCCCTCCTCTATTAAAGTCGACAGATAATAGCATAATAAGCTGAATATCTTATGAGTTTGATACGTAACGATCAGATGCTGTTGGCTAAGGTTGACATTATTTCATTTCACGGTNGTGTGCTAAAATTTACATTATTTCGCAATAGAGTTACAAATATATTATTCTATAAACAAGTCATGAATCCATTACGTACCAAGCTTTACTTTCCTAAGGCAATTTAACATTGCATGAGTTCTTACGCTTGAATGTTGCTCCTGCATCCCACTAGCCGTTATACACATGTACTGGGAATCTAGTTTTCTCTAATAGATGAATATACCNTCCGAAAACGGATTTCNTGAGGTTAATGTCTTTGTCATTTATTAGATATTCAGCATAATATTTNCCAACCAAAAATTCAATGGGGCGTTCACATCGATTATCTACTCCAATGTTCTTAATGATTACCATGTCATCNTATGTTTCGCCAAAAGTGTTATTGTTGACTATTTCTTTGATGTTTTTTGAGTATCCTGCCAAAGAGGCAGTCCGTTATGATGTTTTCAGCAACGGTTTCTGACTANTATTTTTACCTATTTGATTAAGCAAATTTTGGCAACTGCCTTGAAAGCGTGGAATATACTTGGATACTTTTCCATTAAATTTCTAGGATACTATATCTGATTTTTGTTTTTTCGGGCTCTGCGAATTCTGCCAACACCTTTACATTATGCCTGTATTTTCTAGTAGTCTCAAGTTGATTTATTGTTATGCTAGGTTTCTATTGGTTTAGTCAATAATGCTCGAAAAGCCGGCCGGCAAATTCACCGATCGGCTTTTCGAGCTGTGGATGTTAATTTGGGATAAGAACAGTATCAATTACATGAATTATACCATTTCCAGCTTCCAAATCAGCGCTTACAACCTTTGATTTATCAATGTAAACCTTGCCTTCTTTTACTGAGACAATGAGAGTCTTTTTGTTGGCAGTGGTTGCTTTATTCAGTTTAGTTACGTCGGCAGCCATGACTTTTCCTGGAACTACGTGATATAAAAGTATTTCCTTCAGTTTGGCTGGNTCNTTNATGAGTGCNTCTAANGTNCCCTCAGGTAACTTCTTGAAAGCTGCATCAGTGGGGGCAAATAGCGTGAAGGGTCCTTCTGACTTAAGAGTGTCTACCAGACTTGCAGCTTTTGCTGCCGTTAATAAAGTCTTGAATTGACCAGCATGCTCAGCAACGTGCACGATGTCATCTGCATGGTCACCTTCACATTCTCCACAACCAGCCTCCGACTCCTCGTTTAAGAAAAGTGTGAGAAATAGGATTGGTACGATAATAAAAAACTTTTGTATGGATTGGTTTACGANATTCATCTGTCTCTCCTATATTGCTTTGCAACAATAAACAAATATTTTTCTAATTTACGATTGAACACAGTTAAAAGTATGGTCTGATGACTGATATTTCAAATTAATTTGAAATATCGGTTAATTTGTTTCAGTTAATTCTTCGTATTGTGTTGTTTTAAAACTACATAAATAAATCACCTAAGTTTTATGAAGCTTCAGATCAGCAGAATTTTCGTTTTTGAATAGGATCTTAAATTTATTTCTCATGATACCTCTTATGCTTAATACAATTAAGGCCTTTACTGTTACACCTAATGATTAGAATTCTAACGAAATTATTCGGTAAAAAAATCAAAACCATAATTACATTTTATTATTTGAATGCGCTACCTACGTCTTTTGTATCATTTACAAGTTTAAGTTGGACTACTTTAACTTGGTTAATTTTTCGTCAAAGACGAAGAAAAAACCGTAGGTAAAAGTGAAAAATGCTGGGATCAATGACTTCTCTCGCAAAAAATAGAAATTATTTTTGGCTTCCCAGTTGCTACTAGCTATGACGCAGATTTATTGTCCATTCATAGATGTATATAAACATTGAACCACTATTGGATAAATTAATTTGAAACACGTATCACCAAGTTATACATTTAAATCTGTTGATTTGAATCGACAAAAATAGTGTTTAAACTTAATTCATCTTATGGAGGTTTAACTATGACAGAAACAACGCAATCACAAGACAACCCAACTTGGCCAGATCTAGCTATTGGTCTATACGACAAACTAACCGGTAGGAATGCCGAAATCGTGTATGAATTTGAGAAGTTCGTCATACATGTACCAGTGACCGCAACGCCAGACACTGATCATACACCTTGGAAGGTAGACGGTGTGGTTAAGATCAAAACCCGTGACCATTCTTAAGAAAGTCGTTTTAAAAATTTCAAAGTAAAGTATGACTTCACTCTATACGCATAGCTAAAAGTCAGGAATTTAAAAGTGCACCTGCGAAGCCTTCTTCAGATAGATTTAGCGAAAGAGAAAGCTGCGCAGTTGCACTCATATCGCCCTCGTCTAAGTCCAGTAATAATAGTTTCAATCGTACTTCCTTATGGTAAGAAGATTCAGTATCGATCCCTAATCAAACAAAAAATCAAACTAATCAGCCAATTGCAAGGAAATCGAGTGAGCAATTAGAGCAAATATGCATTCCTCTTAAATTGGTCAATTATTCTTTCAACACTCCTGCAATACCTACAACCTTGAAGAATTAAATATGATACTAGTAACTGGTGCAACCGGCTATGTCGGTGGTCGCCTCATAAATCGTTTACTAAATGAAAACCGTGATGTGCGCGTACTCGTCAGAAATCCAGAACGTCTCAATGGAAGAACTTGGAAAGATCGGGTTCAAATTGCAACCGGTGATGTATTAGATCAGACTTCTTTACAAGACGCATTGGTAGGAATCGAGACCGCCTACTACTTGGTTCATAGTATGCTTGGTCAAGAAGACTTTTCTAGTGCAGATCGTACCGGAGCGCAAAATTTCGGTATGGTAGCCCATGAGCAGGGAGTGAAGCGAATCATTTACTTAGGAGGATTAGGGGACCGCAGTACGAAGCTATCCGCTCACTTACAATCAAGACAAGAAACCGGTGCTATGTTAGCTGAATATGGGGTACCGGTAACCGAGTTTCGGGCTGCAATAATTGTTGGGTCTGGAAGCCTATCTTTTGAAATGATACGTCATCTAACTGAACGGCTGCCCGTGATGGTTACACCTAGGTGGGTAAACAACCGTATCCAACCTATTGGAATTAAGAATGTCCTTGATTACCTTGTGGCAGCATTAGATAACCAAAGTAGTCATGGAAAAATCATCGAAATTGGTGGCAAAGACGTACTGACCTACAAATCAATGATGTTAGACTATGCGAAAGCGCGAAGCCTTAAGCGGTTTATCATCAATGTACCAGTCCTGACACCTCGTTTATCGTCATATTGGATACATTTCGTTACACCTGTTTCTAGTACTATTGCCCGTCCGTTAATCGACGGCCTAAAAACTGAAGTCGTCGTAAAAGACTCTTCGGCACATACGATTTTCCCGAATATTCACCCAATGGACTATAAATCAGCTTTAGATAGAACATTAGAAAGACTTGATGCAGGTATAGTACCAACATCTTGGACAGATGCATTGTCGTCAAGCCAGCCAGATATCCAGGATTATGTTACTTTAGGCTCTTCTGAAGGCATGATCATAGAAAAAAGAGCGATTTTAATTGATGCTGAACCTACTTCTGTATTCAGTGAAATAACTTCTCTAGGGGGAAATAAGGGGTGGTTGTACGGTAACTGGTTGTGGCAAATTCGAGGATTTATCGACCGACTAATCGGTGGTATTGGCCTTAGAAGAGGTAGAAGACATGAAACGACTCTACGTGTTGGAGATAGCCTAGACTTCTGGCGTGTTGAAGATTTACAGACAAACTTGTCCCTACGGTTAAAAGCAGAAATGAAAGTTCCGGGTAAAGCTTGGTTACAGTTTCATATCAATGCCTTGTCAGGTGGACAATCCTTGTTATCACAAACAGCTTTTTTTGCACCAAGAGGCCTTCCCGGTCTCTTGTACTGGTATTTACTATATCCGATTCATAAGATAATTTTTCGAGGCTTAATCGGAAAACTGAAAGCTAATTCCGAATTAAGACTCAACACACCAGACCAACTATCTTAGTCAGACTAGCCCAATGTATCTAACTTTTTGTAAGATGCACCAGCTAAAATGCCTAACATTCATTAATAACTAATTTATTTCATTGGGAGCCCAGATCATAATGGAAACGAAAAGTAACTTATCGATTGTTGATCACATCGCTATCCAAGTGGAGAATGTGAAAGAGTCTGCGCAATACTATCTTAAACGGTTTAACTGTAATCTCAAGTATGAGGACGAGACATGGGCTTTACTTTCATTTCAGAATATAAACTTAGCACTGGTGACAAAAACACAACATCCTAATCACTTTGCCATTGTGGATACCAAATTATCACTCAGTACCGAAATCAAATATCATCGCGATGGTATAGGTTACGTTTACACTGAAGACCCTGACTCAAATTCCATCGAAATTATCGATCGGCAATCATGATCTGAAGCAAACAGAGCAACATGAAGCCAAAAAATGAAAAAGAGAAGCCACATAAACCTGTTCAAAATTCTTTTGTCGTTTCACTACAATAGTCAGCTACCAACATATTAAATAATTTGATACAGGTAATAAACTAGCAATCGAAGTAGCTAAAAAAGAAGTAGAGATATTTTCTAAATATGAATAATAATAACTACGTTATCATTGGTGCTAGTGGAGGTATAGGAAGACAGTTGACCTTGGACCTCCAAGCTCAGGGTGCTAACCTATTTCTTGGTTACCACACTAACCAACCGCCAGATCAACTACTCAAGAGTGCTCATTATTCACAGATCGATGCAAGATCCTTTGAGCAGACCATCAAATTCATTGCTGATGCAAAGCAAAGATTAGGTAATATTGACGGTGTAGTTAGTTTGCCAGGGGCTATATTACTCAAATCTCCACATCTAGTAAGTGAATCTGAGTTCGATAAATTAGTTGATACCAATCTCAAAACTGCATTTTCAGTTATTAGGGCCGTGGGTAAGTTATTAAAAAACAGTAGTACTATTTTGATGTCTACTGCAGCTGTTCACCTCGGACTGTCTAATCATGAAGCCATCGTAGCGAGTAAAGCTGGAATAGAAGCTATGGTACGATCAGCATCTGTCACCTATGCACGTAAGTCTATCCGTTTTAATGCAATTGCCCCTGGACTAGTCGATACACCTCTATCACATAATATTATAAGTACCCCTTCGAGTTTGGAATACAGCAAAAAATTACACGTCACTGGGAAGATTGGAACACCACAAGATATAAGCAATATGATCCAATTTTTGCTCAACTCGAATAATCAATGGATTACGGGACAAATATTCACTATAGATGGAGGATTGTCGACTACAAAGAAGTGAGGCTGGTTAGTTCAAATAAACCTTTTTACTTAGTACAACTCGGATCGTCAACTATCTAATGAAATACAATAAGGGTGAACTTGATATACAAATTCTAAATGATTTCTAGAAGTAAAAATCTCACGAACAGACCGGATAGTAGTGGCAATGTCCTTTATTGGATGCAGCGTGAAAAGCGATTTTCCGACAATTGGGCTTTGCTACGAGCGCAAAAACTAGCAATAGAACGCAAAAGTTCCTTGATCGTTGCTTTTGTATATGTTGGGCAATACACTGAGGCTAACTTACGTCAGTATTCATTCATGTTTGAAGGACTTAAAGAAACTTCCAGTTTATTATTGAAAAAGAACATACCGTTCCTTTTGATACAAGGTAATCCGAGACATCAAATTCCTAAACTGATTGAACAGTTTAACATTGGTACCCTAGTTACTGACTTTTCACCACTAAAGGTATATAGGCGCCGGACCGAATCTGTAGCTACAAAAATCAACATTCCTTTTCACCAAGTGGATGCCCATAATATCATTCCGGTCTGGGAAACTAGTAATAAGCAAGAGTGGAGTGCCTATACAATAAGACCAAAAATTTTGTCGAAGTTACCGAAGTTTTTGGTCGATTTCCCTAAAGTAACTACACATCCTTTCCCACTGAACCAACCGTTTCCTCGTATTGATTGGCGACGAGCATACAACAACTTAAAAATTGACAACACTATAAAGTTAGTTCCAGGTTTAATACCAGGTGAATCTGAGGCCCATGAGCAACTAAGTCGCTTTAAGAAACAACCCATAGAAGAATACATGAACCATCGTAACGACCCAAACAGAAAAGTATTAACTAATCTGAGTCCATACCTACATTTTGGCCAGATTTCTCCGCAACGAGTAGCTTTATCCTTATGGAACTATGATAAAATAGAGAACAAGGGCATCTTAGAGCAACTTATTGTACGACGAGAATTAGCTGATAATTTTTGTTATTACAATTGTCAGTACGATGAAGTAGAAGGATTTCCAAAATGGGCAAAAAAAAGCTTGAACGAACATAGAGAAGATAAACGTGAGTATGTGTACAACCCAGACCAGTTTGAACGTGGTAAAACCCACGATGATTTGTGGAATGCAGCTCAAAATGAAATGGTTATTACTGGTAAGATGCATACCTACATGCGCATGTATTGGGCAAAAAAAATTCTTGAGTGGAGTCCAAATCCCGAAACCGCTCTCCAAACTGCTATAGACTTAAACGATAAGTATGAACTAGATGGTAGAGATCCCAATGGGTATACGGGAATTGCTTGGAGTATTGGTGGTCTACATGATCGAGCATGGTTCGAACGACCAGTATTTGGAAAGGTCCGCTACATGAGCTATAAAGGTTGTCGAAGTAAGTTTGATGTCCGTTCGTACATTCAAAAAATAAATTCGATTTTACTTACTGAGTAATATGCCACCATGAGTTTAGTGTCTTACTCGCTGATATCGAAAAAATCCAATTGCGTCTGATTGAATATTTTGTTGTGTAATTAATCGATCATAGTACAAAATTTGAGTAACCAGAAGTACGACCCGGTATACCACCCAAAAAATATGAAAATTAAACATCTAAATTTGAGAGGGAAGTTCGAATGAAAGTTGCAATGATCGGTGGTACAGGCTTTGTAGGCTCGTACATCACAGATGAGCTAATTAGCCATAATATGATACCGCGTCTTCTCATCAGGGAAGGATCTGAATCCAAGCTACTCCAGCCAGAGAAATGTGAAATTGTTTATGGGGATTTATCTCATCACCATGATCGAACTTCGGTACCTGCAATTTTGGAGGTGCTGGAAGGTTGTGACGCTGTTATTTACAACGTTGGTGTAATCCGCGAATTTCCGTCTAAAGGCTTAACATATGAAAAATTGCATTTCCATGCCGCGAAATGGTGTATTGATGCAGCGAAAGAGCTAAATATTAGTAGGTTTATATTAATGTCAGCTAATGGGGTAAAAAAAGAAGGAACAGGATATCAAAACACAAAAATGTTGGCAGAAGAATATCTGAAGGCATCTGGCTTAGACTATACGATCTTTAGACCTTCTCTCATTTTTGGAGACCCAAGAGGCGGGAATCGCCCAGAATTCTGCTCGCAATTAAAAAAAGACATGCTAAGTTTACCTATCCCAGCACCTAACTTTCATAAAGGGCTAAATCCGTTTAATGCAGGTAATTTCGCACTATCCCCCATTCATGTTAAAGATGTAGCAAAAGTATTTGTCAAATCACTAACTGAAGAGGAAACAATCAAAAAAACCTATCATCTTGGAGGAGAGACCTATTACTGGAAAGATATTATATCAATCATTTCTAGAGCTTACGGCAAGAAAAAATGGACAATTCCAGCTCCAGCTTTTGCTATTAAAACTCTTGGTGCTTTGCTGGGCGGATTTCCTTGGTTTCCTATAACTAAGGATCAAATTACTATGCTAATTGAAGGAAATGTTTGTCAATCTGATGGTGTATATGAAATGTTCAACCTAATTCCTACACCGTTTAACTCTGAATCTTTATCCTATCTAAAAAATTGAAACAACCCTTTCCTCTAGTATTCATTATAGGGTAGTTTGTATGTGTAACCACGGAAAACTCGCTACTACACGCTTATCATAATTAATAGATAACAAAGGAAGTTTGATTAACTAGATTTCAATCTTAATTAGAAGTTCAATAGGTAGAGTTCAGTACGTACACCCTGCGGGTATTTCCTGAGTAATCAGAGCGAAACATGTCAGCAGAAGTGTACACCAGATCTGTTTGTTATTCGGCGAGAGATATGTTAGGTGGTGTGGAAAATAACTCCTCCAAATACTACTAAACCAAACAAATAATACCATCATCCTAAACCTCTGGTGATATAACCATAGAAACCCTTTAGATATTTAGTATAATTGGATTATATATATAATGAAAATTGGAATTATAGCTATTTGTGTGCTTGTCAGTACCGCTTTGATCAGTCGGAATCAAAACCAAAGAAACCTTTTGGTTGTTGGGCAAGAGGGACCAGATTTTTCACTAACATCAGAAAATAAAGGGAATATCTCATTAAAAGAATTCCTTGGCCAATCTGTGGTTATCTACTTTTTCCCCAAAGCTGATACACCTGGGTGAACTAAACAAGCTTGCGGGTTCCGCAATATCTATCAAGAATACGAAAGAGAAAAAATTATAGTCCTTGGTATCAGTTACGATTCTCCCAAATCACTGAAGGCGTTCAAGGAAAAGCATAAATTACCATTCCACCTTTTATCTGATAAAGACAAACATGTCTCCCGTTTGTATGGTGCCAACGGTCTGCTTTGGCTGAAACGCATTACATTTATAATAAACCCAAATGGTATCATTGAGAAAATATACACTGGAATGAACCTAAATTCACATGCAGAAGAAATCTTAGATTACATCGTCAAAGAAAGAAATCTTGCTCCGATAGGCAACTAGTGTATTTGGAGTAAGTACTGCAATTAACTATTCTAGAATTGTGGAAAGTTGAGAAGACAGTTGTCAGAAACGATAAATAATATATCAGTACCAACCGTTACAGTGATTGGTGGGGGCTTAGCTGGAAGTGAAGCTGCTTGGCAGCTAGCTTCGCAAGGTATTAATGTAGATCTATTTGAAATGCGGCCCACAGTAGAAACTGGAGCCCACCAAACATCGAATCTAGGTGAGCTCGTTTGCTCGAATTCTCTTGGTTCAGATTTACCTGATAGAGCATCTGGAGTCCTGAAAGCCGAATTGCGTCAGCTAGGTTCTATGCTGATGGATTGTGCTGACCAGACATCAGTACCTGCTGGTGGAGCCTTAGCCGTCGACCGAGAACAGTTTTCGAAATTAATAACTCAACGTATTTGCTCTCAACCTCATATACGTTTAATACGTGAGGAAATTACCGAGATACCTGACGGTCCCACAATTATTGCTTCAGGTCCACTGACATCTACGTCTTTAGCTGAGTCGATTGGGAAAATCTCAGGAGAAGATCACCTTTATTTTTTCGATGCTATCTCACCTATAGTCAGTCAGGAATCAATTAATATGGAAATCGCATTCCGAGGGTCACGCTACGGGAAAGGCGAACTAGACGTCGGAGATTACATAAATTGTCCAATGGATAAAGACCAATATGAACATTTTGTTTGTAATCTGATATCTGCCGATCGAATTGAGTTACATAGTTTTGAGGAAGCTATCAAGTCAGGTGTTAAGGCCGGTGCTCACCAATTTTTTGAGGGTTGTTTGCCAATCGAAATTATGGCTGATAGAGGTATAGATTCACTCGCTTACGGACCAATGCGACCTGTTGGACTGACAGATCCACGTACTAACCAGCGCTCCCATGCTGTGGTTCAGTTACGGCAAGATAACATAGCTGGTACACTGTACAATATTGTTGGGTTTCAGACAAACCTCAAGTTTGCGGAGCAGAAAAGAGTATTCCAGTTAATCCCAGGATTAAACAAAGCAGAATTTGTACGTTTTGGTCAAATGCACCGCAACACTTTTATATCAGCCCCTACACTACTGCATCCGACGATGCAGTTCCGGCAACGAGAGGACTTATTTTTTGCTGGCCAGATTACCGGCGTAGAAAGCTATGTAGGCAATGTAGCAACGGGTCTTTTGGCCGGCTACAATATGGCTCGATTGCTAACTGGCCGTAAGTTGATGATTTTACCAGTAACTACTATTCTTGGGGCACTTTGTCATTATGTTACTCATGCTAGCCTCGCTGATTTTCAGCCAATGAAAGCTAACTTCGGTTTGCTTCCTCCTCTACAAATTGAGACAAAAACAAAAGGAAGACGGATGAGAAAAAGACAACGCGCCCAAGCCCATTCTCAACGGGCTTTGGCTGATTTAACGGCTTATTTAGCCAGTTTCAGTTAAATTACAATTACCAATGTTATTGAAAAATTAAAGTGTCAATGTAAACAGATTTGACCTTTTTGTCCCCGAAAACTGCCCTTAATTTTTCCAGTAGCTGTTGTTTTAACTGTTGCTTCCCCGCGTCTGGGATGATTTCTTCAACGGTTTTGCTACCCATGATTCGTTCAAGCTCAGCGCGTAAATAGATTGCTTGACCGCGGTCGCCAATCTTACTCCCTACTTCGCTAACATCTGTTCCTAAGATTTCTTGTTTTATGGACTCTTCATCTCCCTCCATTACAGCAGCGATTCGCCAAGCAAAAGTGTGATGTATGATTATGGCTTCTGTGTTTGTTTGATTTGGAAATATCCACTCCGTTGGTTTTGCCATTGGAGTTAGACGGATACCGTATCTTAGGTCCTTCTCTTCGGGCCAAAGCAATCGCATAATGTCGACAAGGACTAAGCCAGACCCTTCCGTGAATTTATACTTAAACTTTTTTGCTTCCTCAAAAAGATTGGAGATTTCTTCCTTCGTACTCAAGTATTCTTTTGTAAGTGCAGTTTTGTATACTTGTTCTTGTCGTTCTTCTTGTATTTTCTGGCGTGAAAAAGGTAGTGTGACGAAAAGAGCAGAAGTAAATAAGAAATAAAGAGCAGCTGGGATAATTAATAATAAGATGATATAGAGAAGAATGCGAGCTACCATTTCAATTGAATTGAGTATAAGATTCTCAGCATTGTGGTTTGCTTTAATTAAATTCGCTCGTTAGAATGTAAAAAATTGAATTTCCATCGGTAAGCCAACGTAATTTATGTTTGTCGAAAAATTATATCATAATCTAAGGAAACGAGACTGTGTCGTCTATACATCCTAAAGTTTTATTAGTCTGTAACAGTAACATATATAAAAACTATATTTCGCCAAACCAAGTAAAACGCCTAGAAAAATTCGCTAGTTGGGATTGGCTCAGTTTTGATCATACAGATATCGGTGCCCAATTGCCAAAAATCTTTTTTGAAGCTATCGAAGATGTAGAGGCTTTGATTATTAGTCATGGTTCTCCCTTGATCGGAGCTGAAATTATGGATTCGGCAAATCGGTTGAAGTTTATTGGTGAATTAGAAGACGATCGATTTAATAATCGAATCGATTTGAGAGCAGCTTGGGAGCGAAACATCCGTACTGTCGATACAACCAATGCATCTTCCTATCCAGTAGCTGAGTGGGCCTTAGCTTTAATACTAATTTCACTGAGAAACGCGGGAGCTCAGTTCAGGCGGATAGTCAATGGGAACACAAAAGTATACCATCAAGCTCTCAATTACGCTGGCGGTGTTTTAAACGGTAAGAGGGTGGGGCTGATTGGTTGTGGACATATGGGGCGCCGTTTGATCCAATATCTTCGTCCTTTCGAAACCGAGATTTGGGTGCATGATCCTTACTTGCCTAGTGAGATGGCTGAAGCAATTGGTTTTACACAAACGACACTAGATAATATCCTTTCACAGTGTGAAGTGATTGTCTGTCTAGCTCCATTAACTCCAAAAACAAAGGGAATGATAGGACGAGAAGAGCTTAATAAAATCCCTTCGGGTTGCGTGTTAGTGAATGTTTCTCGTGGTGCTGTCATTGACTCTCAAGCACTTATTGAGCGACTGAAACGAGGTGATATCGTCGCAGGTCTCGACGTTTTCGATCCCGAGCCAATTCCGTCAAGTAGTGAGATCATCCATCTCGAAAATGTCTTTCTAAGCCCACATTTCGGCTACTTTACCGGAAATCAATTTCGTGAATCCTTTGTTTTAATGGTAGATGAGTTAGAACGTTTCTTTGATGGCCACCAAACATACTTTGATCTTACTCCTAAATCTTTCGCCAATCGCCATGGTAATGAACCATAAAACCGAAAGAAGTTATGATTATCGTGGCAAACGATGGATTGTACCGTTAGCACCGCAAGCCCAGATCCATCTTTTTTGGATGCATAGATTCATCAGATGGTTTGCCGATTTAGGTTCTTTCTTCACTTGCCAATTATCCCCAGCTTGACTAGATTGGAGTAGCATTCCGTCTTCACCTGCTATCCACACTTCTGATTTACTAACAGCAACTACGCTTCGCCAGGTTCTTTGTTCTGGAGTATTTTGCAAACGCCAAAACTGTCCACCGTCAGTCGTTCTTAGGACGGTACCATCAACACCTGCGACCCAGCCATTTTTCTCATCACTAAAAGAAACATCAAGTAATGGTAAGTCAACCCCAGACTTTTGCGACTGCCATTTTTGGCCACCGTTTTTAGTCATCCATATTGTTCCTTTCTCACCAACGACCCATCCTTTTTGCCGATTCACAAAATGAGTTGCCCACAGATGATGTGTATCCGGAGTGCCTTGCTTTTCCCAACTTGAACCACCATTCCTTGTGTGCAAAATCAATCCACCTCCACCAACAGCCCAACCTAAGGACTCTTTCGTTAAAAAAATATCGGTTAAACCGTTTGCCAATCCACCTGCTTGCTGTCTCCACACTCGTCCACCATTATTGGTGTAGTAAATTTCCCCTCGTAAGCTGACAAGCCAACCGTGTTCACGACTGGTGAAAAAGAAACTATTAATTTTTTCTGGCAAATTGGTTGAATCGTCATTATTAGTCAAGGGAAGCCAAGATTGTCCACCATTTGTAGTCTGGAACAAGGTTCCACCTGAACCTCCTACCCAACCGTTATTTTGATCAACAAAGTGTATATGATGTAGGTGGGCTTGAGTTGGAACATCCGAAATAGAAGAAGTTGGCTCACACCCACTCAAGATATAGGACATAATCAACAATAGAGCAGAAGTAACGCGAAAAATTCGCATTGGTAGGTTAGGAGATCCATGGTAGGATAGGAAAAGATCGGAGTTCACAGGCCCAATTCTATCTGACTTATAATGAGCTGTCAATGAGTTATCTAATTGGTATTGATGGTGGTGGTACACAGACTATTGGTGTGATTGCTGACATTAATGGCAATCACTTATCCAAAGTAGTTGAAAAATCAACAAATTACCATGTGGTAGGTATTGAACAAGTAGAAGCAACATTAGGTTCAATTCTGAAGCAACTACTACAGAATACTGGTATCCGCGCAACTAACTGTCAGGCGGCTTGTTTCGGTTTGGCAGGCGTTGGCCGAGCAGAAGATCATCAGAAGATCTATCGTTTATGTGAAAGAATCGGAATTCCTAGACAATTTATTCTAACACACGATGCAGAAATCGCTTTAACTGCTGGTATTCGATCAGGTATAGGTGTCCTAGCAATTTCTGGTACAGGATCCATGGTGTACGGTCAAAATTCAGAAGGGAAATCCGTTCGAGTTGGTGGTTGGGGACACCTACTCGGAGACGAAGGTAGTGGATATGATATTGGCCATCGAGGTTTAAAAGCTATTACTCAAATGAGCGATGGTAGACGACAGCCAACTACTTTGCGAAAATTTATCTTAGCTCAAATTTCGTTGGATAGAGTAGATCAGCTTGTAAGATGGGTCAGTATGGCAAGTAAAAGCCAAATATCAGCATTAGCTATTTCAGTGTTTGAGTCAGCAGAAACGGGTGATAAAGTAGCACAAGCGATCATCGAGCAAGCTGGTAAAGCCTTAGTAATTTCTATTCGGACAGCCATACGTCGCCTTGAACTATCCACCAATTCTGAAGTTTTTTTGAGTGGAGGCGTTTTCCAAAACCAGCCGAGTTTTGTCAGTTTTTTACAAGAGCAATTTCCAGAGAAAACGATTCAATTAATTCGGCAAGAACCGGTCTGTGGGGCTATTCGAATAGCTCAAAGACTGATTCGATAATGACAGATCATTTCAAAACCACCATTTTTCGGCCTTCTTGGTAACCGTTCGCTTTCAAAATATAGAAATATATTCCACTTGCCACCGGTTTTCCCGTCTGATCCAAACCATCCCAATAACCAGACCGTTTCTTATTATGATAGAGGCCAGTGGGTAGATAACCTAGTTCTAACCGACGAACAATATTACCAATCGAGTTATAAATCTCTATATAAACTGTTGACGGTGCATGTAATTGAAAGGGTATCCATGTTTCTGGGTTGAAAGGATTAGGGTAATTTTGGCCGGCTTTAGTTTCGTTGGGCTGAACCTGTTTCGTTACTTGATTTGTTTCGTCTCTATCGGAATACATGGTGGATGATTGTTGTATCATCAAATCCTTAACTACTTTCCGGTAAATTTTATTGCTACCCAATAGCGAAATATAAACTTCGTTTGGGTCAATGAAAGCCTGACCGGTTAGCGTTTTCATATTACCAAGATTAAGGTTCCAATATCCATTTTTGTCTGTTTTGGATATCATTAACTGTGCTTTTTTTTCTGTTAAAATGACTAGTTCATCAACTTTGGGCTGGCCGTTGGGATACAAAACCTGACCAAAAATAACTTTTGGTTGACCAGTGCTTATGGGTGTAGTCGTAAAATTTATAATTTTACTTCTTTTGATTTGTTTTTTTTGATCAAAAACTTCAGCTTGAACCAGATAGGTATGATTTGGCTTCAGGTTCGACAGATTCAGGTAGTGGTTTTGCCTTCTGCTAACTTGCTCTATAGTTTCTGTGTACCATACCTTATCGTTTATTGATCGCCATTTAAGTTGGCTTTGCCCAACTTTGTCTGTGCGAAAAACTAACGTAGCTGAGGATGCCGTTAAATTTCCCACAGTTAAGTGATGTATTGTATTGATATTACCTGAAGGTAATATCTGATTGAGGGCCGTTTGGGTATGATGAACTACTGCTGGGGCGTTGAGGGCAGTGGGAGTCCAAGAAACATCCTGAGTAACACCAATAAAATAGCCTCTATCGCCATGTAGTGGAAAATCGTTGCCTTGAACCGTGCCATCTGTCTTAAAAACAGAGCGCCACGATTGGGTAGATGACTCCCAACTGGTCAAGACTTGGCCGTTTGGAATAGTAGATAAGACCCCACTGGCTGTCAAACTAGTAGGGTAAGGGATACTAATTAGGTTCAATCCCGCTTTGAGCTGTAGTGTTGCCGGAGTAACAATGGGGTCGCCAGTAACACTCCATTCCGTTGGTTCCTCGATTTCTATCAAGTATCCTCTGTTAGACTGGATGTTAAAATCTTCACCCAGATTGTTACTTGCTACCTTAAAAGACTGACTCCAGCTTTGAGTGTCAGCTTTCCATTCCATAATTGATCTAGCGTTAGTAATCTCGTTTAGTAAACTGTGTGCAGTATGATTGATATTGAAATCAATTGGGAATGCTAAAAGATTAAAGCCTACAAACAAATCTGGGTTGATATTAATATCAACCATTTGTATATTCAAAACCATTGTTTCTGTATCTGTTCCACCATATCCATCAGTTACCGTAACAGTAATAGCTACTGCTATATTTTGATCCACATCAGGTGGGGTATAAGTAACTGATTGACCACTTGTACTACTGAGTTGACCTTGACTAGCTGACCAGTCAAAAGTCAGTGTGTGGTTGTCACTATCATGCGCCACTATCGATAAATTAGTAGTTTGGTTTTCTAGTAATGGATTGGTATCTGCCGTTAAAGACGTGATAACGGGGGAGGCATTCTGCAATTCTAGCAAGACATCAATAAATGAATGTGAGGGTAGACTATTATTGGATTGAATTATGAGTTGATCAGTGTAAGTACCGGTATTCATTCCACCCAATATTAAAGATAATCCAACTGATACAGATCCACCCGCTGGGATAGAAGTGGAGGATATACTTGGGGCTAACCAGTTGTTTCCGCTGTCAAGAGAAATACTCGAAATGTTTAAGCCTTCATTACTATCGTTGAATATTAGAATATTGCCCTGATATTTTAGGGCCGATTCAATATTGATTCTACCAATGAATTCTCCAGTCATCCATTCGATCTGATCTGCACTTTGCCGAATAGTATTAGTTACTTGACTAGGACTTAGTAATGGGTTCTTAGCCAAAATAAGGCCTGCTAAACCACTGACGAATGGAGTAGACATTGAGGTGCCACTTTTATTTCCATACCCATCAAAACCGTTTACGGTACTGAAAATATCAACTCCAGGTGCTACAATATCAACCCAGCTGCCATAATTGGAAAAATTAGCTCTACTATCATTGGTGTCAGTCGCACCTACAGATATCACATTACCGTAAGCTGCAGGGTAACTCTCTATCGTGGTGTTATCGTTACCAGCGGCTGCCACAAGTACTACTCCCTGAGAGTAAGCGTAGTCAATGGCTTCCTTAAGCGTGAAATCATTCGAATCTGCACCTAAGCTCATATTAATGATATTAGCTCCATTATTAACCGCATAAGTGATTCCTTTAGCAATATTACTTGTATAACCTCCTTCATCTGAAGAACCTTGATCTCCAAGCACTCGAATTGCCATCAGTTGGCAACTCCACATAACTCCAGCTACACCTTGATTATTGTTAGATATAGCACCTACAATCCCAGCAACGTGAGTACCGTGTTCGCCCTCGTTGGGCTGGTTATC
This sequence comes from Candidatus Poribacteria bacterium, assembly GCA_002714785.1. Lineage (GTDB taxonomy): Bacteria > Poribacteria > WGA-4E > WGA-4E > UBA9662 > TMED15. Next base: position 4,665 of record PAYP01000049.1, on the reverse strand, counting down.
TTCAGGAATTGAATGAAAATCCCAGCCATATACATCGTCGATATACCCATTTCCGTCATCATCAATCTTGTTTTCTGGTATTTCCCCAAGGTTTTTCCATATGTTAGTAGTTAAATCCGCATGGTTATAATCTATACCTGAATCAATGATAGCTACCACTATACTGTTGGAAGAACCTGTTTCATAATCCCAGCCGGCGGTAGCATTAACTTGAGGCAGTCCCCATTGGCTTGAATACTTGATATCATTGGGAACCAATTTCTGGCGATAGATATAATTGGGTTGTGCTAATTCAATTAGTTCATGTTCTACTAGGGCCTCAATTACATCTGATAGAGTTTGATCCAAATNGAACTGNAGTCGGTAGAAACTTCCCAAAGANCCAAGATGTGTACCAAAAANAGATNTTACCTGACTTACCGATAATTCTTCAAAAAGCTGGTTGAGCGATAATGAGCTAGTGAAGTTAGCCCCATTCGACTGTTCTGGGTTACTAATTAAGGAGTTATCCACAATTTTGACAATCACTTCGTTGGGTGAATAATCGCTGTCTAAATTGGGAGGTAAGTATGTAGAAATTGATGATGTATTAGCTAAGCCGACTGTTTCGGCAAATGTGAGAGAAGTTGGTTCAACTCTAATTGCAAACAAGACATCATTATAAAGACGAATTTCATCAATCTGTCCCTGAAAAAATTTGTTGTCGTTGGATTCACCGTCGAGAAATTCTGTCCACTGATTGACNTTTCCGATCCCAATGTTTCCAGTATGACTATATAGTTTACCGCCTGCAGCGGTTGCTTTCAGTTCCTCATTCAACCATAATTCTAATTTGTTCGAAGATACAATATCAGTTGTTTTTCTTAAGACCAGTGCAACTTCATACCAAACATCAGACTCAATTGGGGTAGAAGCCCATTCTCCAGACCAGTTACTTTCACTTGTATTTTGGTTCCACCCTCCAGCATATAACCTTCCATTTTCTATATAAATGTTCAAACCACGAACATTGCCTCCTTGCTCATAAAGGATTTGTTTATTGGCTATTGAAGTATCATCGGCCTTAAATATGACAACAATGGTTTTACTAGACCAAGGACCTCCTATATTTATCAAATTATGATTGGGTACTGACACATAATCGTTGATACCATCAAATCGAAGGGCCTTATTATCAACATCATTATCAACTGGTCTATCTACCCATTGAGGACTACCTAAAATTATCCCATCATGTCCTGTTTCTGATTCAATTGCTACCACTCCTGAACTTTGGTTAAATTTCCAAACGAANACCGGNTCGATAGCTCCATCGACTCTNACTGATAATGCCAACAAAAAAATGAAAATGATGCCCGGATGAGAATAAAGTATCTGATCNTTTCTGTTCTTCGAAACAATTTTCGGCATTTTTTTATAAGTCTTCATTACTGCAAATTATTCTTGAAAATACAATTTTTATGCGCATTCAGCCCCAANCTATGTCAAATCAAATGGCAATTTAGTGTAACTCTGACCATCAATCNTCGTATTAATCGCTGTCTTTGTTGCTCTATTCTATTCAAAGACCAATACAGAGATTTATCTGTAGATTACACCATATTAAACCAATGATTTGGTTCACTAAACTAAGTTTAATTGTACTTTAAAGGAGTCCGAGTGTATGTCCACTCGTCGTCAANTATTGGTTTGGGCGTCCGTAATTATAGCACTTAGCTTAATTCTTATCTCTAAAGTTAGAGACACTTCGGCTATTGCCCAGACGATTGATACAACTGACCAAGTTGATTTAGCTGCTATATTAGGTAACGATACCAACTTTGGGCCAAAATTTGAATTGGATCCGAGTACCAATAACGATACACTAGAAGTATCAAATAGTCCTACATCTCCTATCCCTCAATACGTTGAACCTGAAGTCGGACTTCACAAAACGTTCGACGTAAAAAACATCCCGGAAGGAAACCNCAAAGAGGATGTTAAGCCTTCAGAAAGCATAACCGAATCGACTACTGAATCCCCAGCTAATCAACCTTCTATTTCACCGAAAATCTATCACATTAAAAAGAATGATAGCCTTTGGAAAATTGCAGATAGAAATAATTTAGACATATATACACTATTAACTTTTAATAAACTCAAAAATGCTAACTTAATTAAAAAAGGGCAAAAAATTCGTATTCCCAGTACTAGAGGTATTTTGCACACAGTCGTCAAGAACGAAACACTGGAAGATATAGCTATACGTTACCANGTTGGGTTGTCGGTAATTATCTCAGCTAATTCTATTCAGGACCCTGACTTTATTCAAGCTAATACCGATTTGTTCTTACCGGGAGCAAAATTGACTAATCGCCAAGTAAGAGAAAGACTTAAGAGACGTTTGACTGGAAAAGCTGTCAACCCTAGGTTTATATTACCCGTTAAGGGCCGTATATCTGACGGATACGGCTATCGTATTCATCCTGTCTTGAAACGTAGGCGATTGCACAAAGGGTTAGATATAGCTGCTAAGACCGGAACTAACGTTCGGGCCTCAGCCAGTGGTCGAGTAGCCTTCAGTGGTGTTATGGGTGGATACGGAAATTTAGTGATTCTCGAACACGTTGGTGGATATGAAACGAGATATGCTCACAATGCTCGAATTTTGGTCAGAGAAGGTCAACATGTTCGACAAGGACAAAAAATCGCACAAGTTGGCAGTACCGGTCTNTCGACAGGTCCACATCTTCACTTCGAAATACGAAAANNCCAAAANGNTCTAAACCCAATTGATCACCTAGAGCGTTGAACCAATTTTAATNNNCCAGGGAGAAAGTAATATGACCCAAATCAACAAATGGCTTCGAAGGCTTGAACTTTTCGTTGGTTGTTTACTGGTAAGCTTATGCTTAGGGTGTGCTAGCCCAGAAGACCGAGTCGAGCGGCCAATCTTAGGTGACGAAGATCCCAGAGAAGTCGAAGTGCAAAAGGCATTTTCTATAGCGCAGTCAGCCATAGATAAAACAGGTTTAGGTATTGATCTGTCAGAACTTGGTGATTTAGGTAATCTGGAGACCATTTTAGTCAGTCCAAAAGATCTCGAGAACATCCCTGAACCTGCGATTCAAGATGCGATAGGTGCGATGTATTTGGTACTAGATGCTTCGGGTGTTGAGATACCTATTATGACTGATGTAGCGATAACAGCTAGCCCATTTCAAGTGGGAAGTAACTCTATTCTTTCCAAGACTGATCAAATTTTGATGCACATCAATTTAGCTCATTTCTATTTGTCAGATGCCTTACGTAAATTACAAACTGAAAAAGGAGATCTGTTCGAGATTGACTTTATAGACGGACAATACGATTTTCACTTGAGTGAATCAGCCAAAAAACAATTTGATAATTTGGAGCCCGAAGAATACCTTCTTCAATTCAGTAAAAAACAGCGGCAAGTTATTATTGATGCCGTAACACTTTTGACTAGTGCTAGAATTAGGGTTATAGAACAGCCAGGCACCAAAGATGTATATGGGAAGTTAATTCAAAATCAGGCAACTTTAATAGATCGAAGAATTAGCAGACAAGACGCATTATACCATTTAGACCAAGGTCTAAAAATGGCGAAGCAATTGGCGCCCGATTTGGCGACATCAATTCAAAATCTAAATGAAAATGTAGCTGATATATTTACAAACAAGTTACTCGATGAAGTCAGTAAATGGGGCTTTTCGATCGGTAACCGAGACGAAGTTGAAGCCCGAATCCGTCAACTGGTAAGTCAATAAGGAGTTGTAGAACATGAGCTATCAAAAATTAGCAGCCTTTTTGAGGCTAATGGTTTTAGGCTTCTCTATTTTTTTTCTATGTCTACCAAGCCCAGTTTCAGCTGATGAAACACCATTATTTTTGTATCGAGGATTGAGACCTGCTAGTTTGGGAAATGCCTATGAGGCTATTGCTAATGACCTTTCAGCTATTCATTATAACCCCGCTGGTTTAACACAAATTAACAAAATTTCCTTTCAGTTGTTACCAATTAGAGGGGGAATAACACAAGATATTTTCGACCAAGCACTGAGTATGGAAGCCTTTCTCGATGATGTTGTTTCTCCGTTAACCAATTCTGCTAACCCACTATTCGACCCAACAGTAGTATCAGCTAGGTCAAAATTAGTAGAAGAAGTTGGTAATTTATCTTCGAAGCATTTGGGAGTTAACATCGACTTTCTCGGTTTTGGTTTATCTGTTCCTATGGTTGATAAACAGATGGCTCTCGGTTTGTCTCTTTACTTCCAAACCTTGACTGAGTTTCGTCTAGCTAAAAAAGGAGTTCCTTGGCCGGATCCAATCCTACAGATGTTAGATGATGAAGTTATCTATCGGTCGGTGGGTCAAGGTGCTTTGGCTACTTCTCTAGCTTATCGTGTAGATTTAAATCAGCCGTTCCTAAAATCTGTTCATTTTGGTACTACAGCCCGCCTAATTGGCAGGGGCGAATTTAGCGATGTGGATGATCCTTTTACTATTTCAGATCTTCTTAATCCTAAGCAATTTACGGAAGAATATTTCGATCTAGGTCCCAACCAAAGTGTTGCCGATTTCATTCAAGAAAATATTGACCGCAAGTTTGGCTATAGTATTGACTTCGGTACAATTGTCATACCATTTGATGGGCTGAAT
>PAYP01000048.1 GCA_002714785.1 Candidatus Poribacteria bacterium | reverse complement strand
AAAATGGGAAATACGGATTCGTTAATCAGAAGGGAAAAATCATTGTTCCCGTCAATCTAAATTATGATGATGTTGGACACTTTGACTACGGGTTATGTCAAGTCGAGATGGATGACAGATATGGTTTAATCGATCAAACTGGGAGACTAGTTATTCCTTTGTTCTATGATAAGTTGTTAGCTATAAACGAAGAGTTGGTCTTGGCTAGAAAAGAAGGGAAATGGGCTTTAGTTGATAAATTAGATTTTACTTCCTATCCACCAATGTTTTAAATAAGGTTTGAACCTGAAACTTACTCTGTAACATTTTGAAGCCAAGTTAGTGCGACATCTTGCTGATCTTTCTGAAATCTACAAATATCTTTAGGACAAATGAAACTAAAGTCTCTTTCGTTTATCCATGATTTTTTGGCTTTTGTAATACACTGTTTGACGTCATCTATGTCATTGAAACGATCTTGTTCTGGAGAGTATATCAGACATTTTCGAGGCGCTATCATACCTATAACGTCGTCGTAGTCATACGGAATCATNGATTCTTTTTGATGATACAACCCGATTTTAGGTATGATGGAATGCCATTCCCAGTATCGACGTATACCTCCGGTTGATTTGGTATCATTATCTGTACGCATCGGAGTGAAGCCAGAAAAGCAGGCTACCCCAGATATACGTTCATCAAGTGCGGATGAATAAAGACCTACCATTCCACCGAAAGCAAAACCTAAAACATAAATTTGTGATGGNTCAGTTGTTGGAATGANGCTGTTTGTNATCCCTTCACCGTTATNTAGAAAGTCCAAAACTTTCNTAACATCATATATGGCTCTACCCATTCGGGACCANTNTGGGTNTCGATNATAAAAACCGAACGCATTGGANAGATGGTCTCCAAAACCAAACTGATCATACATTACCACTATGTAACCTTCTTTGGCTAACCGGTAATATATCGTTGTTTCCTGAACGCCGTATCCTTCGTTACTACCGTGGGAATAATTCCATGGATGTAGCCAAATGACAGTCGCCTGATATTTGTCCAACTGGGAATCAAAAAAAATATTACCATGCATCTTAGCACCGAAACTAAACGATACNCTACTGATTCCGCCAGGATTCCACCGATCTCTAGACCAGTTAGAAACAGGAAGTTTGTCCTTTTCGATGATGTGATATTTACCTTCGTCTTCTACTAATGTCGGATGTTGTCCAAGCATCCATTCAATTTTGGTCCTAATCTTTTTCGTTTTTGGTATTATTAGATCGGTTGGATCCTGTTTTGATTTCCAATCATNCCAATCGAATGCGTGGATTAGGACTTCTGAAAATTTATCTTCACTATCTGTTTGTCTTCCGAAGGAGAGATCAAAAAAATCAAGGTTGAAACTGACTTGCTCGTTGGTGACTGGATCATGATTCCCTTTACGATAGCTCAGGCAAATCTTGTTGTCTTGTCCCAAAAAAGTCCAAGCNTTCTTTGCGCTTAAGTAGTTTCGCTCAACACCGAAGGTGGGATCGCATCCATCGTTATAAGCAGTGTCAAGCATCAGGTATCGCGGAGCTATACAAGCTAATAATGAATTACCCTCGATAGGTAATTCGTTTTCTCGTCCATAGAAATCTCTTGAATCATCAATTAACCATGCTTCTGGGCAGTCCTCTCGAGAAATAGATTCCATGAAAGTATGTCGGCCAGAAAACCTATACGAACAGGAGGTAGGAGTTCCTGAACTTCTAGCAACCACACACGTGAATCGTTCGTCAAAAGCTGCCGCATAAATTGCTTGCTTTCCGTACCTCGAGAAACCTGTAATACCCACCGCGTTATTATCAATTCGATGGTTGTATTGTGGATTGAGTAGATAATCTAGGGTTCGGCTGGCTAGCCACGCCTGTATACCCAAAGATGATCCCCAATTTGCTTCTGGGTATTCGTCTCGGAACAATTTCCAAACGTTTTCGTAATTAGGATAATCTTGCTCGCTATGATGTAGGTCGAGACCTGGATAGATACAAACGGTGTAGCCTCTCTTCAACGCTTCCTCACCCCATTTGAGTCTCTGGTAGTAACGGGGTTGAGTTAATAACAGTGGTTTCAATCTTACATCCGAACTTTTTGGTTCCCAAAGGTCAATCTCGAATGATTTTTGATTTGGGGTATCGAATGTCAGTATCACCCGGCGTCGGTATGAACCGTCTATAGTCTTGATTGCCTGACCTACTTTTGCCGAAAGTAATTTTGGGGTCTCTTTGGGAAAATGACCAATGAAATAGTCACACCATAATGTTCCTATTTCTCTCCGCCGAGATTCCCAATCACTCTTTGTATTTACTGGCTGACCATTGAGAAAAGTCATAGTGTCCGGTATATCCGGGGCTACGGATGCGTTTCTCATCTTAAGATCTTCCTTTGATTGTTGATGCTCTNNCGACAATAAGACCGATTAAAGATAATGAATNTTGACTCAAAAATTTGGGATTNATATATNACTGATAGCTACCAATATTGTGTCGANGAACAAAAAAATCTCAAGAAAGCATTATGAGTCCTAAGACTTGTAATCTTNGNCTGAAGATTACGAATACCATTATTAAGAATTACCAAATCAATAAAAAAGATATCACTTTTGGATCAATTAGATTTTAGAAGTACTCACTGGTAACTCAGCGATGTATTGATAGTTGGGGTCATCTTTCTGGCTATTCAAAATCTCAATAATATGACTCCAAGTCTCAATTAAACCTCGACGGCAATATGGCATGTCATGCTTGATAAGTCGGTGTAGTTTTCCAAGCTTATAGCATGGAACAGCGGCGTACATATGGTGTTCTGTATGGTAGTTCATGTGCCAGTATAAAAACTGCAGGATTGGGTTAAGATATATGGTGCGGCAGCATAAACGAAAGTCTGGNACACGGTCTTGAAGACCTATGTGTTGAGCCATATTACATAGAAATTGCAACCAAGATCCGAAAGTTCTGGGGAAAGTGAACACTAGAGGAATTATCCAGTAACCAAATATCAAAGATGTAGCTGCAACTAGAAGATGACCAATTAATAAAATTCTTTCCCAGTTAGTATAAGCACAACGTCGAGTTTGATCGGTTTCTGGAAATAAAGAAGCAACCCAAGAATTATTAGTATCAATGTAACCGGTAAAATTACGNAACTTATTTCTAATTAAAGAATCAGGGTGCCTGAGGTTTATAATGCCCCACTTCCAAATATTTTTCAGGTCAACTTNCTGAGGTAAAACTACTTCCTGATCGTCGGGTGCATGTAGTGTATACTTATGGTGTTCAGTATGGCTGGCCCAAAACAGATGATGGTTATGCCAACCTAAAAATGAATAAATACGCAGAAAAAATCGATTCAGCCATTGAGTTTTGAATACTGAATTGTGGACCAATTCGTGGAACCCATTAACCAGAAAATGCCAAAAGTGGCCGTTGATAAATACCAGTAACATAATTACATACCAAGGCCAATTAAACGAGGCATAAATAGCTAACCCAGAAGTAGTAGTTAGAACCAATAAAAAGCCGACAGATTGTACGAAACCGAGAAAATCGCTACGCTTATTGAGTTCACGTAAAGCCTCACGTGCCAAAGGGCTTCTGTACCACTTCAACCGGGTCTTTTTCGGTGGTACATTATAATCTGGTCCTTCAGTCAGTATGTATTGATCGGGCAGTGCATCTTGCCCAGACTCGATCTGTGGTTGATGAATATTTTCATTTTGAAGTGGTTGAACCATGATGGGCTCCGTTGAAGATAGCATAACAGACCAACGATATCTGCCACTTGATTAATACTGGTTCCTTGAAAAACTATCGAGAAAATTATATGAACAATGCTGACATCAGCAGATGCAAAACAGCAATTCTATACCATCTAGTAAATGATTAACATAATGACAACGAAAATCTAACCTAGTTATTCTAGCAGACCTAAGTATTTTTACAAATATGTTTTTGCAAATATCTCTGATAGACTAAGAGATAATTTTTCTAATTCAACCAGCGACTTTGTAGATGATGAGTTTCGTCTGATAAAGTGCTAGAATCCACTGTCTATTAATGAGTTTTCAATGTTGACTACTTCAAAATTGATCGTCCGATCACTAGCAGGCACCTCAGATAAGAAGGTAAAAAAGTGTAGGAAGGTCAGGAAATGAAGATTTCGATTATCGATATCGGTATTGTTATTAGCTATGTATTATTTGCGATCGGTTTAGCCGCCTATTACTCGAAGCGCGCCAGCAAAAACATCAACGAGTACTTTGTATCAGGTAGGAATTTACCATGGTGGGTTGCTGGCACTTCAATGGTTGCAACTACTTTTGCCGCTGATACGCCACTTGCCATCACCGGAATTATTGCCAAAGATGGGATATCAGGTAATTGGCTTTGGTGGAATGGGGTACTTTCAGGAATGTTATCTACATTCTTATTTGCCCGTTTGTGGCGAAGATCGGGTGTAATTACCGATGTAGAATTAGCAGAGCTACGCTACGATGGTAAAGCCGCCAGTGCTTTACGTGGTTTCAGAGCCTTTTATACTGCCATTCCAATTAATTGTATTACTATGGGGTGGGTTCTCTTAGCCATGCAAAAAATAGTTGTTCTAGTTCTAGGAGTTCCAGACACACCCGGATGGAAGGCGATTTCGGTGCTAATCTGTCTCATTTTCGTCGGTCTATACAGTATGTTGTCAGGTTTCTGGGGTGTAGTAATGACAGATCTAGTTCAGTTCGGGATTGCTATGTTTGGATCAATCACTCTTGCTATCGTTTCGCTTTCAAAAATTGGTGGTATAACCCAATTAAAAGAACAGTTAGCTATTCATTATAGTGACTCGGAGTCATTACTCAATATTTTTCCAGATTTCTCAGTAAAAAGTATCATGCTAACTTTTGGGGTTTATCTCGGAGTTCAATGGTGGGCTTCTAACGGCGTAGATGGTGGCGGGTACATTGCTCAGAGAATGTTTGCCTCTCGCGACGAAAAGCATACTCTACTGGCAACTTTCTGGTTCAATATAGCACATTATACCCTACGTCCTTGGCCATGGATCATTGTTGGACTCGTATCAATGGTAGTTTACCCAAATTTAGAAGATCCAGAAGTTGGTTATCCAATGATAATGCTGAAATATATGCCGGTTGGTTTGTTAGGGATTATGATGACCAGTTTTCTTGCTTCGTTTATGTCGACTATCGATACCCATCTCAATTGGGGATCTTCTTATTTAGTTAACGATTTTTATAAACGATTTATTCGGACTGATGCGGACGATCAACATTATGTGGGCATTTCTCGGATTTGTGTCTTGATTATTATGGTTTGTGCTGGAGTCATCAGCCTATTTATGGATTCTATTTCCGAGGCATGGAAGTTCTTGATTGCGCTTAACGCCGGTATTGGTCTAGTACAAATTCTTAGGTGGTATTGGTGGAGGATTAACGCTTGGTCAGAAATATCTGCAATGTTTGCCTCTGCAATCACTTCGATTATTGTTTTTTCTTTACCCCTAACTAAGGATAGCTTTGCATTACAAATGCTAATCATTGTCCCAGTATCTACGACGGTTTGGGTGTCTGTAACTCTACTAACCGAACCTGTCAGTGAACAAAGATTACTTGACTTTTATCAGCGGGTTCGCCCTTCTGGTGGTTTTTGGGGGCCAATTACGAGTCAAATTGATCGAGACTTAGAAACAGATCAGCCTGACTCACAAATCGACGGCGGTCAATTGCCAGGGTTAGTGATGTGGATATTAGGTGCCATCTTCATTTACTCTACTCTATTCGCGGTCGGAAAAATTGTTCTTGGTTTTTATTTAGCTGGTATCGTTTCAGCATCAATTTCAATCCTTAGTGGTAGTATTGTGATCTCTACAATTTCAAAGATTGTTCCGCCGGAGAGCACAAACGATACATGAAAACCAAATAAAGAAGTAACCTAGAAACCGATTTCCGTTCATCGTTGACTGATAGCGGTTATTTAAACCACTTAGAATGTATAGATTAAGGTTTCCAAACTATTTCTACTAATTTCCAAGATTGCAATGTTTCGATTGGTGGAAGTACTCCATCTGGTCCGCTCCACGGACCCGAAAAAATATACATAAGGCGTTTTGATCTAAGTGCAGAACAAATGACTTTTCCTGATAACTCCTCGACTCCTGGGAAGCAATTTTTGTTCGTTTGATCGCTATAGATTTGATAGTAGGAGGAACCAAGTTTAGGCCCCAATTCGTTTGCTACATTTTTACTCTTAATTTGTATGCTAAATATATATTGGTGATCATTCGTTGGGTTGATAACTAGTATGTCTTGACCATCCCTTTTAATGCGGAATATGGGGAACTCTTCTCCTTCCGTACTGCTGACATCTTCAACTATATCAAAGTTTGGAAATAACTCCCGTATCTTATCTTTACTGAATTCAGTCTTTGAATCAATGCCTGCCAGGCCCTTTTCAGAAATGGAGAGTACAATCNTTTGATTCGCCGATAAAATCGACCCTTGTTCAATTTTATCCATTTCTACCTTATCTGATTGGAAAACAGGCAAANCCCATTCTGNNAGATTAACTTTGGATTCTATTACATGCTGTAATTTTTCTGGCATTCGGCTGAGGAAGTCAAGATTCGTTTTTTTTTCGATTTGATCAATACTAACAACAAAACTTGACAAGGGNTTGTTGTTAGTGTTTCGATTAGGAATTATAAAAGCTANAGCTTTTACCTCAGGCTGATAATTATCAATGATAATCTTGTAATACCAGTGTGGTACAGCAACTTTGTGGAGTCCAATAGTATTATGGTTAGGCTGAATAATGGGGCCAGTAATAATATAAAGTTCTTCTTCCTCTAGCACCCACTTTCGAATTTTTTCTTCTAGTACACGCCATATACCACGATTGAAAGATGGTACTTGAGGACTTATATTGGACAAGAAAAAACTCTCNGACATAGATTTATCGGACCAAGCCATNTCGGCNGCTGGCGCTAGGTGNCCACGATCGTATCCAGANCCCTTGTAATCAGACAAAACGGCAGAANCTGTCTCAATGTAGGGATCCAANCGGTAGTTGTTTGTNCGNTTAGACACNTTATTTTNGANTTCATCTTTAGTCANTTTATAACTGACCCATAAGGGTTGCTCNTATNCNTCAGAATANAGAAGTGCATATCCAGTACGGTCGACCAATTGGCCATTTTGAGAGGGAATACCAAGATCNAGATTATCTCNAGACCAACCTAAAAAACTTGTTGTCAGTAGAGAGAAGAAAAATATGANNAAACTACTATTTTTCATTTATTTTCTGGGCGNGAATTATAAAACAAGCAGATAAGAATCGGAACNTATGTAAGAACCTTGGCATGGTTTTATAGNCCTCGATTCTTATTCTAAAATATATCTAAAAAATAAGAATCGGAAAAAGAAGTCGTAGATNTACCACAACTNGGGATCGTTGAATNAAATTCTCTTAGGCNAATTTTTNGCTAAAATCTTAAGGCNGTAATTCTAAATNCAGGGCAATAATGATCTTATTGACCTGAAANAATANTAACGAGTCATAATTCGTCTCAGCCTTTTGGTANNTATTTAATTTTCAACAATTTCAACTTCAACTGGATTCGNGTAACATTTATAATAATTTTCGACTTTCGCTTCAGNNGTAGTACCCTCGTGTACATATGCACAAAACTGAAGCNGAAATCTGTCATTTTCTAACTCACTAGGGGGGTGGTGCAGAATACTCATTTGTTCCGGAACAGCTATCTCACCGAAAAAACCTGGGTATTCGGGGTTGGTAGGATGATCAAATAAAGCTAGTCCATTGACTCCATCACCCACATTTCCGGCTAGATCGCACCAAGACGCCCGCTGATGATGGACTTCAGATCTGCCCAATTGGCCGGATGAATTTTCGACATGTCCTTGTTCGGGAATTTTCATAGATGGATTTAATCGTGCAACAAAAAGGAACTGTCGGTCCCCTATATCAACTGGATACGTAGTTTGATGAGCGATTTCTAAAAACCGTTTTTGATCATCAGCATACCAGGCTCGTACCGTCCTTGTTTCGTTCATGATGATGTCCCCATTTCCTTTAACATGAATCAAATCCTCAACGAATTCTGCGTAGACTGGGCCTTCAGTCAGCCTAATGAAGCGCTGATGAAGTGTCTTTCCACATGGACCATATGGTGGCTCGTCCCAATCAGACCAAATATTGGCCGACCCACCTTCACCATGACCACCATAAGCTAAATATAATCCAGTATGATGGGGATGATCTTCACCACCCGCTCCTCTGAGAACAGACCCATGATTACCATTTAGAGGCCAAAAATACGGTTTCCAGACACCTAAAAAATTATACCGAGCGAAAACATCATCATCGACGGTGATCAGCAAGTGTGAATTTCGATCGTGAATTTGATATCGATGATCTAATCCAGAAGCACTTCGAGTTGATTCGGCTAGGTGAATAGCGTACCAAGCAGATTCACTGATGGCGAGATTCGACGTCTGCCAAGCTAGATATCGAGTCGATGGTTCAAACTGAATGGGTATCTCATCTACCAAAGTTTGGCCGGTTGAGGATATTTGTGAAACTGACAATCGAGAAATCCCCTCTTGCCATTCGGGAAAATAGTCATTAGGTTTAAACGTAAAACCAACTAAGTCGTTATGGCGTTCGACTGAACCGGCATTGATTTTGACTATGACAGCATTTTTCGGGTCTTCCATATTAAAGTCCTTTTGAATCTGAAACTGAATTTTAGATAGTAATTACTGCTTTGAATATATCACTANTAATTGAANGTGAGTTAGCNTACTTATAATCTTATTTAATTTAACTTCCTTCTTTTTATAAAGCCAGCCAAATTAAGAATTAACTCCCAAACCGATGTNTTCACAATGGTTGGCCCAAAATNGTAGAGGTCAGGCTANAACGTGATNNTCGCACTTCTGAACAAATGCTTCTAGNATTTATGGAGCCAAGTAAGGGAGATATGCAAAAANTACTNATTAATCAGTGTATAGNAGAAATTACCAANTTTTCCTAAGNATGTAAAACAGAANNTTCCTACAATACTGATGAAAAATATTGCACTTGTATAGTCAAAANCTTCTACATTAAGTTTTAGGACCTTTATCGATAAGTCTTGGTTCCTCCGATATCTTATCAAAGACGGTCAGCTGTCATGATAGCGAGTTTGCCGTCCGTTGCCTCATGGCTGAAATTCACAAACCCAATGGATTCTANTATTCGTTGGTGCACGTCGACCGGAAAGCGCCTCATTTTTTTNGGGTCATCATTTTNAAAAGGNACAATAAAATCAGCATTCAATAGCATTCCGTCTGGTTTAATTAAAGAATAAATCTTTTTATAGGCCAATTCTAGCGCTTGATATCCACCCAAATCGTGTAACGTTTGAAAACTATAGGCTAGATTGAAAAGTGGTAAATTTTCATGCCATGATTCATCGTTCAGATTTGATTGATGAAGAGACAACTTNGTCAGGTGCAAACCCGTGAGTTTCTGTTCTGTGTAACTAATTAGTCCGGGGTTGATATCAACGCCTGTATAACTAATATTAGACAAATTATTAGATTTTAGATGGTCAATCACCAATTGAGCGAGTTGGCCAGTTCCAGGTCCTAATTCTAACAGATGAATTTTTTCCCCTTTGAAACCTTGGAAAAATTTGTCAACAACATCAACTATAGCAGATCTAATTCGGACTCGCTCTGGCCATTTTTGGTCAAGATTTGCCAGCCAATCGAGAACCTGATTTTTGTTTTCAAAGTTAGAATAATTCATAGGCTAATCTCTATAGTAGTTGGCTAGNTTTTGGTCGTCTTCGGCATGGAAGAGTTTACCAAAAAAACAATTCAATTGATCTTTACGGACCTTGTTGGCCAGTGGCAATTATAGTACCTGCAGGAGGCAACTGGCCCAATCGATTGGGTAGGTTGTCCTCGACCTGATTGAGCCAGTTGAGAAGTTGATTGTGTAAATCGTTTTCGATATTTGAAGCNTCAATACGGCCNGAGAGATTGCTCATTTCATGAGGATCGATTTCGAGATCATATAATTCATTAATATCTTGTGTGTTCCAAATGTATTTGTACCGCTCGTTACAAATAGCACGAATTTCGAAGCTGTATCCATTATATCGGTAATAAACACCATAGGCAATCTGAGGCCAATTTGGTGGTCGTTTTGATGTTCCAATAAGGGACATCAGATCTCTTCCTAGTGAAGGGACATTCAGTGAAGACTGAGAATCTATCAGTGCGAAAATCGTTTCAGCAATATCGATTAGGGAGACGTAGGCGTCTTGTGTGGCTGGTAATTTGTCTGGTTGACTAATTACCAGAGGTATTCTCCAGACTTCCTCATAAAAGTAAGCACCTTTATCGAANCGNTTATGCGCACCTTCCATATCACCATGATCAGAAGTGAAGATGACAGTGGTGGAGTTGTAGAGGTTGAGGGCCTCCAATTCATTTATGATAAGACCTAATGCTTCATCGANCATACTAATGTGGGCGTGAGAGTAAGCAATGATGGTTTTCCACTCTTCCTCGTCGAGCANTGAAGTATCCATACATCCCCAGAAAGGCGTAGAATGAAACCAAGGTCGTCCATCGCAATTGTCTTTGAAATTGATTGGGAGTTCGATACGCTCCCGGAGTTCTTCCGCTAGAGCGACATATTCTATTGGGAGATGATGNGGGAAGTGTGGCGGCTGCGAAGAAATTGTCAGAAAAAATGGCTTATGATCTGCCATTTCTTTCCACTGATTGAGAAAATTGATACCTTTTTGTACTTCAGGGAAAGGCCGAAGTCTTTCTTTGCCCTGAGGTATATTACCCCAGAAGGGAGCTCGCCCCTTAATCAGCTCTTTGGTCTGCTGTTCGTAATTCTCGACGCTTTTTTGATAACAATGATCGTTAGTATTTGAATCGTAGGGTTTACTAGAAAGTTCTATGTTAGCATCAAAACCGTGCGCGCCCCGTTTTTCAGGGTTATTGCTTCCTAGATGCCATTTTCCATAGTAACCAACGTAATATCCATTTTTAGCGGCCTCATTGATCCAACATTTTTGTTCTAAGGACATAGATTCTTGTAGAGAATATCCGACTGATTGATTATCGTAGACACCGTTTTGGTGAGGCCACTTGGCAGTCAGCAAGGTTCCACGAGCGGGACTACAAAGTGGACAAGTAGTGAATGCATTTTTAAATACGGTACCGCCTGAGGCTAATCGGTCAATATTTGGCGTGGGAATATCAGCTCCCAAGAATCCAAACGCCCAGGATGGCCATTGGTCAGTCAGCAGAAATAGAATGTTTTTCACCTCGTTAAGCTTCCTTTTTTAATTTTTAACAGAGCAAGTACCCTACACTTATTACCCTGAATGCCAACTCCCACTGGTTGGACCTCTGTTATTAATAGACTGCTTTTTACTATTCAGAAACATAAATCAGCCATAGAATCTAAAAGCCTAAAAGTTGAGATACTTCAGCGCGTCCCTTCTCAATCTTATCTCGATTCAAACCAAGTTGTAATGATTGATTAATAACATCAATGGCATCAACAGATGTTGAGACCAAATCTGGTGCTTTAATACCATCGTGAGATTGAGCTTTGATGTCAATTCCATGTTCAAGTAAAAGTTGGACTGACTTAGGTCGACCCAAAAAAACTGCACCGTGCAAAGCCGTTCCACCATCTTTGTTTCTGGCGTTGATGTCGACGCCTTGTTTAAGTAAAAATTTAACCATTTTGGATTTTCCGGTGGCAGCAGCAATCGATAGTGGAGTGAGACCAAAGAAAACTGTATTCTGATCGTTAATATCGATTTGGTTTAAGTGTATTTTGACTGATTTGATNTTNCCATTGGCGATCGNCGTCCAAAANGATCTTTTATCAAGTGGTTGAATCCACCAAGACGGATCTACTAAATCTTCTTTCCATTCTGGCATTCCATTAGCAATTTCTGTGATGACCTCACCTTTACGATCCTTGATAAACTGCCTTCGATTTTCTAATGATTGAATAAATCTGTGGGCTGACTGTATTTTCCTGCCACTATCTTTACTTTTTTTGTCATTTTTATCACTTTTGCCNATTTCACCATTTTCTAATTCTTTTTCTGCTAGACTTTTGGTAATCATTTCTTTGATTACCAAAAGGTCAACCCCAAATTCTGAGGAGAGGTGCCTGATTTTTTCACTATCTAGAGTTTCCTGGCGTTCCTGGTCTGAAAGTCCTTTCATCCAATTAATTAATCCTCTAGTTTCTTCCTTTATAAGATCGTCAACTGTTTCCTGAGTTAGATAAGGCTTAATTAAGGTCTCTATTCTTTCTGTCTCCTNTAATAAATCTTTTTCATCCCAGTACTGATCCAAAATTTCCCTTAATGCTTGTTCATAACTGTTACGGCCTGATTCAGATTGATACAAATGGTGAGTTATGATTCCCTGCTTTTTTACTGAAATTGGTCCTGTTTCACCTTTCTTAATACGACTGTATTTTTCAAATAGGCTATCTGCTCCCCAAGGAATAAAATGGAACTTTTCAGTGTCTGGGTTGAGATAAATAAAGAAATTATTACGATTACCCGAATATCCGTCCCAACAGCCTAATAATCCTTCCATGGCCCAGAAGGTGTAGAACGAATCTAAATCCACTATTCTACCTATTTCGGCTTCCATATTTTCACTCGGTTGATCCAGGACATCGATCAGTTGCTGAATTAGTTTTCTACCTTTCTTATCAGAACCAAATTTATGTTCAAAACTACCAGACCAACTGGGTAAAAAATCCACTAGCGTTCCTTCATATAATGCACCGCTTGAGTTACCAAATCCCCGTTTTAGTAAAGGCCGATGTATTCTTTCTACATGCGTATAAATTCCTAAGTTTTGACCATTAACTGTCACTTTGGCATAAGCACATCTAGGTGCAGGAATACCTGCAGCATTAAATAGTTTATAAGCTAAAAATTGGCTAACTAGACTGACATCTTGCTGATTGTTATTAAATGTCAGGTTAGTTAATCCGTCAATTTGACCGGTTTNATCTATGTGATNGAGCTTGATTTTAAGTGACGGTCGATCGGNATTTCGTGAAGAACCAAGAAAGCCTTTTTTTCGAATGCCAATCTGNGGAAATACTATTCCGTCAATGGAGAAACTGGCTTGAGTGTAAGTGTAAGGGCGATCAGTAGGGGAATATTTCCGTTGCTCAGATAATGCAGTTTTAGCATCTCGAGTTTGGTTCCGTATTGTATCCCAATTATCCTGATCAATTATAATTTGAATATCTAAAACTCGATCAGCTGGAAAAATATCATCAACAGTTAGGTTATGATCTGTCTGTCGATTTTGTCGTAACTGTTCTTTTTTAGTCGTAGCTTTATCTATTTTGGTTTTCCTTTTCTTACCTCTAGTAGCAAAAATCTTTCTTAGCTCTAGTTTCCGGAAGGCTTGCATTAAGTTGGCCTGTGGAAGAGACCTAATCGTCGCCTCGGCAGCGTCAATTGATTTATGCTTTCCATCAGCATCGATTAGTTGAGGTCGCTCGATTCGTAATTGAGTTTGACTTGTCTTTAATGATTGAAAAACAACTGTCACTAATTTGGTCTGAAAGGGACTATCAATTCTACCGTGATACAGATCAACCAAGTTAATAATACCTTTTTGGTGATCAATTTTCGGTTCTTGCCAAGAGCTAATTGCACTACTTTTTTTTACTTTTTCTACTTTTAGTACTAGAGGGTCATAACCTAAATCGAAGGTTAAGCTATCTCCCTTAGTGGCATGTTGAATAGAAATATCAAACTCAAACGTTTGTCCTGGNTCAATAGTCTCATTATCCATTACTAGTGAAAGTGGAGAAGTTACAATTTCGGCACCACCCTTTAGTTCTCCATCACGACTATTGGTAGACAAATCATCAGCTGTCCCATCGTCAAAATTCCAGTAGCCAATCAACCCTTTTTCACTACCAGATAATGGACTATCCATGGCTTGTTGAATTTCAATGGTCGACCTGGCTAAATTCCAAATTCTGATCTCATCAAGCATTGCTTCTGCATCTTCGTTTCTCCAGTTACTNCGACCAATGAAATTTTTCTGGCGTTCAATATCCCGAGGTGGGGCCGAAAAACGTCCCTGGCTAACGACTTGACCATTAATCAGGAAAGAAGAGGTGTTTCCTTTCAGAGTAAAGGCAATATGAGTCCAAGTATTCAATTCCAGAGCGGTTGGACTCTCCAAACCTCCACTTTTTACTATGTGAAAGACCGGAATTCCTGTTTCTTCTCTGCTTAAAGACAGTAACACATTATCTTGATCAGCCCCATTTCCAAAGTCAATTAACCTAGACCAAGATCTGTATTCTTTGACGCAAACCCAAGCTTCAACGGTCAAATCACCATTGAACCAAACACTAGTAGGTATTTGAACATANTCGCCATCTCCACCCAAATTCAATACTCTATTGTCAGAGAAAATGTAACTAGAAGCTAAAAAAAACAATAGAAATAATAATCTAATACGTATCATCTTGATTTCTCCATGAATATCAACAATCTTTAAAGTGATTGGTAGTTACAGATGTCCTAGAAACAAATATCACCCATATTATCTCAATATACGTAGTCGTTCTATCTTTGTAAAGATATAAAACATAGATTGAGTGGAAACAAAAACTCTGCCCATAAATACATAAATATTAGTTAGATTAGGTGCAAAGGATTATTTNAAAACAAAATCAGATACAAATGAAATAATTGAGCNAGACAATACTCTTTGTCATTTAGACTCAATAATACTCTTAGAAAGATATACTAAAGTCGAGGTATTTTAACCACACTAATTACTTAATTATTCNATTTTTTTAATCTTTGGTGAATGTTNGAGAAGTGAAGTGTGATCAAGATATATCATGTGGATAGGTATCAATTCTCATAAATTATCGATGATCGTATAATAGATCTGGTAGACCTCTTCTTAGTNCAGTCCCAAAATTGACCAAATTGAGAAATTGGCATAACATAACTCTGTAGTCTCTGTTTTGGGTTCTGTAAGCCAAAACTGGTTTAATTAATTACAGACACATTTATATAGATGACAGGAGATATNATTGCTAAAACTAACACATTCGACCGTAGATATTGCAATTGTCTGTAGCGATTTCGAAAAGTCCCTACATTTTTACCATNATTGCCTAGGTTTNGAAGTTTTAANGGAACTAGATATCCCTGATGAAGTAGCTATAGGAGCTAAGTTAGCACCNTCAGGATTTCGTCAGGTTAGACTTCAAGTTGGTNATACGCTAATAAAATTGATGGATATTAAATCTCCACCACCATTAGGTGAAAAACAANTTAAGTCTGGTGTTCGTTGGTTAACTATCTTTGTTGAGGACATACATCAAACCATAATTGATCTAGGACAAAGAGGCGTGCCATTTCTATCTGAGCCCGTATCTGCGCCTGATGCCGCAGGTGTTGTTTGTGCTAGAGATCCAGATGGGATTCTAATCGAGTTTGTACAGATAGAATCCCTCTGATTGCTTTTCTCAGTTGAATTTATCAAAAATTGGGTTATTAATAAAATAATATTTACTTTTCCATAAAGTCTAAAATAACTAAACCAGAATTAATGTCCGCATCTATGTGGTACAATAAGGCTAAATTTTGATCTAAACATTGATTGAAATTGGAGAAATGTGTGTCGTCATTCCACCTTTCAGAGCATCTCGTTAGCTGTTTTCATGATCAAGGTTTCATTAAAGTTGAAAATTTTATTGATCAAGATCAAGTCGATGAGCTATCCCATGATTATGACAAAGCAGTCTCTGGTGAAATCCATGTTCCGGCTTCTGGAAGTGACCACGTAGAGGGAAGAATGGTACAGCTCGTCAATCCCTCACAACATATCGAAGGTTGGCAACAACATGACTATTTTTTGCAAGCTTGGGATGTTGCAAAACAGTTAATTGGATTAGATGCTGTTTATGTTTATGATCAGATGATTTTTAAACCCGCTCACCATCCGGCAGAAGTTCCATGGCATCAAGATGCAGGATATTGGCAAAAAACTCGTGGTTCAGATAATGCAGTCACTTGCTGGCTAGCCTTATCGCATGCTTGGAAACAAAATGGTGGGATGCAGTTCATCACCGGCAGTCATCGGGGAAAAATTGCAGAGCATTACAATGTATCTCACCGATCAGAAATGAATAGTGCACTAGAGACAAAAGTTGATCCGAGCCAATCCATATCCGTATCCTTGGAGCCGGGCGATGTAACTTTTCATCACTGTCGCATGCTACACCACACTGGGGGAAACTATACGGACACACCACGCCGAGGTCTTATCACTCACTTTTGGGCTGGAGATTAGAAGTCTAATAAGTCCCCTAGATTAACAACTCTTTGTAGTAGGTTTTTTAGTTGACAGTTTTATTTGTATGCGATAATCCTAGAATCTTCCAAAGAGTGTTATAAGTCTATTAAGTTTACGGATATCAGATCCTAAACAAGAAAATAGGTTGAAACTGTTCTGCCACTGCCAGATTTATATCTTTTCTAGCAAAATGGCAATTCAACTTTTATTAGCGCGGTGTTTTAATTTCCTTGATGAGTTTGTGATCTTCACCACTGTAGAAGTCAATCCCCCGAATTCTCCATTCTCCGCTTTTATCTTTTCTTAGTCAGGCTAAGTATAATGCTGATCCACCCCAGCTTCGAACTGTTTTTCCCCTGACTGTCGCATTCTTAGCTCTCGAATCTATACCTATTTTTTCCGGTACACTTGGAACAGGGTTGTGGCCTATCTTTTTTTTAGTTAATTCAAAATCTTCTTTAATGCCACTCCATTTTTCTGTCAGCATAAATGCTCCCCAACCATGTTTGCCCATAAAGATTTCTGATTTTTCTAATTTCAGCCAATATTTCATAGCTGTATCTATATCATCTTCAGCGTGGGCAGCCTCGTGTGCGGCTAGCATTTGGCTGATCTTTTCTTCTTCAGCATCGAAGTTTATCTCTACTTTACTTATTTCTTCATCGACCTCTGATTCTATTTTCGTAGAGGACGGAGCCATTATATCGTTATCGCCTCCACAAGCAATAAGCAGAACACAGCATAAAACGGTAACGATCGTGACACGTGAACCTGAATTGGTCATTATTCTCGACCTCCAATAATTAAAAAGTTTAAAATTGATAGTCTAATTAGTGATGACTTCTAGAATTGAACAATTTACTCTAGTCCATTATTTGTCAAGGCTCTATTACTCCCCGAAATACGCTTGCCTGATAAAAATACGACTTGAAAAAGAAGCGATGGACGTGCAAAAAGTTTTGCGAACTTGAGAATTAATTCATTCATTTTTGCCAGCATCTGTAAGTTACATATTCTAGGTGTAAACAAGGAAAACTCAACACAAAAAACCCTGATTTTTTATCCTACAATAGACTCACCAATTAGTAAACTAAAAATTTTACTATCTAAAAAACGAACAGATAGAACGATCTCATATTGTGGTTAATAATTTCTTTCTGGGATATTTCAGATTTAAGTTTGAATTGTGATCGAAAAAATTGTTAGCCGTTTTTTGACTTGATCATAAAAAATTCGTATACGATAGCCATCGAAAAAGTAAGAGTTCTCGCTGATAAACTAAGAGGAATTGGTCAAATATTTAATCGGCCTACAATTGATTAGAGTTAATGTTTATGGAGAAAATTGTAAATTGATGGAAAATTAATGACCACATAAAAACAAGATAGAGGAGAAAAATATTTCTTTCTAGTGATTTGTTGAATAAAGAATAGAATATATATAATGTATCGGAATAAAATCATCGGAATACCCTACAAATCAGTCTCTCATATCCTCGAAGTCTAATCTAGGAATAACATTTCGACTTTGATACAGATAACTACAGAACTTCTGTTTTGACTCTACGATAACCATTGATGACAATGTTGTTATCCGCTGAGATTTCGACGATTGCGTAAGCGTTGTTCTCTGTACCCTGCCCTTCTACAACTGCTTTCAATGTGTAATAATGGATATCGTTAATAATATTATATCGACCTGTGTGTTGGTGGCCATTGAACACGGCTAGGACTTTCTTGGAACGTTCTAGTATTTGTCTAACTTCGGACGCATTGTTGATGAAATGGCTTCCTTCACCATCTAGGAGTTGATGTACAAATACAATATTGTATAGTGAATTTTTTTCTAATTTATGGCGTAACCACTTCAACTGATTCTGGGGGATATTAGAATCAGTCCAGTCAAAATTTCCTCGATCGTAACTTTTTCCATCTGATCGATAGTTAGCATCTAAGACAATAAACTGAATATCTTTTTCAACGAAACTATAAAATGTATGCTCGTTTGGTATCCCAGTGTTAGTAATTTCAGATTGGAATTGAGCTTTAGATATACTATCTACATCGTGGTTGCCCAAAACGTGAAATGTTTTTTTTGCTCCTCTCCGAAATTCTTCTTCAATTCTGCGCAGATATTTTAAGGTTGAATTTTCGTTTGGAGGGCTATCCTCATCCTTGAAATCACCTAGCTCTATAATAAATTCAACCTCTTGATCCTTCATTACCTGAACAAACTCTGTTAACTTATTTAAAGATTGGCGATAATACCTATTACCTCTAGAGTTAACATCAGCAAAGTGCATATCGGTTATCATACCAAATCTTAACTTTGGCTTTAGGTTAGTAATCTTCGTGTTAATCGCTGACACCCCTAAACCAGTAATTGACAAATTTAAATACTCCCTTCGAGAAAGAATGAAATTTTGCTTTTTTTGGTAATTTAACATCATAGATAGATTTCCCTTAAGGAACGGGTTCAGTTTTGTTGGCTCAAAATATAAAGCGATAAGCTTAGTATTTTAAATAAATATAGGTTGGGTTGAGCCTTAATTTTTTCATTCAGCCCTGAAATATTTGCCAAATTATGGTAAAAGCTTATTAAGACTTAATCAATCAAGCCATTAAACATTTGTTCTTTATTGTCTATACTGATTTTTTCTAATTTTCAAAAGGAAAAGCTGTGTTTGACTTCCACTTTGATTATTCTACGACACAATGGGTTAATTCCATTGTGATTGGAGTATGCTTAACCAAGATTTACTCCACTATCGCGTATCACATTCGATATCGGGAACAGACGATTTTCTATTTTCCCTATTTGATATTTTTAGGTCAGCTCATTTTCACTCTTATATTCATTTGGTATGGTTACACTCCAAATTACTATCCTGCACTTGAGGGAAACAACGTACTTTTCACGATGGCTGTTCTCGCTGATAGTATCGCTATTATTTTTGTTTTGTCGGCTCTACCAGATTGCCAACCCTTAACAGAAAAAAAATTGGATTTGAAAGACTTTTATTATAAAAACAAAAAACCGTGGAACATAGTACATATGATTTGGTTATCTATCATTTTAGTATGTTTTTATTTCACGCCAAATAAAGAACTAGTTTTTGCTCAAAGACTAAGTATGCAAGTGATGATTCCTTTGTTTTACGGTAGCATGCTTGTTGGTATACTGTTAGGAATTGCGATGGTAGTTTATAATAGTGATTATTTGCATACAGGCTATCACTTGTTCTGGTTTTTTTACTTTTTCCTACCCTCTATGGGCTTAATCTAGATGATTAATCTTTATGGTGGGAGAAAAATTAAGGATCATCTCGAACATTTGTATAATGGTCCGATAAAAAANTGTCAAGGAAGATTTTCATTNCCAATTGGTTTCACATCCTAATGAAATACTATATCAAACATAATCATTAACCAATTTTCATATTATTTTTTGTCAATTCCATTAATATGCCTTAATAAGTTGGTCATGATTATTAAGTTGAAAAGAATTAAGAACTCTATACAAAATCTATCGGGAGATATATGGAAATTAGCTTCAATGCTAGAATTTAATTTCCTGCCTTCGTGGAATTCGGGTTTGAGGCATGATTTTTTGTTTATTAAGGAAATTATCTCGAACCAGATCAGGTAGAATTACAAAAAAATTACCTGTTCTGTTTCTACAAATAACCTATCGANTAACCTGCTAATTCAAACAGGTTTGAGGTTTAGATTGAGGGAAGTAATGTCCAGTTTCAAATTGACCCAGCAGCAAATATCTTTTTTTCACAATTTCGGTTATCTNAGTTTTCCTGATCTCATGGCAGACAGAATCGGAGAGATTGATTTAGCTTTTGAAGAACTATGGGCAAAAAACGGGTATGGGCACAATGGCCAGCCTCACGATGGTTTAGCCCGGTCTTGTTTGGTTCCATTCATAGATCTCAGTGAGACTCTAAGTAGTCTTTTGGATGATCCAAGGATTTTAGGTATTGCTTCTGGNCTTTTAGGAGAAGATTTCAATTATATGGGTAGTGATGGGAACTATTACGTGGGGAATACAGGATGGCACTCTGATGGGTGGCATGAGGAAATCCTTCATATTAAGATTGCCTTCTACTTGGATAACTTGACAAGCCAAACCGGTTGTTTACGGGTGATTCCCGGTAGCCATAAAGTTGGTGATGACTATGCCGACACCTTATCTAAAGAGGTAGGCAAAAGTCAAGAATTGTTGGGAGTAAAGTCTACTGAAATCCCTTGTGTTAATTTTGAAACCAAGCCGGGAGATATAGTCTGTTTTAACCATAATCTCAAGCACGCAGCATTTGGAGGTGGAAGTCGACGTCGAATGTTTACCATGAATTGTTCTCAAAGATATCCCGAGGATCGGTTAGATGAATTGCGTAATTATATTAGTGGTGGTGCTCGTTTTTGGTTGGACCGNGCTTATGGTGATGCTATGATTCACACCGCCGATCAAAAGAGGATGCGACACCTAGAACAAAAAATGGCCAACGATGGGCACCTAGCCGAACTTTCTTGTCAAGCTCGGACAAACATGANGGAACCTTCTCGAGGTTAATATCGAAGTCTGTAAATATAAATAATTTTGAATTATTTATATTTATAATCGTTTGGNTTCGGAGTTTAGGTGTAAATTAGAAGTTAGATTTAAATCAGCTCATTTGATTTNTTTAACTTCATTCGTCNAATAGACATGGTTATTATTGTTGGTTAAATGATGAGGTTTATCCAACTCAGTAACAAGGTGGGTAACGTTACTAGATACCTAGCAGAAGTTAATTGAATTCATGCCAAAAATGTAGTAAATTCAGTAAATATTTTTCGGGATACTCNTGGTGAAATTTAGTCATCCAATTCTTATTTAATTCGCAGAAGAGAAATTTCAGATCAAGTTCCTTCAATATACCGTTAATTTTTGGATAACCCAAAACGGTATTCTTGAACATGGAAAAGTACGTCTCGGAAATTGTCGAAACCATAGAAGTCTTGTGGATCTAGAATNTTTTTGATTTCTGAACTAGAATTTAAGATTTATACTGATACTATCTTCGCGAAATTTACGAATATCATTGAAAAAATCGCATATTTTTCTTTAATATACTCGCGAGACTCTACAATAGTTTGGCGAGCCGTTTGGCTATACAGAGCGCTCTTCATTAAGCNGACTAGAGTTGTCGCCCCTAACCCCCTTATTTACAAATNAAAAGGTTNTTGTTACACTATGCTAACCTCTNGTTGTGTAGAAAAATTTGAGGAAGATAGGGCTATTTATGGTCTAGGTTTGGGATGTTTTGNTTGGTCTAATTCTGGTGTTTAAAATCNGTCGTTTTTTATAAATTGACGGNATCTTTCAATCANTTGTGTTAGAGAAAACCTAATNCTGGTAAAGGATTAGAGCTGATTTTTCATTAATTTCAATTTTGGATGCATTCGACCCAGCATAATTAGGTCCAAACTATTAGATATGTCTAAANACGATTTGGCTGCTACGCTAGTTGTAGTGTGTGGGAAATTATTGTGGATCAAANTGATACACGGATTGAGACAAAGGAGTAGTATATGGGAAAATTAGTCGCTGATACGGCAGAAATTACAGACTTGGAACAACAACTTGATGCACTCGACCGGAACGGCTATCTGCTTGTGCGTGGAGCGCTCAACTTAGAGATGGTTGAGGCCTGGCGCGAGTGTCTGACGCGAAAATACAAGCATGAAGAATGGGATATCAGTAACGAAGTCGGTAATGTTGCCTTCGACCATCTGTTGGAGCAGGAGNCGGACTTAGCNCNACCACTAGTCGGACACGCTTCGGTGGCTCCGTATCTTAAGTCCATGCTGGGCCGGCAATGCCAGTTGCGCAGCTTTCGAGCGCATATCAACCCCACCACCTATACCCAAGAATGGCACAAGGATTTTGGCTATTACTGGGACGCACCAGATGAGGCCCGTCATGCACTACGTCCGCTATGCATCAATACGACCTTTTATCTTACAGACAACACGCCCGAGACAGGGAGGNTGACTTTTATCGATGACTTCTGCCACAACGCTCTGCCTGAGGAGATTCGACATCTCGGCGGATACAATTCGGATAATCCATTCTACCAGTGGTGTGAAAAACAGTCTCACACTAACCTATATCCTCTGACTGGCGATGCAGTGGTCTTTTTCAGCCATATTCCACATCAGGGTGCCAAGTTGCGACAAGAGAATGACGGTGATCCACTGCGTTGTAATGTAGTACTACATTACCAGCAGACNCCAATGTTCCCGGGCATACCATTCGTCAGTTCGCCGCTGCCGGCGATCGAGGCACTGGGCTACAACGGGACATTTCCCTTTATTGGCGACTAAGTTATTGTATATTCGAACAATAGAAAGCTAATAAAGGTGAGAGTGTAGTGGAGCGAAGTTCTGAATATGTGAAAACCAAAGTTGCTCGTGGAGCTACACGCAAAAAAACCAGTAAAGGTGTATTAACTTATTAGTAGAAAGAAATTGAGAAAATAGTACTCCGTGAACTTGAAAAATCAATATTTGGTGACAAATAACATATTGAAAGGTTNTTGTCTAGCGCNGGTACTGCCTTGTTGTTACATGCTGAGTTAGACATCGCCATTAGGTTTTAGGATAGGTAATAATGTCTGATAATGAACTTTATTGGACATTATCTATCCTGCCAAACTGACAGAGGTACGATAAATTAAGAAAGAGTCCATGCCTCGGAGGGATTCAAGGATAATTACTTCAATCCTGACACACATCGAAACCCGGAGTTGTCGGATCTNCCATATGGGTTGCTATAGGGTCGAGTAGCTACCCGCAGAGCGCAGATAAGATTNGTCCAAGAGCCGCCCCGCAACACCTTGAATCTTTGATCTGTATTATACCAACCCTGACACCACTCGTACACATTGCCAGCCATATCATATAAGCCATAACCATTAGGTGCAAAACTGCCCACTGTTGCNGTTTTTTCGCCCCATTTATCTTGTCTACCTTTGNCATCAAAGTGAGCATGTTTTCTGGGCATAGTGTATATCATTTCATCGTCAAGCTCTTCATCCCCCCAAGGAAAACGTTTACCAGCTAATCCACCGCGAGCGGCAAATTCCCATTCATTTTCAGTCGGCAAACGCTTACCAGCCCATTTAGCATAGGCAGTCGCATCATACCAATTGACATAAATCATTGGGTGCCTATCATCAGGTGAGGCCTCATAAACTTTATTCCAATTTATGGCTTGATCAGGTTTGTAACCTGACGATTTAAGAAACGCCTTAAACTGACCGACAGTCACCTCATGAACGTCCATAAAGAAGTCATCAGTCCACCCAAAAAATTTGCTCTTTTTATCACCATCTGGATCAGCTGGAATGTAAACCATCTTAGCTTTATCTTTTTTCCAAATGATCTTTTCACCTTTGAAATTTCTCAGCTCTTCAGCTTTAGAAACAAAAGGTAACTTTTCGTCCTCAGCATAAACAGAAAAAACCGAGATAAACAAAAAACAACAAATAATCTTTCTAATCATTAAACTAAACCCCTATCTTTTCATTCCCTATAATAGTAAAAACACTTCAATCAATCAGACTTTCAACGACTTTACTTGACTCAATAAAAGTAAACATACCGTAATCACCATCCAATCTGATCTGACAACATGTTTCTCATTTATGAAAATTCAATTCTCTTTTGAAATGAAAACAATCCGGTATTACAGCTCTTATTTCGCCCTGGTTTATACTACTAGCTCCTAAAAGAGTGTCAAACCGAAGGTCGAAATCCTCGATTGCAGTTAGAAAACACATTTTCAGTTTTGTCTAGCCATCCTGCACCTATGATACGAATTCGTCTTGACAAGTGTTACGTTATNACATANCATTTGCTTCCCTNGACTTAAAAGTTTAAAAAGTGACAATTAACACATATTTTGACTTATTAGGTTGACCAGNCCTTCAAATGTCATAACATGAAAATCTATTGTTAGTTTAGATGTTAGAAAACANATTTNCNNTTNTNTCTNTTTTGTTTGGTGGGTTAAGTAATCAGCAAACTTCGGCCAAATTAAAACTGATGTATGAGTGCTATGCTGATTAGATCCTTAACAACAGAATACCAGTTACAGATGAAT
This sequence comes from Candidatus Poribacteria bacterium, assembly GCA_002714785.1. Lineage (GTDB taxonomy): Bacteria > Poribacteria > WGA-4E > WGA-4E > UBA9662 > TMED15. The sequence continues at coordinate 3,066 of PAYP01000048.1, read as the reverse complement.
AGTTTTTACGATTCAATAGACCAACCTGAAGAGTCTTAAAATCTACTAAATATCTAGGAATGTGGAAGAAAGTAATCGATCAGAGGCTATACGATTGGGAAGACTATATTGAATTTGTATAAAATTGAATTTGTATAAAGCTTATAAATTCAGGTATTCAAACTTCTCTTTAATCCTACCAATCAACTGTCAATACCAGTGTTAGCTATGCTGAGGTAATTAGTAATTCCTTTCAGTATTAACTGAATATTGTACTTCATGTCTTGGCTCGGTCTCTTTGTCTAACTGAAAGATTTATGTTTGATTTGCAAAGAATAAAATTTATATAGGACTATTAAAATGACAAAATTACCTGTAACTGTGCTTTCTGGATTTCTCGGGGCTGGGAAGACAACAGTGTTAAGCCACTTGCTAAATAATCGGCAAGGAAAAAAAGTTGCCGTTATAGTCAATGACATGAGTGAAATCAATATTGATAAGACAATGATTCAAAACGATGTTTCACTAAACCACAAAGAAGAAAAGCTAGTAGAAATGAGTAACGGTTGTATCTGTTGCACGCTTCGCGAAGACTTATTGATAGAAGTAACTAAGTTGGCTCAAGCAGGAAAGTTTGATTATTTACTTATAGAATCAACGGGTATTTCCGAACCTTTGCCCGTTGCAGAAACATTTACTTTTGCAGATGAGGATGGAGTTTCACTTTCAGATGTCGCAAAGTTAGATACTATGGTGACCGTCGTTGATGCGGTTAACTTCGTTAGAGACTATGATGAAGCCAAATATTTACAAGAAATTGGAGAATCACTGGGTGAAGAAGACCAGCGCAGTGTATCAGACTTGCTCGTTGATCAAGTAGAATTCGCTAATATTATACTAATTAGCAAAACAGATTTAGTTGAAAAATCTGAGGTAGATGAATTATCTGCTATTCTCAAAAAGTTAAACACAGATGCGCGCATCATCCCAATTTCTAATGGAGCAGTATTGATAGAAGATATTTTAAGTACGGGTTTATTTGATTTTGAGCGTGCTGAGCAAGCACCCGGTTGGTTGCAAGAGTTACGTGGCGAGCATGTACCTGAAACCGAGGAATATGGAATCAGTAGTTTTGTATATCGAGCACGTAAACCTTTTTATCCACAAAAGTTTTATGACTTTCTGTACAATGAAAATCTTTCAGGAAAACTAATTCGATCGAAAGGTTTCTTTTGGCTTGCAACTCGCCCACAATTTGCAGGCAGTTGGAGTCAAGCAGGTGGTATAGCACAACACGGATTTGCAGGAATGTTTTGGAAAGCTGTTCCCGAAAGCGACTGGCCTGAAGATCAGGAATCTATCGATTATATCAAAGAGGACTGGGTTGAACCGTTTGGTGATATGCGTCAAGAACTGGTATTCATTGGTCAAGGATTAGATCAAAATAGAGTTACTCAATTACTGGATGACTGCCTGTTATCAGATCCGGATTTATTATTAGGAGAAGATCATTGGACTAAATTTTCAGATCCTTTTCCTGACTGGGTGGAGAGTGAATAAATATGCTGGTAGAGGCTTTAAAACAAATGAGAGAAAAGTAGAATAAAATAAATTGACTAGTCTGTATCGCTTGGGCACGGCTACCCTGCAGATGGGAACACACTAAACTTCTATGAGGGAGTAGCAACTTAGATTGGGCGACGGTCCTTTTTGTAATGGAGCAAGCTCGGTCTGAAAACGGCCGAAAACTAATACTACTTGTCGGTCCACCCGGTTGGTTCTTTCTCCTATCTTCGACTCCTTTTACAAATAAGGCTAAGCCAGCACCTTAGATTTTTTGCCCATTTATGAGTAATAGCATCCAAAATTAATTGATCATTCCTATTTTCTTGATTCCAATAAGCTAGTCAATAACCCTTATTTTCTCGTCTTTAAACACGAATAGATTCATTTTTCGCTCAATTTAAATCGCGTACTGAAATCATTTGGTTGCCGTTTTGAACTCTCTTTAATTATATGGTTAATTTCAAATCATAAAACCAAATTATTCTTTAGTTTCATATCAAATCCTTGGTTTGGTAGCGGGACGGATTTTTAGGTTTAAGGTTTGTCCGTAATCACATTATTGTCTTGTGCTTCGTCGAATGATGCTGATGGGACCTGAGTAAGCCTGGAAAACAGATTGAGCGTCGGCTCCTGCTTTCCATCCCTGCGGTTTGGGTTAGGGAACATAATCAAATCTACTATATCCAGTCCTTGGTCTTGTAAAACATCAACTATATTCAGAATGACGTCATTTTCTATGCCTTTCTGGTTCAGGCTAGACATTACTAACTCAGCTAGTTCTAACTTCCCGGACCAATATTTGTTTCCGTTCCGGCTGATATTAGTCCATAAAGCTCCGACTGGGATTAGATCGGAATTCTTTTCTGTTTTCTGTTTCATTTTAATCTCCGAGACTTTTACATTGGATTTCAGCTAACTAAATGCGATATGCGACAGAGTAGTTTGAGAGTTGTTGAGTCTTTAGACAAAAAGATACACCCATAGAAAAATTTGGATCGATTAACTAAACAAAACCAGTTATTACTAAAAAATAGACAGGAATAAAAGAAAATCCATGCCGGAATCCGATAAATCAATTTATTGGCTTGAATTTTATTCTAATCGAAAACCTAGTTATAATAATCGGTTTATTCAAACGGGAAATTTTCGGCCAAGGCCGGCTTTCAATCGTATAGTCAAGTAGCTTGCTAATCAAAGTCAGAAAAGAATGGAATATTTACCAACTTTGGGTCTCTGGCCTGAATCATAATCAAGACAAAGACTTTTTGTTCATTTGTCTTAGTTATACCTTTGACACATAATTTGCCCGGATAGGCTGATATTGGTGGACCTCGAGTCGCCTTGGCTAAACCTGAAACTTCTCGGACCGATTGTTGATAGGTATCTAAAGTTCTACTTAACTTTAATCCAAAGTAATCTCGAGAAACTGTATCTCTCTACGAACAAGTGATAGGAAATTACTCCTGAACGAACCAAATCTTTCCACAAAGTTGAACAGATTTCTGTCTAATCATCATCTGT
>PAYP01000047.1 GCA_002714785.1 Candidatus Poribacteria bacterium | reverse complement strand
CATTTCAAGATTTCGAGCAAAAAAACACAGATTTTTGAAAGTGGAAATCTCTTGTTGGGCCTCAAGTTAGTTGCCAAATTGTGGGCTGAATTCATAGGATCTACATTCTTGGTCATGGCAGCCATCTCCCCTGTGATCTTGTTTAACCGAGTACTCGATTCAGGCATTGGGATTGCCGTGTTGGCTGATGCTGTCGGCGTGGCTTGGGTTCTTTTTGCCTTAATCTCCGTCTTTGGACCAATTAGCGGGGCACACTTCAACCCGGCTGTAAGTTTGAGCTTTGCCTATTCTAGAAATTTACCATGGGAAATTTTGCCTTATTATGTTTTCGTTCAGATTGCCGGTGGTATCGTAGGTACATTAGCAACACACTTGATGTTTTACCATCAGGTCGATTCATTGGTAACATTATCCAGTGTTACCAGAAACGGGGGTTGCTTTCCTGCTGAAGCGCTTGGGACTTTTATACTGGTTTTTACCATTCGAGCATTAGTTTATCAAGAGTCAGATAAACTCCCNNTGGTTNTCAGCCTGCTGGTAGGGGGGCAGCTNATTTCCACTTCCAGCACTATGTTTNCCAACCCCCANGTAACANTCGCTCGAATGCTCACATATTCGGCTGCCGGCATTCGCCCCGTAGACGGATTAATTTTCATCGTAATGCAATTTTCTAGCGCCATTGTAGCTACAATAACCTGGCAGTATATATTCGAAAAAAACAAAATTCCAACTCCGGATGAATAAAGGAACCTCTTATGTCAAGTGTTGAGATGATGAAAACTCAAGTTTTCTACGAACCGGAAAAGATGCTACTAGAAGAGAAACGAATTCCAATACCAAATGCAGAAGAACTTCTGATCAAAGTTAAATCGGTCGGTATCTGCGGCTCTGATGTAGCCTACTATTACGGAAAAAGTTCATTGGAGACATCTGACGGAAAAGGTCCGTTAGTTTTAGGACATGAATTTACCGGTGAGGTGGTAGCAGTAGGAGATCAAGTAGGGAATCGATTTTCGGTTGGGGATCGGGTGGTACCAAATCCTGTACAAGCCAACCCAAAATCTAAATGGTCTATGAAGGGGTTGCCTAATCTATGCAACGACAAAAAAGTTTTGGGAGTTAGTATTGATGGCGGCTTCGCAGAGTATGCTATATCGGATTGTAATTGGACATACAAAATACCATCACATGTCACCTATGATCAAGGCGCATTGACCGAGCCCTTGGCTTGCGGTCTTTATGCGATCAATAATCTCAACACAAGTCCCGATCATACAGTTGTCGTATATGGTCCAGGACCAATCGGTTTGATGATGGTGCAAGTTTTAAAGAGTCGAGGTGTTGAGAAGGTCATTTTGGTTGGCACCCGAGATTATCGGCTTGAAAGAGGCGCTGAACTTGGAGCAGACCATGTTATTAATATTTCCGATAGTACATCTAATCACTATACTGATAATCTCAGCCAAGTTATCCGCGAATTAAACTCTGACGAATTAGCTGACCGGGCGATCTTGGCTACTAGCGCTTTGAATGCTATACATTCAGCTTTGGAAATTACAGGTCGTCATTCAACCATCGTATTATTTGGACTTCCGGGGGACAATGACATAATGAATGTGCCAATTTTAGAAACGATCTTAATGGATAAAAGCATTCGTTTTTCTTGGCTTGCTCCTAATACCTGGGAAGAAGCTATTCAACTAATCAGCAGAGGTGCCGTAAATATGGATCGTATTATTAGTCATACCTACCACCTAGATGACCTGATTGATGGAATTTCTAAAGTTCAAGGTCGCGAAGATAATTGCACTAAAGGCATAATTCAAGTCCCATAATATCGAAGGATTATTAAATGGAAAACAAACTACTGTCCGAATCTGTCTTTCTCAAGGCGTGTCGATGTGAAAATACTGACTATACGCCTATTTGGCTAATGCGGCAGGCTGGCCGGTATATGAAAGAATATCAAGACATACGAAGCAAAGTTCCTTTCTTAGAACTCTGTCGTAGCCCCGAACTGGCAACTGAAGTAATGGTTACAGCTGTTGAGCGCTTGGGTGTTGACGCTGCAATCATTTTTTCGGATATTCTGCTCATTTTACAACCAATGGGATTGGAGCTAGAGTACATCGAAGGAGTAGGACCAGTCCTGCATAATCCCGTCCGAACACCTGAACAAGCTCAAATGCTAAAAGAAGTGGAACCAAAAGAATCGCTGAGTTATGTTTTTGATGTGGTGAAATCTACACGTTCCGCCTTACCTTCGGGCTTGCCGTTGATCGGATTTTCTGGTGCACCCTTTACAATTGCATCCTACATCATCGAGGGAGGTAGTTCCAAAAATTACCAACTAACCAAACAATTCATGTATTCTCACCCGACAGCTTGGCAAAATCTGATGGAATTGATCGTACGAGCCACGGTTAAATACCTTAAAGGGCAAGTTGAGGCAGGAGCTCAAGTATTACAAGTATTCGATAGTTGGGTTGGCTGCCTTTCTCCTACTGATTATCGAGCTTTTGTTTTTCCCTATATGAAAAGCTTGTTCGGTCAGTTAGATTCTGATATCCCCACTATTCATTTTGGTGTAAGCACTGCCACCTTACTAAAACAGCAGAAAGAAGCCGGTGGAAGTGTGATCGGACTTGACTTTCGCGTAGATATAAAAAAAACGTGGCAAGAAATTGGCCCGATTGCAGTCCAAGGAAATCTAGACCCTTGTGTCTTATATGCTGATAGGAACACGGTCAGAGACCAAGCTCGGCGAATCCTAGATCAAGTAGAAGGGAAAAATGGTCATATCTTTAATCTAGGCCACGGGATTTTACCAACTACACCAGTTGACAATGTTATTGAACTAGTCGATTTCGTTCATGAATACAGTCAAAAAAGATCTTAGGTGGGCAAGAAATCATGATGAGTAACAAATTAACCTTTGATTCTGTCTTACTAATTGGGTTTGGTGGTCCGACATCAGGTTGTTGTCAACGTAACAATCCATGTTTAGGGCTAGGGCATGAATCACCAGAGGCGTACTGTTTTGTGTCAGAAATCCTAGCACGTCGGATGAAAGGCTCAAGCCAACCGGACCGTAACAGGGTTGACCAAGTCGTGGCACACTATACTGAATTGGGCGGATTCTCACCTTTTAACCAGTTAACTTCGTTACAAGCTTCTGCTCTATCTAGTGAAATAGGGTTACCTGTTTTCACCGGAATGAGAAACTGGAAACCGTTTTTGTCAGAAACACTATCTGAAATGATAGAAAAGGGACATAAAAAAGTATTAGGCATTATCTTGTCCCCTTTTCAATGCTTTACCAGTTGGGAAGAATACCAACAGGATGTGGATGAAGCCCTCGGAAAACTGTCAGCCCCAAATAACCGGACACTCGATATATCGATTAACTACATGTCAGGCTGGTCATCTGACTATGGGTATATTTCATCAGTAACAGAACAAATCATGGCTTCATGTGAACATTGGTCTGAAAATCGACTTAATTCAGCTCATTTGATTTTTACGGCCCACTCTATCCCGGAAGTCGCGGCCAAACGTTCTCCATATAGTAAACAGTTTGCAAAAACTTCTGAATTAGTTGCTGGTCAACTGGGTAAAAGTTTCTATCTGGCCTATCAAAGTTCTCCTGACACCTCCCCAATACCATGGACAGGTCCAGATATTAGCGAGCTAATTCCAAAGCTAGATCGTTCTATTTCAACTGATATAATTGTTATGCCGATTGGCTTTGTTTGCGACCATGTTGAAGTTTTATACGACCTCGACCAAGAAGCCAAAGATCTGGCTGAGGATAACGGGTTCCATTTTAAACGCGTACCGACCGTTGGGGCTTCTGATATGTTCATACAATTTCTAGCCCAGAAATCGTATTCTGAGAATGAGGCATATTTTGTAGATGCAGTGTGAATACAGGTGGTCTTTTCTGATTGGGATTTGGCCAATCCTACTGATCGGTTGCTTAGAAAGTAAATTACCCAAGCCCTTGCAAAAAGCGGAAGTGCTGATCGAAAAAGGCGAACCTCAGTCCGCGGTCCCAGTACTAGAAAATTTTGTTTCTAGCTACCCTTTAGATCCAATCGGTCATATGAAATTGGGTGACACTTACAGCTTAACGGGGCAGACAAAAAAAGCTATTGCTGAATTCCGGGAGGCCATCAGTCTGCTGTCGAATCAGCCCAAAAGCCAAGTCGAAGCTCGTATCAAAATAGTGCGTGCGTACCTAAGAATTGGAGATCGAAAACGAGCTAATCTACAACTGAAGGCAATTCTCCGTTCTGGTCCACCCGACGAAGTTTTAATTCGTATCGCCGGCTATGTAACCGATGCATATCATATAACCAGGTTAACTAAAGGTAAGTCTGATAACTATTCACCGTCATTTTCGCCGGACGGTAGGCAAATCGCATTTTCTTCCTTTCGTTTGGATAATGGCGAAATCTATCTAATGGATCTGACTGGTCGTATTCGACAACGTGTAACCTTTAGTACTGACTTTAATGAAACAACCCCTGTGTTTTTGCGTGACCCAAACTACCTACTATATTGCAAAGAGCCAAAAGCATCGAGAGAGATTTCTGTCACTTTACAAGGTAGTGGGTCTACTCGCTTTTTCGCTGGCATTGACGTTTCCCACATTTATAATAAAACCACTCAAGAATTACTCCCAGTCAAGCTGGGGGTTCGCGCCCCTAGTGCATCACTGGCCTCCGATCATATTTTGTACGAATCAAATCTAGATGGAAATTTAGAAATTTATCGAATTGACTTTACCGATAAAAAGTTGAACGATATTGGACAAGTTGAGCCTGAAAGGCTGACTCACAGTGAAGATTCTGATGATGGTACACCTCGCTACAATCCATTATCTGGGCGAATTATTTTTGTTGCTGGTCGTAATAATGTGCACCAACTTTACAGCTTCGACCCAAATACAGGCTCTAAGAGCGAGACTCAACTCCTGATGACTGATTATGATTGTTACAACCCAGCTATTTCACCAGATGGAAAGCATATTGCTTTCGTGGCTGCTCGAGATGGAGATATCGAGGTTTGTCTGATGGATGTGGACGGCACAAATGTGAGGCAGATTACTAATGGAATTGGAATTTCAATTCATCCGACTTTTTCACCAGATGGTCGCCAGCTAGCTTTCGTATCTGATCGTTCTGACTCTTTCCACGTTTACTTGATGGATTTAGATCGCCCCAAATCTGCCAAAATTCTGTCTGATGAGTTACGTAATTTTTAATTGCTTCGTTTGCAAGGTTACTTAACCACTTCCACTAGCCTATAATCAGGCTGAAATTGACTTTAATTTGAACATTATGATAGAATCTGCTCGCCTTGTCTGGTTTTTGGACCTAGCCAACTCAGATTAATTAAATCTTAGGATACTCTATGAGCGAATTCGCTGAACAGCTGAAAAAGATTCGAGCTGAAGCCGTCTCAGTTTTACAAAAAGTGTCTGACGCGAAAGAATTAGAAGCTGTTCGTGTTGAGTATTTTGGTCGTAAGGGAAAATATACTCTCACGATGAAGGGAATGGCTAAAATTCCTGCCTCGGACCGCCCAGCTATGGGGAGTCTTTCCAACCAAATCCGGAACGAATTGACACAAAAAATTGAGACTGTTGCCTCTCAAATAGCAAAAAAAGAACGAGAGCATCAACTACTGAGCGAACGAATTGATATCACACTACCGAGCCGTCATTCACAGATAGGCAAAAAACATCCGATTACACAGACCTTCGAAATTATTAATAGTATTTTTCACAATATGGGGTTTCAAATTGCTGAGGGGCCTGAAGTCGAACTTGAATACTATAATTTTGACGCTCTTAACACGCCAGCTGATCATCCAGCAAGAGATTTACAAGATACTTTTTATGTTGAAGATGGTATCGTTTTACGCACACACACCTCACCAGTTCAAATCAGGGTAATGGAGCAAGAACAACCACCTATCCGAGTCATAGCTCCAGGTCGTGTATACCGGCGAGACTACGACATTTCACATACACCCATGTTTCACCAAGTTGAAGGGCTATTAGTCGATCGAGATGTTTCATTTAGCCAACTCAAGGGAGTTTTATACTCTTTTGCTCAGCAGATGTTCGGTAAAAAAACAAAGGTACGTTTTCGTCCTCACTTTTTCCCTTTTACCGAGCCGTCCGCAGAAGTTGATATTTCCTGTCCCTTTTGCCAGAATGGATGTCGAACTTGTTCGGGAACAGGCTGGATCGAAATTCTAGGGGCCGGAGCTGTCGACCCTAATGTCTTTAAGAGTGTAAATTACAACCCAGAAGAATATACCGGATTTGCCTTTGGTATGGGGGTTGACCGAATTGCTATGATAAAATTTGGTATTACTGATCTTAGACTGATGCTAGAAAATGACATGCGATTTTCAGAACAGTTTTGAAAAGAAAATATCAATCTGTAGCGGTCCCAACAATAAAAACGAAATCGAAATTACAACTGATGAAGCTTGAGATATACACTATTGACGTTTATATGTTCCTAGCTTCTGGGAAGTCAAACAAAAATTAAGAATATATTCTATCAATCCGTTCAAGCTAATTAGTTGAGCGATAACCTGAAGCCAAAGTGAAAAGTAAATGGATAAACAGCAAATAGACCACATGGTATCTGACAAAGCAAAAGCTGCCAAATCAGGGATGAGAATATTATCCCTCGTTTCATCAGAGGTCCGAAATAATGCTTTGCAAGCTATGGCTTCGGCCATTCGAGATAATCGGGGGGCTATTTTAGCTGCAAACAAGATAGATATGAAAAATGGATTAGCCGACTGCTTGGCTGACCCGTTAATGAAGCGACTAGAACTGGATGACAAAAAAATCGAGATTATGGCAGATAATCTAGTTCAAGTCGCAGCCCTCCCCGAACCTATTGGTCAGATTGATAGCATGTGGGAACGCCCAAATGGGCTCAGGATTGGAACTGTTCGGGTTCCCATTGGTGTAATTGGGGTTATCTACGAATCTAGACCGAATGTGACTGTGGAGGTAGCAGCACTATGTATAAAATCAGGTAATGGTGTACTGTTAAGAGGTGGGTCAGAAGCAATTTCATCCAACACAGTTATTGCTGNAATCTTACAAAAATCCGCTAAAGATTTTGGTCTGGANCAAGCAATTCAATTTGTAAACATCACTGATCGTCAAGCGGTTCAATCCATGATTGCCAAGCACGAATTAATCGATCTAATTGTGCCACGTGGAAGTAACGAGTTTATTCGGTATATAATGAAAAATTCTGAAATACCAGTGGTTGGACACGCTGATGGTGTTTGCCATGTTTTTATTGATCAAAATGCCGATCTAGAAATGGCAACTGAAATCGCAATCAATTCTAAAACACAGTATGTGGCTGCCTGCAATGCAATGGAGACTTTACTGGTTCATCAAAAAGTGGCTCGGACTTTTCTGCCCAGAATTCAAGTTAGACTAGCTCAGGAGGGTGTTGAATTACGAGGATGTAAAACGAGCCAGAGTATATGTCCCGACATGCTAGTGGCAAATTCCGAGGACTGGAGTACAGAATATCTCGATAAAATCTTGTCTATTCGGATTGTAGATGACTTTGATCAAGCGGTCGATCATATCAATAAATATGGCTCGCATCATTCAGATGCCATTATCACCAAAGATTATGCTACAGCACAAAAATTCTTGAAAGTCGTTGATTCAGCTGCTGTATATGTTAATTCCAGTACACGATTTACCGATGGGTATGAATTTGGACTAGGTGCTGAAGTTGGTATCAGCACACAAAAACTACACTGTCGTGGCCCAATGGGTCTAGAAGGTTTAACTAGTTACAAATATGTTATATATGGGGATGGACAAATCAGGCAGTAAGGCGTTTTGACTTGACAGCCCAAATAGCCAGTGCTATCATAGGGCTCGTTTAGAGCGGGGCGTAGCGCAGTCCGGCTAGCGCACTTGAATGGGGTTCAAGAGGTCGCTGGTTCAAATCCAGTCGCCCCGATTTATCGTACTCAATCGAACGTATAATCCGGTCAATCGCCAAGTGGTGTTGACTCCTACCAGTAAGAAAGGGTTTCCATCATCAATTCCTTATTGTTTGTTATTGAAGGAGCTAGCCGGGGCTGGGTGTGCGGCAAAATTTTTGTGGAGTTTCGAACTAAGTGGAAAAATCTGAAGTAAATGTTGGTCTACTTGGGTGGGGGACGGTAGGCAAGAGCGTTTCCAAAATCCTACTCAGCCAGCGCAAGAACATCCTCAAGAAGTCCGGTGTTAATCTGAATTTGACCAAGGTTGCTAAGCGGACTATGCCTGTTGAAGGTCAAGACGTCGACCTCCCCAATAACTGCCTGACGACTGATCCATCAGAAGTTGTAAATGGTTCAGGAATCGACGTAGTAGTAGAGTTAATTGGTGGTGTTGACACCGCCTTTGATCTCGTCACTCAAGCAATTGAAAACGGGAAACATGTGGTCACCGCGAACAAGGCGTTATTAGCAGAACGAGGAGCAGAGCTATTTCAGCTAGCTAACCAAAAAGGCGTCTTCCTAGGTTTTGAAGCTAGTACTGCCGGCGGCATTCCGATCATCAAAGCTCTCCGAGAGAGCTTTTCTGGGAACCAGATTCAATCAATGCACGGCATAATTAACGGTACCTGCAACTATATCCTAACACAAATGCATGAACAAATGACAAGTTTCAATGTTGCACTAGCTTCAGCACAGGAAAAGGGTTACGCCGAAGCTGATCCAACTTTGGATATTGAAGGTATTGACGCTGCGCACAAATTGTCAATTCTATCCTCTTTAGCCTATAGTACCTATTTGCCATTTGACAAGATTTACGTCGAAGGTATCACAAAGATTACTGACAAAGAAATTCAGTATGCTAAAGAATTTGGTTATGTCATAAAGTTATTGGCAATTGCTAAAATGACTGATTCAGGAATTGAGGCAAGAGTCCATCCTTCCTTGATTCCTGAAAGAAGCATCTTAGCCAACGTTAGTGACGCTTTCAATGGGGTTTACCTCGTTGGTGATGCTGTTGGGCCAACGCTATTCTATGGTCAGGGAGCTGGTGGAATGCCGACAGCAAGTGCTGTTGTTGCTGATATTATTGAAGCCGGTCAAACTGCAGTAGGTGGTTTAGTTAACTTGAAAACGGGGGGCTGGACAAAAGAAGAATCCTCCGAAGTTGAAATCAGCTCAATTGCTGAGGTGAAAACCCGCTATTACATGCGTTTAGTCGTTCGCGATCAACCCAGCGTTCTAGCTGAAATCGGTCAAGTTTTGGGAGATTGTCAGATTAGTATTGCAGCAGTAACGCAGAAAGATTCCCAAGCTTGTGATACCGTATCCCTAGTCATTATCACACATAAAGCCTTAGAGAAAAATATGGATCTGGCTAGAGAAAAACTCAGCAAATTAGAAGTGGTCGAAGATGACTTCACTGTCATCCGAATAGAAGAACTTGATTTTGATAACACATAGTTTAAGGATAGGAGAAAGATGAGTATTATCGTCAAAAAGTTCGGTGGTACTTCCGTTGGAGACACGACCAAGATTAAAAATGTTGCCAAGAGAATCGTAAGATCAATTGAAAAAGGCAATCAAGTTGTCGTTGCTGTTTCGGCCATGGGTGGGACCACGGATAAACTAGTTGCATTGGCTCATGAGGTATCCCCTTCTCCATTAGAACGGGAACTCGATATGTTATTATCCACAGGAGAGCAGGTTTCAATAGCCTTACTTGCTATGGCAGTTTCCGATCTCGGATATGAAGCTATTTCACTGACCGGTAATCAAGTGGGCATACTAACAGATGGTTTTTATAGCAATGCACGTATTGTTAGCATTAATAATCAGAGAATTCTTGACGAACTTAAAATGGGTAAAGTCGTCATATTGGCCGGCTTTCAAGGTGTNACGATTGATGGTGAAATAACGACCTTGGGTCGAGGTGCTTCAGACACAACCGCTGTAGCAATTGCTGCAAGCCTGAATGCCGATCGTTGCGAGATTTATACAGATGTTGATGGTATCTATACTGCTGATCCACGAATAGTTAAAAGTGCCAGGAAATTAGATCGAATTACGCATGATGAAATGCTTGAAATGGCAGGTCTGGGTGCGAAAGTCTTACACTCCCGGTCTGTGGAGCTAGCCAAGAAATTCCAAGTACCGTTAATGGTACGTTCCAGTTTCCACGAAGGTGACGGAACAATTATTGTAAAGGAAAGTGAAATAATGGAGCAAGTTGTCGTTAGTGGTGTGACATCCAATAAAGATCAAGCAAAAATATCTCTCATCGGGATTGAAGACAAGCCAGGTGTAGCAGCCGAAATTTTCAACATTATAGCTGAACAACATATCAATATCGACATGATTATTCAAAATGTTGGCCGCGATGGAACTACAGATCTGTCTTTCACTGTTCCGGAGAAAGATCTTTCAAAAGCCGTCAAAGTAATTCAAGACCTGAGCGATCAAATAAAAATTGCTACGCTAGAGACAGATAGTGATATTTCTAAGGTCTCGGTAGTTGGAATCGGTATGGTGAGCCACGTTGGCATAGCCTCTAAAATGTTTTCGGCGTTAGCCGAGCAAAATATCAATATTCAGATGATTAGTACATCTGAAATCAAAATCTCTTGTGTCATAGATCAAACCCAAACTGATAAGGCAGTAGAAGTTATTCACGATAGTTTTGATTTAGGGCAAGCTTAATCATGAAAGACCTTCGATTTTCCAAAAATTTAATAGGTTTAGGGGAGTCGATTACGCGTTCTGTTCAATTTTCTGACACTGAAATCGGATTAGACATCCCAGAGATAGAGTTTCTCCAGTTTATTGAAGGTGAAATACGCTTCCTGCGGCTATCAGAAGGTTTATACTTCAAAGGAAGTCTTCAGTCGAATATTGAAATTCCTTGCCGGCGTTGCCTAGCCTTATACGAAACAAAACTTCATGTTCCATTTAGTCTGGATCTCATTGATAATATGGACTTGGCGGATCGGATGGTGGATGGTGAAGTGGTTGACCTGACAGAAGATCTNAAACAAACAATTGCNTTAGAAATTCCNTGCTGGCCGTTATGCCAAGACGCTTGTCAGGGATTGTGCGTCTCTTGCGGCTGTAATTTAAATAGTCAGACCTGCTCTTGTCAATCAAATTTGACTACGTCGTCGCCTTTTGGCAATTTGGAAAATATGTTACAATCGACGGATAGTAACACGAATAACTAAGCACAACATTATGCTCACTATAGAAGAATACGAGATTTAATCGGAGGCGGAAGTGGCGTTACCTAAAAGAAAAACATCAAAATCCAAAAAAGGGATGAGAAGAAGTCATCAGGCTTTGAGAAGCCATATGCTAACTGCATGTGATAACTGTGGAGAGCTACGTCGGGCACATAGAATCTGTCCAGCTTGCGGCTATTACAAAGGTACACAATATCGAGTCAAGAATGGAAGGAGTGATGAAGCAGGGTAAACTGTTCACTTGCTTTTGTTAGTATGATAATGTACTTGACTGAGCATTAGTTATGTCCAGACAATCTCAAAACCAAATTCGGGCAGTTATTAGTGGGACTGGGGCTGACTTGCCAGAGAAAGTCTTAACCAACTCTGATCTCGAACAAATGGTGGATACCGAAAGTGACTGGATTGTTCAGCGGACTGGAATTGCTGAGAGGCGTATCGCGGAGCAAGACACTTCCACCTCTGATCTAGCTGCTAACGCCGCCCGGCGGGCCTTAAAAAGTGCACAAATTGATCCACTCGACATCGAGCTGATCGTAGTGTGTACAGCTACGCCGGATATGTCGTTCCCTTCAACAGCTTGTGTCGTTCAAATGAAGATCGGAGCTAAGAATGCTCATGCTTTTGATTTGTCTGCTGCTTGCTCCGGGTTCGTTTATGGTCTTGATTTAGCTGATGGCATGATCAAGTCTGGTAGGTACAAGACAATCTTGGTGATTGGTGCTGAAACATTTAGTCGAATCGTCAATTGGACAGACCGAAGTACTTGCATCTTGTTTGGCGATGGTGCAGGGGCAGCTATTGTCCAAGCAAGTACTGAAGATCGAGGAATTATTGCATCATACTGTGGAGCAGATGGTGCTTATGCAGATACAGAGTTGTTAGCAGTACCAGCTGGTGGGTCAACCTTACCTGTTACTGCTGAAAATGTTAAAAAGCAACTACACAAGATTACAATGAAAGGGCGTGAGGTCTTCAAGTTAGGAGTTCGAATCATGCCTGAAGCAGCCCTTCACACTCTGCAAATGGCAGGTTTAACAGTTGAAGACATAGATTTAGTTATTCCCCATCAGGCTAACTTACGAATTATAGAAGCCGTTGGTGAGAGAATCGGCGTACCTTCAGAGAAACTGTATATCAATGTGGATCGTTATGGTAATACATCTGCGGCTACAGTTATTATCGCTTTAGACGAAGCTCTACGTTCAAAAAGAGTCAACAGTGGGGACCTAGTCCTCTTAGTCACCTTTGGAGCGGGTTTGACTTGGGGTGCTTCAATCATCAGGATGTAGCTTTCAAATATTTTTTGCCGGATATAGTTCACGATATTTCCCGAGATGGTTTTTAGGTGTCGGAAAAAATTGCTTTAATTTTTCCTGGTCAGGGATCCCAGAAAGTAGGCATGGGTCTGCCCCTTTGTGAAAGTATTCCTTTAGCTAAAGATACTTTTGATGAAGCTGACGAAATTCTCGGAAGGTCAATTAGCGATATTTGTTTCGAGGGACCACTTCAAGAATTAACGAAAACTGAGAATGCGCAACTGGCCATTTTTACTAATAGTGTTGCGAANTTTAGGGTTGCTCANACACGAGGAATAATTCCAACGGCAGTGGCAGGTCACAGCTTGGGTGAGTATTCCGCATTAGTTGCGGCCGGTGTGATATCTTTTAGTGACGGTCTTCGTCTCGTAGAGCAGCGTTCTAGTCTGATGTCAATAGCTGAAAAAGAAGAACCTGGTATGATGGCAGCCATTCTAGGTTTAGACAACACTGAAGTTGAAGAAATTTGCCGAACAGTGTCAATCAGTAGCGGTCAAATCGCGCAGGTCGCTAACTACAATTGCCCAGGACAATTAATCGTTTCTGGCTCAGTTTCGGGTGTTCAGGATGTTGTAAAAAAAGCTAAATTGTCTGGAGCAAAAAGGACTTTACCCCTTAAAGTCAGCGGGGCTTTTCATTCAAATCTAATGGAACCTGCAAGAGTGGAATTTTCAAAACGAGTTGGTGATTTCCACTTTTCTGACCCGCAAGTTGGTCTGGTTGTAAATGTTACCGGTGATTGGGCTAAGACAGGAAAGCAAATACAACAACTCTTAGTTGAGCAAATTACAAAACCCGTGTTATGGGAAAGTTGTATGCAAACTCTTTATTCCCATGGGATTAATAGTTTTGTGGAAGTAGGTGATAGTAATGTTCTCGCTGGACTGGTGACCCGGACTCTTAACAATACTACGTGTACTAATATATCAACCTTTTTGAATTAATTTCTCGGAGTGAGTTAGAAATAAGTGGGTATTTGTATGGAGAATCAGGTTGTAGTAGTTACTGGGGCTTCTCGTGGGATTGGATTATCAATTGCTCGGAGGTTTGGGCAAGCAGGTGCGAACGTAGTTATTTGCGGACGATCAGAGGAAACAATCCAGAACGTAGCTGAGGTCCTGGTAAATGAAGGAATTCAAGCCAAAGCAAAGGCCGCAGACATTTCTAATCAGTCTGATGCTGACGCGTTGGTTCAATTCGCACTTGATCAATTTTCCAGAATTGATGTTTTAGTCAATAATGCTGGAATTACCCAAGATACGTTGTTGTTGAGAATGAAGGATGAAGATTGGTCAAATGTAATTCAGACTAACTTAACTGGCACGTTTTATTCCACCAAAGCTGCCACTCGCCAGATGGTTCGACAAAGAAGTGGTCGGATCATTAATATTTCCTCTATCGTTGGGGTAACTGGTAATGCTGGTCAAGCTAATTATGCTGCCTCAAAAGCGGGAATAATAGGATTCACTAAGTCTGTTGCAAAAGAAATTGCGAGTCGAGGTGTTACCGCTAATGTTATTGCACCGGGTTTTATTACCACTGATATGACATCTCAACTATCAGAATCTACTCAAAAACAAATGCTAGAGCTGATACCGTTAGGTCGCTTAGGGAATCCCGAAGATATTTCGGAAACAGCATTTTTTTTAGCTTCTTCTGGGGCAGGATACATAACCGGCCAGGTCATTCATGTCAATGGGGGAATGGCTATGAGCGGTTAGCTTTTGTAAAGCTAACCTATTTATTAATTTTTTACTAACACATAACTATGAGGTAAATAGATGGCAATTGATTTAGGTAGATTAGTCGAGATTGTAGCAGAGCAACTCCAGATTGATGCAGAACAGGTTATACCTGAAGCGTCTTTTATGGACGATTTGGGTGCTGACTCCTTGGACACAGTTGAGTTGATTATGGCTCTGGAAGAAGAATTAGGTATCGAAATTCCTGATGATGAAGCAGAAAGTATTCGGACAGTTCAAGACGCACTAAATTATATTAATCAGAAGTAATCCAAATTAGCAGACCAAGCAAGTAACAGCTTGTTGATTGTATTGTATAAGATGTTAATAAACTATCTTCAGAAAGGGAGGGTTTTGTGAAAAGAGTTGTTGTTACCGGCATGGGTGTTGTTTCGGCGGTCGGCAACAATTTTGACGATTTTTGGGCGGCAATTGCGGCAGGAACAAACGGGATTGATTACATAACCCGTTTTGATACAACTGATTTCCGAACCAAGATGGGTGGAGAGGTTCGTGGATTCGAAGCTGAATCCTACATGGACAAAAAAGACGCTAAGCGCCTCCCTTTATTCATTCAATTTGCGCTTGCCAGTGCCATGATGGCTCACAAAGATTCGGGCTTAAATTTAGAGCTCATAGATCCTTATAGGATCGGTGTTGGAGTTGGTTCGGGTATCGGTGGAATTTGTGTGATGGAAGAAAATGCTCGTCTACTGATGGAAAAAGGGCCAAAAAGAGTGAGTCCTTTTTTCGTTCCTTTCGAGATTATAAATATGGCTTCTGGCCGTATTTCCATGAGACTCGGCGCTAAAGGTCCTAATTATGCTTCGGTTACTGCCTGTGCTACATCTAACAATGCGATAGGTGAGGCTTTCCGTATAGTACAACGTGGTGATGCTGATGTAATGTTTACCGGTGGTTCCGAAGCTGCAATGACCCCGCTAGGATTTGCCGGTTTCTGTTCGATGAGGGCTATGTCAGCCCGAAATGATGACCCTAAACATGCGAGCCGTCCTTTTGACAAAAATCGGGATGGATTCGTGATGGGAGAGGGAGCAGGTGTGTTGGTGTTAGAATCTTTGGAGCACGCTCTTGATCGGAATGCCCAGATATATGCAGAAATTGTTGGATATGGCATGACAGCTGATGCTTACGATATGGTTCACCCGATTAGTAATGGAGAAGGAGCCGCCAAAGCAATGGAATTTGCGTTAATGGATGCTGAAATTGATTCGTCTGAAGTCGATTATATTAATGCACATGGCACTTCGACACCAGCTGGCGATCCTGCTGAAACACAAGCAATTAAACGCCTATTTGGGGAACATTCCTACAAAATCCCTGTAAGTTCGACCAAGTCAATGACTGGTCATCTTCTAGGTGCTGCAGGCGCAATTGAAATGATAGCAACTATTGGAAGCATACAACATAGCTTTGTGCCACCAACTATTAATCTAGTAGACGCTGACCCAACCTGCGATTTGGACTATGTTCCAAATGAGGGGCGGTCTGCGACTATTAACACCGCTTTGTCCAATTCATTTGGCTTTGGTGGACATAACACGGCTCTTGTTGTCCGAAAATTCCAACACTAGGGTTTTTATTGGAATTGGTACTAATGTAGGTGATCGGTCTAATTATATAGATCGTGCATTGGACAAACTGCGGTTAGAAGACCAGATTTGGATAGAAGCGGTCTCATCTATTTACGAAACAGTTCCTGTTGGTTTACAAGATCAGCCTAATTTTCTGAACGGAGTAATCAGGATCAAAACTGCTGTTCGTCCATTGAATCTGTTAGAGATTTTGAAGCGAATTGAGGTTCAGGTTGGCCGTCAATACCGAAAACGCTGGGGACCTAGAGAAATTGATCTCGACATTTTAATTTACGGCGACCTAATTTTAGACCACCCGCTACTAAGAATTCCGCATCCAGAAATGCTGAACCGACAATTCGTGCTNCAGCCTCTGGTTGAAATTCAGCCAGANTTAATTCATCCTTCTTGTAATCAAACTATCAGTCAGATTGTGTGTCATATGGCCACAGAAATNGAGACAGTCAGTCGGGAAAGGAAGAATTCAGACAGCCGACAATAGAGATTTCATTGTGTTATTATCAAATCAGCAAATTGAAAATTATCAGAATAACGGTTATCTTACAGGACTTGAGATTTCAGACTCAGAAGAAGTCAAAACCTTTCGAAAAGAGTTTGATGAGCTAGAAGTAAAAGAAGGAATTGAAAAATGCCAGATTGGCTTGGTTGATTACCACCTAAAGCATGAATTCATTTGGAAGATTGCAAACCACCCAAAAATTCTTGACTGTATCGAGCAATTAATAGGACCAGACATATTACTGTTGGCCACTCACTTCTTCTGCAAGTATGGACCCAATGATAAATTTGTGGCTTGGCATCAAGATGTGACCTACTGGGGTTTAAATCCACCGTTAGCTGTTACTGCGTGGTATGCTATTGATGATAGCGATATAGCTAATGGTTGTATGCAAGTGATTCCTAGGACCCATAAATCAGGCCTTGCAACTCATGGGAAGTCAAATCGATCGGGTAATTTACTCAGTATTAATCAAGAAGTTGAGGTAGACAANACAAAATCGGCAGCATCTGTTAATTTGATACTTAAGGCTGGTCAAATTTCTATTCATCATGGACACCTAATACACGGCAGTTTAGCTAACCAGTCAAACCGTCGGCGTTGCGGATTGACATTGCGATACGTTCCGCCATTCGTTCAACAAACCGAAGAAAACTCTATGGCAAGAAAATGGCAAGGGATCTTGCTACGTGGTCAAGATAACCACCAAAACTTTCCAAATATTATTCACCCTTTTATTTAGCTGTGGGTTACCTGTATAACCAGTAGAAATACTAGAAGAGAAATCAGCACGGTTACTAGGTGGGTTACTCCCAAGATCAGAGAATAGACAATTTAGTCTAGAAATAGGCGAGAAAATTGGTTACAATCATGGGGATATAATTGCTGTAATAGATAATGGGAGCTGAAACGCGCATGGATTCAACAAATAAAGAAACAACTACGATAACATTGACAGAAGCAGCTGCGGAAAAGGTTCAGGCCATTATTGAGCAAGAATCATACGACGAAATAGCGGGTCTACGCATTAGTATTAGCGGACAAAAAGCAAATGAATTTGAATATGCATTAGGCTTAGAAGTTGAAGCTCGCCCAGATGATTTAGTGATTGAATCAAAAGGTGTCAAGGTACTAGTCGACCCTGCCAGTTTTAAGAATCTAGGTGGAGCTGCACTTGACTACGTCGATGATTTGAACGCAAGTGGTTTTCGGGTTGATAATCCTAATCAGCCTACTTGGGAAGATCCGAGAGCACAGGAAATCCAGTTGGTAATAGATAACCAGATTAACCCATCAGTGGCTTCGCATGGTGGCTATATTCAATTGCTTGATGTACAAGATGAAACTATTTATGTCCACATGGGAGGTGGCTGCCAAGGATGTGGAATGGCTCAAGCAACACTCAAGCAAGGGGTGGAGCGTATAATCAAAGACCATTTCCCAGAGATTAATCATGTAATCGATACAACCGACCATGCTGCCGGTACCAACCCTTACTATCAGTCTGAATTCTAAACTAGCAACTCAGAATTTATTATCAGCTAAGCAGAAGTTAACACTTCTGCTTTTTTTATGCCCGAAAATAGGTTTCATCTGCAAATCTTAGATAGACAAATATCCGAAATATTGATAGGATTATATGAGAAGAAAGAAAGCAAAAATATGAATGGTCTGTTATGGACCTTCTTTTTAGGATAATCAGACATGACGACTGAATATTACCGAGCTACTAATTTTGCTGATTCAAAAACTGAGCTATCAGCTCCAGGTGCTACACCCGAGCGGTTAGAGTATTTATCAAAATATGGTTTTGTCATCATCACTGACTTTGTAAATAATCCGTGGATACCTATTTTGAGAGAGGCTGGCCGCCGAGTGACCGAAGCTTGTTCACCTGAAAATGGATATAAACTAATTGACAGTTCTAAAGGCTATGTTCACAGGGCAAGAGAAGATGAGCCTTGGGCAATTCGAGGACTAATTCATCCAGAATTTAACGAGCCTAGTTTCGCTAAATTTCACGGTTCAACTGACTTCCTTGATTTTGTCGCTTCTTGGTGCCATGGGTTGCAAGCAGAAGATTTGGTTCTAAGAGGTATGCTATTATGGTGTAACCCTAGACGTTATGAAAATGGCCCCAGCTGGCACCGAGATGTTACTTGGTGGGGAACAGGTAAAGACTACTTTTCACAAAAAGAAATTCGAGGAGAAGGCCCCGAAGCTTATTCTGAAGAAACAGAAAAGAAGTTGTGGAAAAAGATTCAGGAAAGAGGCGTTAAGTTAACAAAAGAGCGTGATGGGGTCAGTATGTTCCTCGCTTTAGTGGATGACGAATGTCATGAATTAGTACCAGGAAGTCATCACCGTTGGAGAACCCCATTCGAACACGACGTATTATTACCACAGACAGCAAAGGATCAAGGTATACCTCATACACCCAGTTGGAATGGAATTGATCCACTACCTGGTCAAGTCGCAATTAGGCTTAAGGCTGGAGAAGCTCTGATTCGGAATGGTGCAACTATCCACACTGGACATACCGTTCCAAACCGCGAACGCAATACATTGTCAATAGGTTGGTCAAAGTGGGATAGATCTTCCTCTGATGAGCCGTTGGTAGCGGATGCTAGGGATGCGTGGCAACTAGATCCAACAGTACGCGAAGGAATACCTTACTCATGGATGCAAACCGCTTGGGATCGATGGGCTCAGACAAAAAAATTAGGCAACACACTTGAGGACAGATATGCTGGTTACGATATTCAGCAGATCAAATCAGGTCAAGTAGTAGGCTGGAAAAGCAAACTGGAGCAAGAGTTTGCAAGGCTAGGTAATAACTAGAAATCCTTCCAAACAGTATCTGAAACTCCGACGATCGAATAAAAAATGCGAAAATACGGACCAAAAACATGAATCAACCAATATACCGAGTAGCAATTTTAGGGTGTCGATCTCGCGGTTCTGCGGCGGCCAGAGTTTATAATGCACACCCAAGAACCGAAGTAGTTGGAATTTGTGACCTAGTAGAAGACCGCCTAAATAAGATAGGTGAGGAACTAGGTATCACAGCTCGATTTACTGATTTAGACGAAATGATTAAGTGCACTGAGCCAGATATTGTAGCCATTCCCACTGCACCGTCTCTACATGCTCCTCTGGCGTTAAAGGTCTTAGAACACGGGGTTAATATCGAGGTCGAAAAACCCATGGGAATGGATCTAATAGAAACAGATTCTGTCATGAGAAAAGCANTGGAACAGGATGTTCAGGTAGCCGTTCACCACCAATGGCGATTAAGCGGTTGGACACAAGCTATCAACCAGATCTATCAAGAAGGTGGCATAGGAGAGTTACGACACATTTATGCAAGTGGAAAAGGCTATTACGGTGGATTTGGCTTGATGGAAATCGGAACGCATTTGCTAACCCACATGATGAAGTTTGGTGGAAATTGTCGAAGAGTCACAGCCCATGCGACTACACGTGGTAGACCCATTACACCAAACGATGTCTTACCTGCTCCACGAGGTAATGGCATCATTGNAGGTGATAATATTACGGCGTCTCTACAATTTGACAATGGAGTTACGGGAACGTTACTCCAACATAAATTCGATAGAATCAATTTAGACGCGCATGTAGTTGAGCTCTACGGTACTGAAGGGCGGTTGATGTGGCATCCACACGGTGCATGGAAATTAAATAATCCTCACGTTGTACCACAAAATGGGCCTCCGAACTGGGAAGCTTTGACACCNATCTACCCAGATAGCTTCGCCGAAGCCGTCAAACAGATTTCTCAGAATAGTGAAATGATAGAGGGAGATTACTGGTTTGTAGAAGAGTATGTNCGNGCTTTAGATGAAGGTCGTGANCANGAATGCAGTGGGGCAGCGGGTAGTCATGTTATCGAAATCATTATGGGNATTTTTGAATCTGCGGCTTATGGAATTCATGTTNGTTTACCACAAGCTAACAGAAAGCATCCNCTNGTTCGATGGCGCGAGGAAGCTGGGCTCGGCGCTCNAGAACCAATGCCAATGGCGGACGATAAATGGTTGATTGAAGAACAAAAAAGACTAGGGGCCTGACGACTATGCCTCACCCGAATAGCATCTTTTGCTTATATATTCGATTGGCCGTCGATTGACGGGTGTTGGATCGATGACGATAGAGGTCGAGTTAATCCGATTATTTTTCTCCCATCAACTAGTAGTTGANGGGCCTCTACCTTATTTGGTTTTAGCTCTGAAAACTTGACAAGATCTGCCCGTTGGAGAAAGTTCTCTACCTGAGTCCAAATTGGTTTCTTTACTCCAATATCTTTCAAACTTACTACTAATTCTGGCGTTGGTAATTCCATGAACGGTAGTTCATACCGAGATTCCAGATATCTGCGAACCACCTGAGATAGCTGCGTATAGTAGGTTTTGAACTGGGCAGCATCTATCCAGTTCGAGTTTTCTATCAAATCTAAATTAGCGTAAGCAATTTCGTGTGGTAGTTTATCTACCACAGAATTTTCTGCTGNTCTAATCGGTCTGTACCAGTANAAGTAAAACCAGATAATTNCCCCCAAAAAAGTCAGNCCTAATATTGACCAAGCGACATGGATCCACCACCGANTAGGTAACAAGATTGGCGGCTTGATATCTCGAATCCGATCAGGCTCGTCTGAATTATTTTTGACAGAATGAATTTTCAATTTATAGGTAGGTGTGTTAACTTTTTGCGTTCCTTGNCGAATGTGGATTGATGGTAATGCGTAATCTCCAATATTGAAAGCTTGCATAGANAAAAAGACACGATACTGTTTGTTTTCAACTAATACAACTACCGGTTTATTCACAANTTCTAAACCAGACTCTGCTGGCAACTCAAACGGTGAGATAACTAATTCGTTTTCACTGTCAACATCTAACTCAAGTACTAAGCTAAACTGGTCGCCTAAAACGACATGACTTGGTTCAAAATAGTGAGAAGAGACANTCAAGGCACAAGCCGGATAGACAAAAATAAAAACGAAGAAAATACTAAACAAACAAGAACTAAAACGAGACAGGTAAGTAAGCAACAAGATTAAGAACTTACCAAAAAAGTGATCGAAATAAATGATTATCTACAGCCGAAGATGAGGTTAGACATAACATATATTTATCGTGCGATTAAAAGCGACCAACGATGATAGTTNCCAATTTGAGACTTTGGAGTATAAGAAAAAGCATAGTCTAATTGCAAAATAAATAAGTGCGAAACTGCTAGGCGATATCCTGCACCAATATTCCAACTAGAAGCGCCATAGTTACCGATCATACGCCCGCCCCTAACAGCAATTTCTGAATCAATACGATTGAGTCGAATCCAATGTTCAACTCCCGTCTTGACTTGAGTTGAATTAGATGTAATTACCCTAAAGATTAATGGGCGATTACCAGAAGTTGAAGACAATTTTTCGCTAGTAATTTCAGCTGTCAATGTCGTCCGACTTGACATCCAAGCTAAACCCATACGAAACGTCCGATTCAAATGATTATAGTCTGTATCACTTGGGTTGAAAGAGATTCGAGGTGGAAGTAAATTTTCTTGTACCAAGGCTAATTTAACATTCGGTAATGGCCAGTAAAGTAGGCCAATTGTCGGTAAAGGATAAAAAGATTTGCGGATGCCATCTGCGAACAAGGGGTCTTGACGATCGGCGCCTACATAAGCAAC
>PAYP01000046.1 GCA_002714785.1 Candidatus Poribacteria bacterium | reverse complement strand
CAACAGTAAATTATTCTGTAATTGCGACGCAGGATTTGGTGGTGCAGCTAATACCAATACCTGTCCCATTTGTACTGGCATGCCGGGGGTACTACCTGTGGCTAACAAGAAGGCAATAGAATATACTATCCGGGCAGGCTTGGCCATGAACTGTGAAATTGCTAACTATAGCAAATTCGATCGAAAAAACTACTTTTATCCTGATTTACCTAAAGGGTATCAAATCTCACAATTTGACTTGCCGCTCTGCCGAGAAGGGTACGTTGACTTTGAACTAAACGGTGAAAATAAGCGAGTTCGTATTAACCGTATCCATTTAGAGGAAGATGCTGGCAAACTAATCCACGGAGACGTCACTGGAGATCAAAGTAAAAGCTACGTCGATTTTAACAGATCAAGTGTCCCACTGTTGGAAATTGTCAGTGAGCCAGACATCCGAACACCAGAAGAAGCAATTGCATACTGGAGATCAGTAAAAGAGATCCTAGAGTATATTCAGGTCAGCGATTGTAACATGGAAGAAGGTAGTTTTCGCTGTGATGCTAACATCTCACTTCGTTTGTTCGGAAGTGAAAAATTGGGGACTAGAACTGAACTAAAAAATAAGAATTCTTTTCAGCATGTTTTAGCCGCATTAAAATATGAGGAAAAGCGCCAAGCAAGACTTCTTGACGAAGGAGAAACTGTATCTCAAACGACTTTACTCTATGACGTCAATAGTGGTCGCACTTCACCAATGAGAAGTAAAGAAGAATCTCACGATTATCGATATTTCCCAGAACCAGATTTAGTACCATTCGAGATAGATAACGGGGAAGTTGAACAGATCAAAGCAGATTTGCCAGAATTACCCAATTCAGTTCGTCAGAGATTTACTGAAGAATATGATTTGCCAACCTATGATGCGCACTTTCTGAGTAGCAGTCGATATTTAGCCAGCTATTTTGAAGCTGCGGCAAAATCCAGTCGGGATCCAAAGGGATGCAGTAACTGGATCATGGGAGATTTATCAGGACTTCTAAATAACGCTGGCCAGTCCATTGAAGATTGCCTGATAACCTCAGAGCACATCAGTCAACTAGTTGTGTTAATTAATGAAGGATCAATAAATGGGAAGATTGGAAAAACAGTAATTGCTGATTGTTTCGAAAGCGGTAAAATGCCGAAGCAAATCATCGAAGAGAAAATGTTAGCTCAAATTTCTGACTCAGGCGAGTTGGCAGACATTATATCCCAAGTAATTGCACAAAATCCAAAGTCAGTAGAAGACATTCAGGAAGGTAAGACAAAAGCGATTGGATTCTTGGTAGGCCAAGTAATGAAGGAAACAAAAGGAAAGGCAAACCCACAATTAGTGAATCAAATCTTAAGAGAGCAATTGGGAGTCTGAATATTTCTTCTATTTCTTAGCTTCGGTTATATCTCTTAAAAACTCAATAATATTGGCCAAATCTTGGTCAGATAATTTACCTGTTCCTAATGCTGGCATAAGGTAACCTCCTTGGCGGGTATAAGAAGCAATCTTGTGTAATCGAGCTTCTAAGTTAGACGGAGGTCGCGAACGAACCAGTTGCGTACCGATACCACGTTTCTTGGGCCCAGAATGACAACCTGCACAGGATTTACCATATAATTTCCATCCCTTATCAGCATCCCCGTCTAGTTTTAGGATTTTATCTGCCGCAGCTTGGGCTTCAGTACGACTTAGTGGGTTGTAATAGGCTTGCTCGGCTTCACCCACTTGGGCCTTGCTAGTAACGTAATCAAAATAAGCCATTAATGCTTCGGCTTTCTGCTCAGGAATCGCAATAGGGTTTACTTTCTTCGCTGGAATACCTTGCAGAAATCTTTGGTAACAAACCCCTGCGCCCCCAGCAGACCGAAGGAGCTGATTCGGCTGAATCTCCTTCCACTGTGATTTTTGACGCCTAGTAACGCCAACTATGCTGTTTCCTGAACGGATTAGCCCATCACCGTATTCGCTCTCGTTGAAATCTGCGTGGCAAGTAGTACACGAAAAACCAGTCGCTTTTTTAGGGTCAACAGAGCCCCCAAAAGAAGGATCATAAAAAAGCTGTCTACCCAACCTAGCTAATTCCGGCATTTCCTCGGTCAAACTTAGTCCTGTAAACGAGAAAAAAAACACCTGTAAAAGAAGTTGGAAACGAAAAAACATTCGGAATAGAAGCATACCANCACCAAGGCTTTATCAAATAGTTTATTGAGGTAAACACCGAANCAACTTAGAANCGATNCGCACTTGTTACCATNTTAATCTTACCCGCTANGTGTAAGANTAATCCATTTAAAATCCAGTTTACAGTTTAATTTGGCGATGGTTGAATAACTTTCAAACGACACGAAAAATCAGCCAAANGNTCACAAAANANCTGNAGTATCAGGNNAGGTTTCCAGCANTGGCCAATGTAAATTTCTTTTGTAATACAGACTCAAAGTGTTTTAGGTCTACATCCCCTATTTGATTTAAGAATAGTCCTCTCAATTAGTTTGGTTGGACTATAGCAGCCAAATCGTAGTCGCTGTATAGAAGTAAATGAGCATATAAATATGATTCAAGCCAGATAGAAAATAGCTGTAGCAGCCAGCTAGAATATGGCAGTAGATGTAATTGTCGAAGAAACATACGATACTACTAGTAGAACTATTTATGTACAATTAGCTTTAAAAAATGCCAAACACATTGCGGTGCTTATGAATGAAGTAGATATAGTGGCGCAGAAAATTTTAAGACAAATAACGACACTGAAATTTTGCATTTATACAGATAGATAATAGTTGCTAAATCTTTCATTTGAAAGGAATCATTGGCTGAAGTTTTAAGATGAGGGCAGAGTCATTATTAGATTTAAAAATTTGGGCATACAAACTCATTTATTGGTCCTGATAAAAAAATACTGTTCTTAAGAGATCGGGTGTTACTTCTAGCAATCGAGCGATTGCCTAACTATTTCAACTAATTAAAAAGCTACAAATAATGTCAGCCACTGACTTTTCCTTTTGGTATAACAACTGCGGCTTCAATTGCTTGTAATTCCACATGTTGCCCTACCTGAAAAGGGCAATCGTAGGGAGTTTGAACAAAACAATGATATTCCTCAAACTCAACCTGATAAGTTATGTCATGGCCTTTAAAATCTCGCTTACAAATTGTTCCCACGTATCCATCGTTAGGTTTTTTCATTACAAAGTGTTCGGGACGAATTGAGACATGAACAGGCCCAAAGCTTTCAGCTGTTATTTGTAAATAACCGAATTTGGTTTTTACTTGGCAACCATTAGCAATCCCATCAATGATATTTGATTTACCCAGAAAGTTTGAGACAAAATAGGTTTTGGGACTACGGTATATTGGCTCAGGGGGACCGATTTGTTCAATTCTACCTTCGGACATTACTGCGAGTTGATCTGAAAACGACAAAGCTTCTTCTTGGTCGTGCGTCACGAGAATCGCTGACATATTAACAGACTTAAGCAGTTGATGAACTTCTAATCTTGTCGACTCACGTAATTCAGCATCTAAGCTCGAAAATGGCTCATCAAGCAAAATCAGTTTCGGATTAGGTGCAATAGAACGTACCAATGCTACTCGCTGTTGTTCTCCACCAGACAAATCGTGGGTTCTTCGATGCCGCATGTCTGATAACTGAACCATTTCCAGTAAATCTTCAGCCTTTTTGATTCGTTTAGTTTTAGGTAAATTCTTCAAGCCAAAAGCCACGTTTTCAATTACGGTCAGGTGTGGGAACAGAGCGTAGTCCTGAAATACAAAACCAATATTTCTCTTTTCCGGTGGTACTACATGTTTTTTTTCGGACAAGCAATTCCCCATTAGATCAATTCTACCGCTATCTGCTTGCTCAAGCCCTGCAATGAGTCGCAAAATAGTTGTTTTCCCGCAACCACTAGGTCCAACTAGAGCGAAGATCTCTTCTTCTCCTACGGAAAAACTAACCGAACTGACTACTTGCTTGTTGTCAAAACTTTTTGTCAAATTTTGGATTCTGAGCATGTCAATCGGATTCTACCTCTTTGAAAAAAACAACGGCCACAAAGAATAAAGAGACGATGACAAGTACCATGGCATATGGGGCAGCTTCAACAAACATTGCCTCCTCCGCATGAGACCAAAGTCGAAGAGCGAGTGTGTCGAAACCGATCGGAGATAGCATAATAGTGATTGGCAACTCTTTCATTACAGCTAAAAAGATGAAGGCAAAACTGACTATCATGCTATTCCGGAGAAGTGGAAAAGTAGTGTGCCAAAAAGCGGAAAAAGGTGGTCGACCTAAGGAACGAGCAGCTTCTTCCAAATGAATTGGAATCTGTAAAATAGCTGACCTGATTGGACCAATAGATTCTGCTAGGAAGTGTAACATATAGGCTAATATCAACAAACAAAAAGTTTGGTAAATAATAGGCAAGCCATATAAAGATAAGAAAATCCAAGCCAATCCGAACGCCAAGGGTGGCATCGCATAACCGATATAACTCAAACGTTCAAATGTACGAAAAAAAATAGATGGATAACGAATACTAGTATAAGTAAATAGGAGAGCCAGTATAGTCGATAAAATAGCGGTTAAGACTGATACTGATGCTGATTGCAGAATGACCTCCACCAAAGACATGAAACCCAAAGCTGAAAAGCCTCGACCAGACCAAAACAGAACAATAAATGTTGGGATAACAACACTTAGAAAAAGTATACCGATCAAAAACGAGTAAGCCAACCATTTCCATTTACCTAGCCGCGTTAATCTGGGCGGTCGACTTTGTGTCTTCCCTGTTTGATGGTAATACTTGTATTTGATGAAGTTAAACTCCAAAATTAGCAATAATACAGTTAATGCAATCACGATCAAAGCGAGCCAAGCCGCATACGTACGATCGAACGCGGCCATATATTGTGAAAAAATAGCATAACTAAAAGTTTCGTATCTCATCAGGGAAACCACACCAAAATCTCCAATCACATGTAAAAACACTAACAATCCACCTGAAAAAAAAGCTGGTATCAGCTGGGGCAATGTAACATGCCACGTTGCAGACCACTGGGAATAGCCTAAACTACGAGCCGAGTCAAGCAGTGTCGGGTTTAGTCCTAACATAGCTGACCTGAGATTCAAGAACAGGTATGGGAAGGTATAAAAAGTTAATGCGATTAGGGAACCAGAAAAACCATTCAAACTTGGAAGGTCAATTCCCAAAGTCTGTTGCCCTTGAAAACCCGTTAAACTCAGTAAAGCATAGGCAGTGACATAAGCAGGAACTGCCAAAGGTAGTACACCTGCTAAAGTAAAAACAGTCTTGAATTTTAGATCGGAACTGCTGGTCAACCATGCCATTGGGGTTGCAATCAAAGTGCTACAAAGCACCACAGCCATGGCCAAAATTAGGGTGTTCGTCAGAAGATCGAAATTACGTTGTCTAAATAGCAATCCTATAATTTCTGAAGGTCTAACGCTAAAAGCCTTTATCAACAAATATCCGAGTGGTAGTAGTATAACCATCCCTACAAATAGGATGGGTAAAGCTAGATACCAGGGTGGTTTCTTCAACTATAGTAGTCCAACCTTTTGTAATAGTTTAAGTGTACCTTCTGTATCATTGAGTTGACTTAAATCAATTGCTGGAGACTCCTTAATCAATTGCTCTAAAGATAATAGCTGCGGATTTGGTATGATCTGGTCAGTGACAGCATATTCAAAAACTTGGCTAGAGAAATATTGTTGGGCTTTTGGAGATAACAAGTAATGAATCAATTTTTTGGCTAATTTAGCTTGACGACTACTCTTCAGTATGCCGATTCCTGCAACATTAACGAGATTGCCGACATCTTGAGATTGAAAAAATTGTTGATTTACCGGAAAATTAGAATTTGCCTTCTTAAAACGAAGCAAATAATAATGATTTGGTAGACCCACATGGATATCTCCAGCAGCGAGAGCTTGGATGATTGGAGTATTTTTTGGATAGCTTTTAGTTCCATTATTCTTCATAGCAAGTAACCAATTTTCAGTTTTTTTCTCGCCAAACAAAACTCTCATTGCTGTAATAAAGGATTGAAAAGAAGCGTTCCTAGGGGCCCAGCCAACCCTACTGTTCCATTTTGGATCCGTCAAATCGAAGATACTAGTTGGTAAATCTTCTACCTTCACGTGTTTTGTAGAATAGGCGATGACCCTTGCACGGCCGCTAGTGGCCACCCAATCTTGGTTTTCTGCAGCCTGAAACTTTGATGGTACAACAGACAAGATGTCTGATTCTAACTGAGAGAATAACCCATTTTTGCTAATTGCCCCTAGAGCACCACCATCCTGAGCCCAAAAAACATCAGCTGGAGATTTCTCCCCCTCCTCCATTAAAGTCAAAGCTAATTGGGCTGTATTTCCATATTTGACCTGAACCTCAATGCCGTTTTCTTTTTCAAATTGTTTGATAATTGGATCAACTAAACTTTTACTTCGTCCAGAATAAACAATTAGTTCTTCTTTTGCTTGAACAACAGAGAAAATGCTACAAATCAAGACGAGAGACAGACCAACCCAAAATTTATATTTCAATTTTAATCCTTTTCTAGTACGGTTTTACTTCAATTTTAATTGAAACTGAGCCTCAGTTTCAATCTTAAGTGTCAGTCACAATTCTATCAACAATTAAATTTTACTGTCAAGTGCAAAGCCAATAGTCCAATATTAACTAATGAGTTAATCAATCCGATAATTGATTAACAACTGTACGACCCTTTTTGAATAAGTCATGAAGATGCAGGTATTGAAATAGTGCGTTACGGCCGGTTAGATGCATGTTGTTAAATTGCTTACAGTAATCAACTAATCGAGCTACCTTATCCTCAACATCGACAGTTAAAACCGGATAGGCAAATGGCAATTTATACGTTTTCTGTTTTTGTATTTCGCCCGAGCTAATTGAAAAAACCTTTTGAAACATTTGCCAAATCTGATTTTGTAATTTTGCTTCTGTTTGGTGCCAAAGAGAATCATTTTGATTACAAGGTAACTCTAGAACGATAGCCGTTTGTGTTTTCGGTGCCATTTGTTGACTGCGGTTCTTGGGTTCATATAATCGAGTAAATGGTAATTGTGGATCAGGAAAATAGATCGAAGCATTCTGACTGATGCTCTCACGATTTATACAATAAGCCAAAAGAATTAGGTGTCGAAACTGAATTGATTTAGCAATGTCAATCAACTCNGGTGGGGGAGCAGGCTCAAGGATCTGTAAAGTCAAGGTTAGTGGTAACGTGTTAATAATTTGGTGTACAGGTATTCTCTGGCGATTGTTTATAACAATGCTCTCAATTCTTCTTTTCCGGTATTGAATTTTCGTAACTCGACAGTTTGTTTCAATATGTCTCAAGCTGACAAATTCTGTAAGCTTATCGACAATCATACCGAAGCCGTATCTTGGGTATAAAAACTTTCCATCTATATGTTTTGTCGATTTTTCAGGCCCCAAAAATGACTCTCGAATAAAAGTTTTAAGATCTAGACCTTTCAAGCGACCACCGGCGACGCCTGTAGACAGAAAGTCAGCGTTTGCCCCCCATAACTTTTGGGTATAGTTCAGCAAAAATAATTTCGATAAGGTCGGACCATATTGATTTTGAGCGAAATCTGCGAAGTTTTTTGCTGCTTGTGGTTGAGGCTGCAGAGATAAACTTTCAAGTATCACTTTGAACAATATTTTTTTGTCCAAATGCTTGACTAAATCAGCTAGATTTAGTGGAAAGTTAACAAATGAATTCTGATAAAAAATTTGGCTAGGGGCATAGACATCGATTAAATCATCACCTAACAGGTTCTTGATAATTCGAGTTGTATCAGCGTCTTTATCGTGGAAACGATGAGCCCCAGTATCAAATAGACAATCTCCTAACTTCAGAGTCCGGCAATTTCCACCCAAGTTACTACTGCCCTCAATCAACTTAAAATTTAACCCCTTACTCTTAGCAAAATATGCCGCGGCCAGCCCCGCAGGACCACCCCCCAAAATATGGACTTGGTTTGGTAACTGTTTAATCATTTTCATAGACATAGATCAAATGTCNCAGTATAGCATAAGCAGCAAGGCCAATAGCTTACAACAAGATTCTTAGTCACAAATTTAACTAAATCCAAAACATTTGACCACAAATTCAACCAAAATCGAAACATAAAATCTACTTTCTTTGGAAAAGGCTAACACNGATTGATACAATCTGGTAGGTAAGTCGAAAAGAACACTCAATTTTAGGAGCCGAAATTAGTTATGGAAAAAGATCAAATCGAGCGTCGGAAGTTCATTAATCAGACATCACAAATGGCGGTTTGTAGTCTGGTACTGTCGTCAAGCCTAGGTTGTGGAAGTGTGGATGAAGAACCTAGTCGAATTACCACAGACCAAGTCGAACCTGTCACTTCTAATGAGACAAGTTCACCAAAACCTACTGAACCACCAGGTAATCAATTGGAGCCAGAATTAGAACCAGAGCCAGAATTGTCTGTAAAAATTGGGGCCGATTTGCAAAAAGTTGGAGGAAGTCAAACTGTTAAAGACCCAGCTGTACTTGANAAGTTAAAGATTAGAGAACCAAAAGATCTCATTTTGCTTGTTCGGAAAGACGAAGGCACTATAACAGCGACCAACCTACTTTGTACCCACAGAGGGTGTGTTGTTGCTTACAATGAGAAACAAAAATCTTTGGACTGCCCATGCCATGGTGGCAGATTTAATTTAGATGGATCAGTAAAAATCGGTCCACCTAAAGTTCCACTCAAGACTGTTGTTACAGAAATAAAAGATGATCGTGTCATTTTTTTAGGTGAAGCCAAAAGATAAAAAAGTATTGTACCAAATCGTAATCTATGACTCGAATGTTCATCTAGGTTTTCGTTGGTCTTGCCAATTGCTAATCCGTTATATTAAGCCAGAAGAAAGCCTCAGNCGACGACCTGAACTAGATAACTANTTCTGGCGTAGCCAGCCCGATCAGTGCCCTTGCGCAGGCCCCAGTTGTAGCAGAAAGACACTCCTAGCTCTAAAAATTATTCTCATAAGGCCATATGATTAAAGATCAAACCGACAAACCGTATTTGAATATATTGGCATGATAAAATACCAGCCGACCCCCTATTCGAAAACTGGGTCGCGATACAATTCGTGCAGTCAGTTATAACGGTAATAGCACCTAATGCTAGTTTCATAATTGGTGGATTTAACAGCAAACAATCAATATTGCGGCTGTCGCTTCTGCAATTGGAGTAATGCGACCAAACTTCATTCAGGGATAATTAGTTGATTTTCTCAAAGTCTTTGTCATCACTCAGCACATCAATTCGTTCAAATCAGCAATGGAAACCTTTTTTGATATCTGGGGCCAAATTTGAGCCGTTCCTACTTCAAACCCCTCCTTGTTTCTGTATTGATTCATTTNCTCATATTCCTTCTAACAACAATAGTTTATAAACCCAAGAAGTTCCCTANCATAGTAGATGGAATTTTGGCGGACATAGTCGTTCAAAGTAATAAAAATAAAAGACCGTCATTAGTACGCNGACCTATCTTACTACCTGTAGAATTACCTANTGTGTCGTACATGGANAATCCAACTCGGAAGCAGTTAGGCTTCCAAACGACTGAATCGGTCAATGAGATTTCCTCANTTTTACCGAGANATATTGTNAGTGATAACATATCTTGGTCAACTATTTCGGATATTCCTCTTGGCACTAACCAGACCAATACCAATACTAAAATCAGTGGACAATCGTCCAAACTACCCGATCCTGTATCTGAAAACCGTAAAATTCAACCATTAGTTCCGTCATTTAGGCGAAGTCAACCTTATTTATCACTGGGGACATCCTCGACCGACTTGTCGTTGATGACTCCAGCTGATTTAGCCCTGATTAAAATTGCATATCATATCACTAGAATAGAAACTCAAAAATTAGATTTAGTTTTTGTCATCGACGCCAGTCAAAGCATGAAGAATGATATTGAGTCGGTTCGCTTACACTTAAGCCGAATGACTGACTACTTCGAACAAAAAGGGCTAGATTTTACAGTAGGCGTGGTTGCTTTTCGAAACAACCGTGGTTTTTCAATTATCGGTTGGGATTTTGAGATCACGGCTCAAACTCGATCTGTTAGAAAAATCGAAAAAGTTTTAGGTCGTATCAGATGTAGAGGAAGTGAAAAAGCTAAAGATGCTTTGATCAAAGCCGCTGAACAAGTTAAGTTTCGAGCAGATGCTAGCCGTCGGTTCATATTAGTGACAGACGAATATGCTAGNGGTCAAGCTTCTGCACAAAAGGTTATGGAGATACTAAAACAAAAACAAATCAGCGTTGATGTTCTAGGTAGAGACGATCATTTTCAGCGAACAATCAGTCAAAAATCCAACGGCATTTGGTTACCAATCTCTAGNTTACGATACTAGCCATCCAGGATTTGAATTTGATTTCTTACGATGTAGCTGTTTCAATACCGACAAAATTATTAAGGAGGTGCTAGCAAGATCTGCTAGCTTCAGATTTACTAAACTATCGGAAAAAAGTTAACTGTTATAATCTATTAACTTGCCCCGAGTTAACAAGAATAAACCATGTAATTTGCTCAGATTCTGAGCCTTTAATAAGTGATAATAATAAATTGAAAATAGGATTTACTTTTCGCCTTTAGTTGTGCTAAAGTCCTACATCAAATTAAATATAAGGGAGACTCGTATGAGTATACTCGTTGGTCAAAAAGCACCTTTGTTCTCTAGTCAAGCGGTTCTTGCAAATGGGGACATTGTTGATGATTACGATTTTGAGCAAGCAATCAAAAACAAATATGCCGTATTATTTTTCTATCCGTTAGACTTTACTTTTGTTTGTCCTTCTGAAATTTTAGCAATGGCAAAGCGTACTGAAACGCTAAACAGCCTTGGCTGTGAGGTTGTTGGCGTGAGTGTTGATTCTCATTTCACGCACAATGCGTGGAGAAATACACCAGTGAATGAAGGTGGTATTGGTAATGTTCCATTTACATTGGTAGCAGATATGTCTCGTGGGATTTCGGAATCCTATGGAATATTAGCTCAGTCTCCCGATTCTTATTATCCAACCGGTGTTTCGATGCGTGCGAATTTCGTTATTGATCAAAAAGGGTTCGTTCGCCACCAAGTAGTCAATGATGAGCCATTAGGCAGAAATATGGACGAAGTAGTAAGGATAGTCGAAGCACTCCAATTCTTCGAAGAAAATGGACAAGTATGCCCAGCTGGTTGGAATACGGGCGATGCAGGTATGACCAATACCCCAGAAGGTGTTGCCAGTTACTTAGCTGACCACGCGGACAAACTATAAAAGAAACAAAAACAATAAAAAATTAATAGAAGGATAGAAAGGAACATGCAGCCCTACTATCCTTCCATTTTTGCTGATCAGGATCTCAAGGGTTAACTAATTTTTGACTTCTTTCAGAAAGCTGAACTGCCTGCCAACATCAACCCCTGGCTGTGCCCTCCGTCATGTTGGCCATTGATGCTTTTATCGGTAGGGTCATTTACCTGAATCAATACGGTTTTACGGATCTGTTTGCTTTAGTTGATATCAGAACCATGAATGGTCAAATAGTGAAAAAATAAAACTTGACCTCGCCTGGCGGGGACAGCAGTAGCTTGATCAATCGGGTAGTGGTCTGGGTCAAGGTAACGGCCCCGTTGGTTGAAGACGGGAAGGTGTCCTAACTGATGGCTTTTAGGGTAAATCTTCAAGCAGCCCATTTCTTCGGTTGCATCAGTTAGGTGAATAATGGCGGCCAATAGTGAGTCTTGCTCATGCCTCATCCAAGCTGCATCTTGGTGCATGGGAAACCCAATTCCTTTACCCGTACCCTTATAGAATAATTTCGTGTGGTGGAGTTGTACATTCGGTCCCATCAAATCCACTAAAGCCTTTATCAAAGGTTGGTGGCTCA
>PAYP01000045.1 GCA_002714785.1 Candidatus Poribacteria bacterium | reverse complement strand
TCATCAATCGGTAGAGGTGCATGTTTACCTGTCATAGCATAATGTAAACGAAAGTGAGGAGTTTCGAAACGATAAGGCAGTTCTATTTTTCCGAAACCGACAGAATGATTTGCATTACGTTCCAATTCGTTAGGGCGCAGAAAAACTGGCTGGAGTTCTTTTTGCAGAGTTGGTGGTAGTTGATTCCAATCACGCGCCAGAGTGACTATAGCGGGCGTAAAGCACTTTTCAATTTGGTAGGGAGCAAAGTCGCTTGTTGTGTCCAGAAGTTTTCGGCCAACTCTTACAGCCTCAGCGAGTTCGGCAGTTAGTCCCCAAGCTAGATTAAGAGAAATAGTAATCGAAGCAAAAAACGCGATAAACCGAACGACCACTACTTTCCAACTACGGGGCAAAAAATCTGTTGTTTGGTTGAAGAGCATGAGTTTTGTATTTCATATTCGTATTTGTATATCAGTGAGGCCGAGTTATGGTAACAAACCTGAAATTACTTGTCAATCAATGAAACAGTCGGGCTTCTGTCGGCCAACGATGGCTGGCATTGCAAAACTAATTAACATATACTAGAATTTTTCTTTCTATATTTCTTTATTTAACATTATCTGAATAAATGTGAAAGTTAATGCAGAATAGACCAGAGCAGCAATTACAACAGGCGTTAGATTACAAGCGGTCCGGCCAAGTTGAGGCTGCGGTAAAAATCTATCAATCTTTGATAAATGAATATCCCAAACACGCAAGTATACAAAACTATTGTGGGGTCGCGCTCTTTCAATCGGGACAGAATGAGTTAGCCATTCATCACATTNAAAAAGCAATAACTATTNCTCCGAATTATAGTGAGGCTCATTTCAATTTGGCAGTTGCCCTTGAATCCNCNGATCANGTACAANCTGCGATTTTGTCTTACCTCACAGCTTTGAAACTGAATCCAAAGTTGGTACAAGCATATAACAACCTCGGTATTATCTATTACCAACNAGGAGAATTCAAAAAATCGATTGAAATGTATCGTCAAGCCACGAAGGTTGCGCCTGATTATGCTTTCACCTACAATAANTTTGGTAACNTGATGCGTGTATTGGGCNATTTTGATATGGCTATTGATCTTTACCGGAAAGCAATTAGTATTCAGCNAGATTATGCTGATTGCCACTATAGTTTGGGTATTATTCACTTACTTCTAGGTNACTTAGGTCAAGGGTGGATCGGACATGAATGGNGAAATCACCATCGAGGATTTTGCCAACCANTATGGANAGGTGAGAATATCGGCGACAAGAGACTTTTGGTCTATTCTGAACAAGGACTTGGCGATACAATTCACTTTTTTCGCTTCATTCCTATATTATCGAAAAAAGGTTTTCGATTAATTTTCGAATGCCAACGTCAACTTTTTTCTGTACTCGAACCCTTATGTAGAGAGCTCAAGCTTCTGCATATTATACAACGAGGAGAACNAATTCCTGAGTTTGATCTTTGTATTCCACTGATGAGTTTGCCATANTATATGGGNGTCTNTAATTTAGATCTTATTCCAAGNAAGGTCCCNTANATTTTTCCAANNCAATTATCGACTAAGATAATTCTTGACTCTAATTTATACAAAGTCGGTTTAGTCTGGGCTGGTAATCCGAGACATGAAAACAATCAGCACCGCTCCTTAGCCTTCGAACAGCTAGCCCCGTTACTTTCTATAAAAACAGTGGAATTTTACAGCTTGCAGGTTNGNANTAAGACAGAGAATGGTATTCCACAACCTTATCGAAAANAAATTACTGACCTAGGTAGTNATTTACGAGACTTTCGAGATACAACNTCAGCTATTAGTCAACTTGATCTTGTAATNAGTGTGGATACTTCAGTAGCNCACTTNGCTGGAGCAATGGGGAAAAAAGTTTGGACTCTACTNCCTGCNANNCCTGACTTTCGNTGGTTGCTTGGCCGAAATGATTCACCCTGGTACCCGACTATGAGATTGTTTCGACAAAGTAAATTGGGAGAATGGTCGAAAGTAGTCTCGGATGTAGCATTGGAATTGCGGAAGATCGCAAAAATTAGTATATGACAAACTGAANCGAAATATTTTAATCGGCGAAATTTGTAAATGGCGTCGTCTTCGGTCTGTCAATAGAAAAATAGTAGCTCAACCAAAATTAAAAATAAATGAACCTTCAACCTTTAATTCAGTTTAAACTATTTCTTCGGTCTTCTAGAATTCGTCAAAGCCTATGTGCATANAAGATTTTTGAGGCAATCAGTGAAAGCCGTGGAGTTTACTCGGTTTGGGCTGAATCAAAATAGCATATTAGTCTAATTTTCAAGCAGTCAGGTCATTATAGCCCTTGAAGATACAAGAGACGTAAATCTGNCAAAATTTCCCGTTCTCTTGCTCAATATACTCNATGTTAGTGCAAGGAGATTTTTTGAGAATGGTGGGGTTTTGAAGCCATATAAGCTGAATATTATTTATCTATTTGTTTCTCTTATTTTTTATAACTNTTCCTTCCATACANAGAACTGCATCGNGAAACCTAAAATATCGNNAGGNCNCAATNGACTCCCTTCTCTTATTATATTGGCGNTATCTNTCAGGCGAAANGAATGAAAATCTAGATCAATCAAATTGATTNCTCAGAAACTAAGACGAAATTTTTGAGTATTAATCATCTTCTAAAAAAGGACGATTGAGTATTGAATTGTACGGAGGTTCCATTACACGTCGTTGGCGTTCATCAGCCCAGTCCGGAACGGGGGAGGCTGGAACATATGCCATATTTCCAGCTGTGTAGCGGGTCATCACCGATCGGCGTGGGTGGTCAGCTGTCCAAGGTAGTGTGCCATGAATTACCGCTTCGGTGAAAATTACGACACTGCCGGCTTTGGAAGTAATTTGTCTCACATTTTCAGTATGATTTTCGTAGCGACGAATTGAATCTGGACAAGCAATATTACTTTTATGGCTACCTGGTATAACAATTAATCCTCCATCTCCTACGTTTACGTCGGTTAGTTGGAAAATAACCACAGTTAACCCATTATACATACGACCATTCTGAAAAATGTAATACTGATTCGGGTCGAAATCCGGCCCGGAAGAACCATGAAAAATAAATCCCTCTGNACCTTTCTCCATCGACAATAGAAAGGTTTGATGGTCCATACGAAAGCCACGTCCCAGAATCTGATTGAGATAAGGGATGATTTTTGAGTGTGCTATCATCTCACGAAACGGACTGGACCAGGGAGTTTCTAAATTTAGTAACCCATGTAGCTCACCGCGNCCATGCTGGCCTGACAGATTTTGAGATCCTCCATCGAGTGTGTTATCAGAAGTTCTAATCTGAATTTGGTTTTGGTTTTTGTCAATAGCCTGATTAGCAACTGATACCTCGTTTTCCGTCAATACGTTTTCGATTACCAANTAGCCATTAAGATCAAAAAGATATNGTTCTTCTANATTCATGGATAATTCTCTTTATTTAAAATTCTAAATTTTTTCGAACAAAAATAGATTTGGGATAGGTGGGACATTGGTATTGACATACGCCACATCCAATNCAACCTGACTCTATGACCTCAACTTCTTGGTTTTCGGTATCGAACCGAATGGCTGANTCGCCTAATGGNCAGAGCTCAATACACGATTGACATTCAATACCCTCTGTATTGAGACATAAGCCATAGTTNACCACTGCTAGACCCACAGAAATTTCTTCTACCGGTGTTAATTGTAAAGCCCCACTGNGGCAGACTGTCATACAGGCCAAGGAGTCACAGACTACGCANGGTTGCNGGTCAGGGTCGAGATACGGAAGTTGGTCGGATTCGTTGATAAAAATNGCTTCAGCTGGACAGGCTGAAATACAACTACCACTCTGCTGACAAGTATGTATAAATTCTGGTTCAGGCAAAGCTCCGGGTGGGCGTAAATAGTAGGACAAAGGAGAAACGGGCAATTCATCAACTAGATTTGAATTGACTGCTAGCTGACTTTTGATTTGGNTTTGCCGCTCGTCGACATAATCAACAACGGGNTCTAGAACCTGTCGTAGAGCTTGACGAAAAAAGCCACGTCGAGAAGTTTCTTGATCGTCATTTTTATTCATATTAGACCTACCTGAAATTTCGACTTGCTTGAGGNTCNCGTATACNTATTCTAGCAGATAAACCGAAATCGTTCGATCTTTAAATCGAATGATAGCTGGTAATACTGCCATCAATTTGGCGTTTTTTTGTAANCGTTTCCGAAAATTATGTTGCGGGTCGAAAATATTGAAACGGTCATTATCGANTATAAACCACGTTCGAGTATTAAATTGGGACTCTGGCATATTGACAAGGTCAATTTTCAGTGATTGCTCGGTTGGAAGTTGGGGCAGATAGAAGTCAGTCATTTGCTTAAGCGAAGTCACCACTTGATCNCCGNCCTGCCTTTCAGTTTGGATAATTTCAAAAGCTTCTTTCCATCGAGGTCGACCACCGTATTCAACTTGAAAATACATGTAGAGGGATAAAATTGAAGATGAAATAACAATTAATGGTATTACTAATCGACCATTTTTGGGAAGTAGAGTNGGAAGTTGTTCGCATAGCCGAGCAGCCANAATGATATAGGCTGGTAAAGTAAAAAACAAATAATAACCAGCNACATTCAATATGAAAGAACAAAGTAGAAAAAATACCAATGGAATGCCGCTATAACAAGCTAGGAAAAATTGGGGGCGGTTGATTGGTATGGTAGTCGCAGATAAAAGAGCAATAGTGGCAATTGGTAGGCTAACTCCATGAACCAACGTCATTATAATATACAGACCCGAACGATTCCATTCATTGTGGCCCCAACCAGAAAACAGGTATTGTCGAAATGAAGGTAGTACAAACAAAACAGATAAAAGGAGAAAAGGAGAAAAAAAAGTAAGTATTGTCAATTTTCTTCGCCACACAAACTTCTTCCCTTCTAACCAAATTAAACCGATTACATAAATAAAAAAAGCGCCAAGCATGACACCAGCTAGCAAATGTGACATCACTAGTAAACCCAATGAAATGAGCGAAACGAGTGACCAATACAGTTTGTTGGATTCGATAGCACGATAAAAACAAATGGCTACGAGGATAGCAAAAAAACAGGTAAAGATGTAAGACCTGGAATTCTGAGACCAGAATAGATGCCAGTGATTAATGGATAGGAATAAGGCACTCCATAAACCCACCTTCCTATTATAGAGCATCTTTGCAAATTGATATATCAGTGGGATGCTTAAGATTCCCACCAAACTAGGGATAAATCGAGCACCAAAAGCACCAAGCCCAGAAATAGCTATAGACGACTTGACTGCTAAGTAGGGGATTGGGTTGATGGGCAAGTAATCGAAAGCCAAAAGTTGAGAAGATAATACAGTAAGGACTTCGTCTTGCCACAAACTCCAGCGATCTATTTGCCATAGGCGTAGGCCTGCACCAATAAGACTGACTACTACCAATAATTGGTAGTGATAGGAACGAGTGGTAGATTTCGAATTCATAACAAAATAGAGTCCATAATATTAAGCACAGACTTTAAGCATGGAGCTGATAAAAAAAAAGGCAACTTGAATGTCGGGCTAAAGAAACCCTTTTGAACAAAGGGTTTTAGCCGATGGCACACTTGTTGCGCTAGGGGGCCTTCGTACGATTTATTCTAGCAATTGAAGGTTCAAACATCAAGCTCTGTATTGATCGACGCAAATCACATTAGGTAGATTGACAGAAAATCAATTTCCAATGTTGTTACGTAAATCAGGTTTTTGCTCCTTTGTTAGTTTTTTTTATCACTTTTGGAGGATACTATTTAAGTCATGAAACGGAGAAAACACGATTCTAAAGGTCTTGTATTTTCGCTGGCCTTATTAACTTTATTCCTTGCATTTAGCATAATTCCAAGCATTGGCATCGCTGAAGAGGAAACCGATACGCTAGCTACGCTTCGCGATGACGCTAATATTCTCTGGACATGTTTGGCCGCATTTATAGTCTTTTTTATGCAAGCTGGATTTGCACTAGTCGAATCTGGATTTACCCGTGCTAAGAATGTATGCAACATTATAATGAAAAACCTGATGGATATTTCGTTGGGGTCCATTATTTTTTGGGCGATAGGTTTTAGTTTGATGTTTGGTGTTTCCGGTGGATGGATTGGTGGAGGTATGATGTTCTTTGATGGTTCATCTGAGGCTGCCAAAGCAACCGGAAACTCTGAGGGTTTTAACTGGGCGTTTCTGATATTCCAGACTGTTTTTTGTGCTACGGCTGCGACCATAGTCAGTGGTTCGGTGGCTGAACGTACCAAATTTTCCGCATATTTCGTCTATTCTATCATTATTTGTGCGTTCATCTACCCCATTTTTGGTTCCTGGTGCTGGGGTGGTTTATATGCAGGTGGCGGTTGGTTAGAAGGTATGGGGTTTCTAGATTATGCTGGTTCAACAGTAGTTCACTCGATTGGTGGTTGGGCCGCTCTAGCAGGTGCCATAGTTGTTGGTGCTAGAAAAGGAAAATATAATCAAGATGGTACCGTTAATCCGATACCCGGTCATAATATACCGATGGGGGCGTTGGGTGTGTTTATTCTGTGGTTGGGATGGTTCGGATTCAATCCAGGTAGTACTACTAGCGTTGGACGGGACATGGCCTACATAGCTGTGACCACCAACTTATCTGCTGCAGCCGGAGCTATTGGTGCAGTGATTGCTACTTGGATATTCTTTGGGAAGCCAGATCCTTCTCTTGGATTGAATGGAGCCTTGGCCGGATTAGTATCCATCACAGCTGGTTGCGACATAATGTCGCCAGGTATGGCTGCTTTGACTGGATTGCTAGGTGGTTTTCTGGTTGTTGGCTCAGTTGTATTCTTTGACAAACTGAAAATCGATGATCCGGTAGGTGCTGTTTCAGTTCATGGGGTCTGTGGTGCTTGGGGAACCTTAGCAATTGGACTCTTCAGTAGTGAAGCAGGTGGCGCCCAACTCGGGGTCCAACTCGNATTGGNGTAGTTGCAGGTTTTGCTTGGGCTTTTGGAACTAGCTTTGTTATGTTTTCCNTAATTAAGGCGNNCATNGGTATGCGNGTTNNTGAAGAGGANGAAAGAGAAGGGCTAGATCTTACCGAACATGGTGTGAGCGGCTACGTTGGAGTATCGGTCTTCGAATAATAGACCGCAACCTGCTGGTTTGACAGAAAAAACAACAGTGGCCGGTACCACAAGAGTTTTCTAAAGATGTTTTCCCTAGTATGTGTCTTGATATTGAAACCTAAAAAGCAATGCTACGTTCTTTCATTGTTGGGTTAGTCAAGCACAGGCTAGGGGAAATATCTTTCCTGTCAAAAAATGTGTTATAGGGATCCTAAAAACCCATTTAATGTTTTTAGCTATACAAAGCTTGAGCTTGGCTTTTATGTTAAAATATGGATCGACACAGTTTACTTAAGATTTGTGTCAACCAAGATATAGCCAAAGCAATCTTTTGTTTGTATTATCAATATAAAGAAAATTAGACTTTAGGAGGTCTAACTTGAGTTCTATGATTCGTAAACAATTACGTGAAAGTTTTTTCCTGGGTGTTTTTGCCCTTGTTACTGTTTGTCTTCTCTCTCCTTCTGCCTC
This sequence comes from Candidatus Poribacteria bacterium, assembly GCA_002714785.1. Lineage (GTDB taxonomy): Bacteria > Poribacteria > WGA-4E > WGA-4E > UBA9662 > TMED15. Next base: position 29,784 of record PAYP01000045.1, on the reverse strand, counting down.
AGCTATTAAGATTAGCGACAATTTTTCAGTTGATGGTTTCTTAGATATGTCAGCTGGTGTTACTATAGGCGAAGACGAAGACGGAGACTCTGAATTAGACGCATTTGCTGGTTACGACCAGTTGGAACTTGCTCTCAAATTTAGCTTTGATAAGCTTTCTGGGCGAGCTGATATCGATGGTAATGATTCTATTGGTCTTGAGCAAGCCTACATCACCTATGCATTCTCAGATATGGTCAGCATTAATGCCGGTCGTTTTTTATGCAGTCTTGGTTTTGAAGCTGCTGAACCAACCGATATGTTTCAGTATTCATACTCGACTGGTATCCCTTATCCAGGTTACCAAAACGGTGTATCACTGAGTATCAGTCCTTCTGATATGATTGGTCTATATGCCTCCGTAGTTACTGGCGTTTGGGATGGCGGTGGTGATACTGATCTAAACCATCCTGGTTTTGAGGCTCAAATAGCCCTGATGCCAATTGAAGGTTTGACCGCTAAAATCGGATTTGCCGGTGATATCATGGAAGAAGTTCATGCCGAAGAAGAAGGTGATCACGATCACGATCACCACGACGAAGAAGAAGAAACCTATTTAAAAAGTGAAATTAATGCATGGGTTATGTACTCCATGGATAATATCACAGTAGCAGCGGAATTTGACTTGTTACCTAACTACTACGCACACGATACCACTGGCATTCACTTCCTGGCTATGGCTAACATCGGCGTAACAGACGAGATTGGTGTTACTGTCCGTTTCAGTGGGGCCCAAGACAATCTAGATGATGATGATGAAGAACTGAGGACTTCCTTCACTATTAGTCCTTCTTACGCATTTAACGACAATTTAGGCTCTCTTATAGAACTCAAACAAATTTTGGGCGACGAGGGTGAGACCCAAATAGCTTTCGAAACTATAATGACTTTCTAAATTTTAATCCTCAGACTAAATAAAAAAGGCAGTCGCTTAGGCGACTGCCTTTTTTATTTTTATATCCCAAAATTCCTTCTACAAATTTTAACCTTTGAATCCTATAGCTAAACACAGCCAACCAATGATAAAGGCCAATCCTCCAATTGGTGTGATTGCCCCCAACCATCGAATACCGCTAAGACTTAAAATATATAGGCTACCAGAAAAAATTAAAATCCCGGCAAAAAATAGCCAACCTGCCACCCCAATTAAAGTGGATGGTTCTCTTATCAAGGCTATCAAAATCAGACCCAAGGCATGATAAATCTGGTAACGAGCAGCAGTTTCAAAAATAGCTAATAAATCCGGCTCGATTCTACTTTTAAGGGTGTGAGCTCCAAATGCACCTGCCATAACCGATAACCCCGCTAAAATCGCTCCCAGAGCAAAAAAATGTTTCATATTTCTTTCCTTATTGATGGCGTACTGTATTTTTGTCTCATAAGTTGTTATGTCATTTCTTAGGCATTAAAGATGCGACAAAATCTTCAGGATATGGTGATTTTATTGTAATCTTGTTTAATAAGAATTGACCTATTAGAAGTTTGGTGCTTGCGAATCTATCAAACACTCAGTATAGTTTAGTTTAGGTGATACCCAGTATTAGAACCAATCAGTGATGAAAAAACAGCCAGAAAACACTCAAAAGTTTAATACATTTGGTGGAGTATTCACACCTTGTACACTGACTATACTAGGAGTAATTATGTTCCTAAGGTTTGGTCATGTAGTTGGTCAGACGGGTATTATCCAGGCCGTAATGATTGTCGCTTTGTCTAAAGCTATTACGTTACTTACGACACTCTCTCTTTCAGCGATTGCCACTAATACTGAAGTCAAAGGCGGTGGGGCTTACTTCCTAATTAGCCGAAGCTTAGGAGTCGAATTTGGTGCTGCCATCGGTATTGTCTTTTTTTTGGCTCAAGCTATTTCAGTAGCCATGTACGTTTTTGGGTTTGCCGAGGCTCTCATGGGAGCATTTGGTAATTATCTAAATTTTTCGCTCGGAACTATTTCTACCGTCGTCAATCTGCTAGTGTTTGTTAGTGTGATGATCGGGGCTGGCTGGACAATAAAACTCCAATACGGAATCTTGGGTATTCTGATTACCTCCCTAGTGTCATTTTACGTTGGTGGTCTACTCAATTTCAACTTGACTACGTTACAAGATAATATAACGAGTAATTACCAACCGAACAGTGGTTTTTTTCCCATGTTTGCTTTATTTTTCCCGGCAGTAACTGGCATTATGGCTGGTGCAAACATGTCAGGTGATCTTAAAGAACCCGGTCGCTCCATTCCCAAGGGTACGTTGTGGTCAGTAGCTGTGACCGCGGTAGTCTATCTGAGTCAAGTGATAATTTTTGCGGGATCCAGGCCGTCCGCAGAACTGATCCGTAATAACTTGATTATCAAAGAGATTTCGGTTTATTCCCCGTTAATTACAATGGGTGTTTTTGCTGCCACGCTCTCTTCAGCATTATCTAGCATGATGGGGTCCCCTCGGATTTTGCAAGCCTTAGCACGCGATGGGATTATTCACCAAATCCGTTTGTTTGCTGCCGGAAGTGGTCAAAATAATGAACCTAGAAGGGCAATTATCTTGACTTTTTTCATTAGTCAAATCTGTATTTGGTTGGGAGATTTAAATAAGATCGCTCCGATTATTGCGATGTTTTTTATGATCACCTATGGAACACTCAACCTTGCCACATTCTTGGAGTCATGGGCGAGGAACCCGAGCTATCGACCTCGGTTTCGATGGAGTCATTGGAGTACTGCAGGTCTGGGAACAATAGCTTGTTATGGAGTTATGTTCCTGTTCAACTGGTTAGCAGCAGTAATTTCTGTAGCAGCAATTGGGCTAATCTACTGGTGGGTAAGTCGTCGTCAACTGAGGGCCAAGTGGGGTGATGTTCGAAGTGGATTTGCATTCGAACAAGCTCGAAGTAGCCTACTTCGCTTAGAGGATGAACGATATCACCCCAAAAATTGGAGACCCACTATTTTAGCTTTTAGTGGAAATGTATCTACCCGAAAGCATTTGGCCGTTTATGGCCATTGGTTGGAGGCTGGACGTGGGATTCTAACACTGGCTCACGTTATCACGGGAGATGTGGATAAATTGAGAGAGCGACAAGAACGACAAGAGCGAATCATGCGTCGGCAAATTCACGATGCTGGCTTGGGTGCATTCCCAGCCGTGATAGTGTCCCACGAATATGCTGACGGTGTTAAAGCACTAGTTCAGTGTCACGGTATTGGTGGCCTCCGTGCTAACACTATTATGCTTGGCTGGCCTCATGACTTAGAACAATTTACACCCTTTTTACAACTTTTACGGGAGTTGGGTGAATTTGATCGGAGTCTAATTGTTTTCAAAAGAAATGAACTATCTGATCAANAATCGGATAATGAACTTGTAACTAGTATGGATTGGATGAATGCTAATTCTTTCCCTGAAATCACCTCTAATAATTCTCCCATCGACGTATGGTGGAATGGTTCAAAAAATGGAGCAAAGATGGTTTTACTGGCACATCTACTCTGTCAAAACCCACATTGGCGAAGCCATGAAATTCGGTTATTGAGAGTCATCACATCAGAATCAGGGCTGGATGAAGCTACCAATCATCTCCATAGTTTGATCGATGTGGCCCGAATTGAAGCCACACCCGTTGTCCTGGTTGGAGATGACCCAGTAGCTCTAATCCGTGAGACTTCAGGCAACTCTTCGGTAGTCTTTCTTGGGTTTGAGCCACCAACAAAAGACGATGAAAATGATTTCCGTCAAGGCATTGAGTATATGACTGGGAATTTCCAAACTACCATACTGGTTTCTAGTGCCGACGATGTGGAGTTGAATGTCTAGTCAAATGCCCCTTCACTCAGAATCAGTACTACCAAATCCGCCACGTGCCTTATGATTGATTTGATCTGTTTCTTGCCAACCTATACCACTTTTGGCATTTTCCACTTTAACAAAGATACCTTGGGCAATTCGCTCACCTGGCTCTATAACTACTTCTTGGTCAGTAAAATTGAAAACTTGGATCAAAATTTCGTCTGATGGACCACAGTAATCTTGGTCTATAACACCTAGGCCATGCGGAATTAACAAGCCCTTTTTTCTAGGGGTACTACTCCTGAGAGCAATGACTAGCATGTAACCGGGTGGTGTTTCTACAATTACATTTGCCGGAATCAATCCGACAGTTTGTGGCCCAATGTAAGTCTTTTGACGACAAAATAGGTCAAAGCCTACAGCACCATCTGTCTGATATTCGGGTAAAGGTAGTGTTTTATCAATACGTTTAATTTTGATCTTCATTATTATTTCTCACTGTAAATGAACCCATTGAATTATGCTAGAGACGATTTAAAATGTCAAAGCTTAGATCTGTTGACCTGGTAAAAATAGAAATAGTTTCGTTGATAATAATACTGCTATTGTGTTGTTCAGTAGATTGTTCTTACTCATCTCAGGGAACGCTAAATAGTGTAGGTCTCAACGGTAACTTTGTTACCGATTGGTGGGTTATGGAAAAAATTCATNGACGTCTTCCAGAAGATGTTAACCTCAGCCACACACCTCCTCCTATTCTAGAAGATTTTTCGCTCGATTTAAACTCAAAAGGGGCCCAGAAAAATTGGCATCTTTATAGGTCTCCGGATTCAGTCGTCAGACTATTTGGGGGACATGGCGACAAAAAAGTTCATAAGAAACAGTCCCAANATCAGCTGTTGACAGCTTATGCTTACCAAACTTTAATCAATAAAGAAGAAAAAAAAATCTGTGTCTCTTTGGGTAGTACTGACGAAGCTAAACTCTGGCTGAATGGACATGTATTAGAACCAACCGATAAACAGAAAACTCCGAACTTTTTGATTAACCAGTATTGGGTTAACTTCCCTGTTGGAGAGAATAGAATATTGATTTCTATACCACACGAACAGGGCCATGGTGGTTTTACTTTTCAAATTGGAGGTACTCCTCTAATACAAGCAAAAATTAGATCTAACTTAGTTAGAGAAACGACCATCTTTCAGTTTTCAGTCCTAGGGTTCTCATTAGCTTTAGGCATTTTACACTTTTTTATTTTTTTATTTTACCGTTCAGAATACGAAAATCTGTATTATGCTATCTACGTCTTGTTCAGTGGATTCACTTTTTTTCTTTGGTTCTCATCCGCTGAACCATACCTCACCCATCCCGTGACGATATTTTACGCTTCTCTTTCTATTTCTTGGCTAGCTGCCTTAAGATTTGTGTACTCAGTTTCACTACACTCACTACCTAGACAATTTTACCTGTTTATTTTGTTATGGGTACTAGTTTTTATCAGTAAAATCCCTTTACAACTTAACTTGGTTAATCCACAAAATTACGATCTCTTCCAACGTATTTACCACATAACTGCAATTGCTCAGTTGATTGAGATGTTTCGGGTAATGGCGAATCTCTATCAACAAAAAAAGGAGAGATCCGGGATTTTAATTCTTGGCATTTTTATCTTTGAGCTAACCATTTTCTATAATATATTGATCGACTTCGGAGTACTGAAAAAACAGTCATACTCACAATTGATAGTAGCTATTGGTTACGCTTTTAACCTAGTTTGTTACTCAATTTTTTTAGCGAGAGAAGTAGCAATTAATAATCGACAGTTGCACACTCTCAACAAAAAATTGACCCAAATAAATGAGGCTATTTTTCGTTTTGTACCACGGAAGATGTTGCACTATATTGGCGAAGAAGATATTGTCTCTCTCAGCCTAAGTGCCCAAAAACAACATAATATGACTGTTTTATTTGCAGATGTAAGAGATTTTACAACTTTATCTGAAGGTATGTCACCATCCGAAAATTTTAATTTCATTAATGTATTACTGAATGAAATTGGACCTATCATTCGCCAAGAAAATGGCTTTATCGATAAATACATGGGAGATGCCATTATGGCACTATTTCCCGAATCTGCTGACGATGCTGTCAGAGCTGGTACCCAAATACTAGAAACCGTAAAAGTGTTTAATGAACAACGCCAATCATCAAAAAAGCCCCTAATTAAAATGGGAGTTGGTATTCATACTGGAGAGTTAATGCTCGGTATTATTGGTGAAAGTGAAAGGATAGAGGGGACAGTTATCTCAGATGTAGTCAACATCAGTGCTAGATTAGAAGGTTTGACGAAACGATATGGCTGTGAAATGTTGGTTAGCCAAGAGACTCTTGAGTTACTATCCTCAGATAATGATTATCGATCTCGTTTTGTAGAACGTGTAAAAGTTAAAGGTCGACAAGGAATCGTCAATGTCTACGAGATATATGATGCGGACTCAGAGAAATTGAAAGCTAGTAAAGCTAAAACACATAACCAACTGCAAGTTGGTATCAGTCATTATTACCAAGCCGACTTTGATACTAGTACGAAGGTTATGAAAGACATCTTGTTGACTTTTCCTGAAGACCCAGTAGCCAGGCTCTATTTACACCGATCAAAGCATTATTTACAAACTGGTGTCCCCGATAATTGGAGTGGAATCTTTCAAATGGAGCATAAGTAATCTAAGGTTACANTTTTATAAAATACTAATGCTTTTCTGAAGATAGTTATTTCTGGTTCGCCTAGTTTTGGGTTGNCAGTTATTTATAGANTATCTTGTGGNCCAGATCGTTTAGTGCCCCTGTTTTAAGCAAAACGGGGATAGATAAAGTATACTAGTGCGTGCTGAAGACTCAAACAGATGATAGATTGAGTCTAGCTTTTTGAGTCGAATCTGTTTAGTAGGATAATCTTGCTTCGATAACTTATATACCGAAAGCCTATTTTCATTTATTTCGATCTGACTAGTACTTAGTACAAAAATCACTACACCTGAAAATAGGAATCTATTTAAAAATAAACATGGGTCAGTAGTAATGATCTTGGCTTCTCAAGTTAGAAGGTGTCGATTAAATAACAGGGGCGTAGTGTTGGAGTTTTTCAATATAATTACTAAGCTTCGTACTTGGATATACTTACATTTCTTAGGAGAATAAGATGGTTAATGTTGTAGTTGTTGGATATGGATTTGCTGGCCGATGCTTCCATACCTATCTAGCAAATTTGGCAGAAGGAATGTCGATTTATGGTATTGCAACTAGGGATCAAAGTCGCCAAAAACAGGCAAGTGCAGATTACCCTACGGCTAAGATATACGAACATCTAGACCAAGTATTAGATGACAAGTCGGTGGATTTGGTAGTATTGGCAACCCCTCATCATGTCCATGCTGAGATGGCAATTCAAGCCATGAAAGCAGGTAAGCACGTGGTAACAGATAAGATCATGTGCATGAATGCTGGTGAGGCTGAGGCGATGATCACCGCAAGTAAAGAAAACAATGTTTTGCTCAGTGTATTTCATAACCGCCGATGGGATTGGGATTACCTAACAGTAAAAAAAGCTATCGCCGATGGTTTATTAGGCGAACCGTATCTCTATCAGGTCGGNATTATGGGGTATGGTGCACCGGGTGGTTGGCGTGGNTCAAAAGAACAAAGTGGTGGTATCCTTTTTGATTGGCCAGCTCACTTTGTTGACCAAGCCTTACAATTGGTTGATTCACCAGTTGTAAGTGTTTTTTGTGACATACATTATAATCGTCATTGGAATGTTGATATTGGGAATTATGCCAATCTTATTTTGAAGTATGAAAATGGCGNTCGATACCAGATCGAGATTAGCAATCTTGCCCATGGACCGAAACCAAGATGGTATNTAGAAGGAAATTTGGGTGGACTCGTCAAATTCGGGTTAGATCCGCAGGAACCCGCGATGATTGCAGGCGATATCGATGCTGCCGAGCAGGTACGAGAAAATTTTGCTCAGGTAACAACAGTCGCTAGTGGTAAAAAAGAAGAACTAACCATTGAGCCTTCGCGTGGTTCTTGGAAATCCTATTACCAAAACATTGCTGATGTNCTAAATCACGATTCCGAACTAGCTGTGCGCCCAGACCAAATCCTTGAAGTAATGAAAGTCTATGATGCNGCCATGAAATCTTCAGAAAGTGGTCAGGTTNTCTTTTTATGAAATAATACGCACAAGTCAAAGTCGTAAACGAACTATGAACAGTTTCGTTCTTTTTTTGAACAACCTTCATTAGATTAATACCTAATAAGGCGGATAGCTTAGAGCTTGACTTGACTGGAGCCTTTGGCACAGTCGTTGCTCAATGTCTTGCTTGCTAACCTGATATATTTCTGGAGATACAACGTGAACCAAATTGCATGGGTACTCGTTTTTGTTTTAACCTGTACTCTTCTTTCATCAGCACAACTTTCACCAAATCCAAGTAACCTAAGCAACACCGACTTAGATACTACTTTCAACCAATACCAAATGCGCCGAGAGCTGAACTCTCGTGTTCTCGAAACCGTTAACCAAGGCTTGCGGTGGTTGGAGCTACAGCAAAGCGCCGATGGGTTATTTCACAATCATCCTGGGATTACGGGTTTGGTGATTACGGCTTTCCTTAGACACCCAAAAGATGTATATTCAGAATCGTCTCATCCATTTATCAAAAAATCACTATCAGCCCTTTTAGAAATGCAGCAGGAAAACGGAGGTATTTACGACGTTACTAAGCAACCAGCATTACCTAACTATAACACTAGTGTTGCCTTGATGGCACTCTCTGCAGCCAAAAACAAAGAATACGAAGAAGCAATTAATCGGGCACANCAGTACATAAAAGGGAATCANCAAATAGACGAAGAAAGTCCATATTACGGTGGTATTGGTTATGGTAGTCGTAGTGATGTCTANGATTTGTCTAATTTGACATATGCCATTCAAGCATTGAAGGATAGTGATGAAGATGACGCTGAGGTATGGAGTAAGGCAGTTAAGTTTTTGGAACGCTGTCAAAATAGAAGTGAAAGTAATGACTTAGCTTGGGCCGGCGATGATGGTGGCTTTATCTATGCCCCAAGTGGTGAAAGCAAAGCTGGTGGTACCAAATCCTATGGCAGTATGACTTATGCTGGGTTGCTTAGTTTTATTCATGCAAAAGTTGATGCTACAGACCCACGTGTTGAGGATGCTTTTGAATGGATTCGAAATAACTACCGAGTTGACGAAAATCCAGGGATGGGTCAACAGGGNATTTTTTATCATTATCACACAATGGCTAAAGCTTTGGCCATCTATGAAAAAACNAAAGGTGGTTCTTTGACCGATGTACAAGGGCAAACNCACTTCTGGTTTAAAGACCTAGCAGAAGAATTAATGAATCGAAAAATTGAAGATGAACTTGTTGCTAAAGNCGATATTAGAGATGNNACGAACCCTGGNCAGCTCTTGGCTAAAGAAGGTGAGTTAGTAAAANTGTCCTACTGGAAAAATGAAGAAAGTCGATGGATGGANAGGGACCCACTTTTAGTAACAGCCTACGCGATTTTGGCACTCGAAGTTGGTTTAGATATAGAGTAAGAAATAAAGGTATTTTCTCTTCATATGATGTGGACCAGATGGTTCCGAACGATTCTAGTTTGTTTGACACTATTAATAACAATAGTAGCTCGAGGTGAAGTTTCATATGCAAGCTTGACGGATGCGTTCGACTACTACGAAGTCAGAAAAAATCTGACCCCGTTAATTATTGACAGTATTGACCAGGGATTACGCTGGCTAGAAATTCAACAAGGACCAGATGGCTTGTTTCACGGGCAGGTAGGTATTACTGCCCTGGTCGTAGCAGCTTTCTTAAAACACCCAGAACAAAAATACAATCTGCGTACACACCCATTTTTGCAAAGGTCAGTTAACGCACTAACAAGCTATTCAAATCTAGATGGTAGCATCTGTGACAGAAGTTTACTACAGATGGCCCACCCCAGTTATACGACGAGTGTTTGTCTTTTAGCACTGGCAGCTACCAATAGCCGTAATTATTATCAGCAAATTCGAGACGGTCGAACCTTTCTCAAAAGTTTGCAAATGGTAAAAGATGAAGATCNTNCTCGATATTTTGGTGGGATTAATTATAGTCTTGNCCAACAAGAGAATTATGACTTATCTAACTTAAGTTTAGCTCTACTCACACTGGACGAAACACGTAATTACATGACAAAAGTGATGAAACAGNCATTGCCTGATGACAGCTCATTTTTGAGTAATGCAAAAAAGTTTATATTGAGGTGCCAGTCCAATGAAGCTAACGAAGACTATTGGGGGACCAATCTTGGGTCGAATCACTATGGTGGTTTTATNTATTCACCAAATGGTGAGAGTAAAACAATGGTCACAGGCAAACCTTATGGTAGCATGACAGCTGCAGGTCTACTTAGTCTTATGCANGTGAATGCCAAGGAATCGCATCTAAGAGATACTTTTGAATGGATTTGCAATAACTGGCAATTAGANAAAAATCCGGGTATGAATAGAAATCAAGCAACAAAAGGNCTATACTACTATTACTACAATTTGGCCTTAGCATTAGCAGCCTACGAAGAAATACGAACGATGAAAAAAGGTCAAATTATATTTGGGAAGGAGCAGCCTAAAGTTTTTTGGTTTCAGGAACTAGCTGAAACTTTGATCAAAAGAAAAATCGTTAATTCGGTAGTTGCAAATCAAGACATTCCTGACCCTGCCAATCCAAACGAGTCTATTTTTTATGTTGGTGATAGAGTCGACTTGGCCTACTGGCGCAACCAAAGCAGTTTTTGGATGGAACGGGATACAGTATTGACGACNGCCTATGCAGTTCTAGCTNTANAAGTGATAATGAGTATTGAATAGTCTCANTTTTTATGNATTTTCAAACTTGTAAAAATCCCCNTNATGCAGTTTTAATGCAGCCGAAAAAACTACCANGTGTTGNTCTCGTTCCTNCAATTAAGCCACCAAGATCAAATGATTACGTCAGGANATCAAGNNACATTTAAGTANAGTAGTAACAAATCTTATGGAGACGGAAAAATTAACAATACGAATTCTTGATTTTCAACTGTTCTACCAAACTAAACTTAATTAGTTTTCAATGAAATTTGTCGCACAAATATTGGGTTACTTTATGTGTGCTCATTTGGGCTTACAGCTCTGGGCTTCAGATATACCAATCGAATTACCACCTATCACTGTCACACCCAGCCAGTTCACAATACAATCAGGAACAACCATTAACCAACGACTATCAAAAACCGAAATACAGTCATTCCCCTTGGTCGATAACGATATCCTGCGAGCTGCACAGGTCTTTCCTGGTGTAGTATCTCATGATTATAGCGCCAGGTTCAATGTTCGAGGTGGCGAACGGGACGAAGTTTTAGTACGTTTGGACGGTATGGAACTACGAGAACCTTTCCATTTGCGGGATTTTGGTGGTGCGATTTCGATTATTGATCTTAACCTGGTTCAGCAATTTGATTTGATGATGGGTGGTTTCCCGGCCAAATATGGTGATGCAATGTCAAGCGTGGTTGAAATTAAAACCGATAGATCTATCCCGGAAAAGAGAGCGGGATTGATTGGTCTAGATTTGCTGAATGCCTCAGCTCAATTGAAAGGACCAATTGGCCCTACTGGTAGTTGGTTATTATCGGCACGTCGCGGTTATTTTGATCTTTTACTTGATTTGATTGACGCAGACGATGTTCCGAGGCCAACCTATGCCGACTTATTTGGTAAGCTCTATTGGGAGCTAAGTGATAAAAACCAAATAACGTTAAATACAATTTCTGCTCTGGATAATAACCAGATGATACCGGAAAAAGAAAAGTCGAAATTGACTTCGGAATATACGAATAGTTTGTTCTGGGGGAAATTTCGAAGGGCACATAGCTCGAAATTTTGGACTCAAGTCTATATTTTTTCCGGGTTCCAAACCCATGATCGACGATACGACTACTACCGCTATGATAAACGAGAATTCAGTTTTGTTGGAGGTAAAATAGAGTCGACTTATCTTAGGGCCAAAGACTCAGTGGTTAACCACCAACTTGATGCTGGTCTAGAGTGGCGTTGGATAGAAAGTATATACGATTACCGGCTAAAACAGTCTATTCAGCAAATAGATGCTGACGGATGGGATTTCAAGGCATATTTTCAGCATGAGTGGCAAATATCACCCTACGTGGCGCTGAATACAGGTGCTCGAGGACTATATCGCAAATATCAGATGAAGAGTAATGAACCAAATCCATTAGGTTTCGATTTCTCTCCAAGATTAAGTTTAGCCTTGCGGCCACATCAGAGTATGGTAATTCGATTGGCTTGGGGGAGGTTCCATCAACCAGTTAGTCTAACTTCCATTCCTATCGCCCGTTATTCTAGACTAGTGAATCCTTCAGAAGTAGCAAGCCATTATATTGTTGGTGTAGAATTAAGTGGCAATCTGATCGGCTTAGATGACAAGTTTTTAATTAGTGGTGAATTATATAGAAAAAAATACGATAATTTGGTAGGAGAAGTTGAAGATTTAGGTCGAAAAAGCCAAAATCTACAATACCCGAATCAGGGCTTAGCTATCGGTGGCGATGTATTTGTTTCTAGTATTGTAGCCAAAAGACTGAAAGTTAGTCTGGGATATTCCTACGGGCAAGCTCAAGCTAGTTTAGCTACTACTAATACTACTTACTTTCGCGACTATGACCAACGGCACTCAGTTTTAGCAAATTTGGGCTGGTTTTTTTCTGACGGTTGGTGTTTGTATACTACCTGGTCATTTCACACAGGTAGGCCTTATACTGAGTTAAAAGCCGAGCCAATTTGGCTCAACGGTCAACTCAAAGACTGTGAATCTACTTTTCATGGTCCTATCAATGCTAGTAGATTACCGAATTATCATAGTTTGGATCTACGTTTAACTAGAACAAAAAGTAATCAGAAACTATCACTGAGTTGGTACGTTCAAGTACTAAACCTTTATAATCACCAAAACGTTCACGAGTATGCGGTTACTGCCATCTANAGTGACGATCAGAATCTGATTTTGGACTGTCAAGTCGAGGCAGAGCCACTACTACCAATTTTGCCACTGTTTGGTGCCGAAGTTCGTTTTTAAGACTGGTATTGTAGAGTTTTTCAAAAACGACAAAAAATAGAAACAGCTTAGGAGTTATGATTGAAGACCAGTCGATTTTCAGTTTTATCTTTTGTCATTCTTTCAATTCACTTTAAATTGCAACTTGTTTTGAAAAAGAGACATTTTCAATGCTAAGACTCGTCAAAAAAGTTTTTCAAGATTTACTAGATGGCCACCAGTCCCAGAGAACCTATATTCCCAAATCTGCACCCAGTGCTGAGGAGGCTATTTTGCCCTTCGATCCAGCTGATTACTCTATTGATCCAGAAGTATTGAAACAAATGATAGATAACCGTGAGGACTTTGTCTTGCTAGATGTGCGAGAAATTTGGGAAAACAAAATTGTACAACTACCAGAGACCGTATTAATCCCACTTAAAGAGTTACCAAAGCGAGTGAATGAGTTATCTTTGCAACAGGAGATCGTGGTATATTGCCATCATGGAGTAAGAAGCCTCGACGCAGTTTATTTACTCAGGCAACTTGGATTTAAGAAATCAACGAGCTTAATCGGGGGGATTGACCAATGGTCTCGGGAAATTGATCCTACAATCACCCGGTATTAAATCAACCTTACAGCGTATGTAACGCTTACTCCATAAGGTTATTGGTTTGACTTTTAAAATTTTTGCTTTCTAACCCATAGCGGTTCATTCTACTCTGTAGACGTCGGCGGGACATTCCTAAGAGTCTAGCAGCTTTTGTTTGTATTCCACCGGTCTGATAAAGTGCAGCTTCGATGTAAGACTTAATAATTTCTTCGAGCGAAACTGCATTTCGCGACAAATCAATTTTCAAGTCGACAGGTGGGATGGTTTGGTCGAAAACCTCATCTGGTAGGTCTTGGGTGGTGATTTGGTCGCTTTCTGACATTAGGTACGTTCGTTTGAGACAGTTTTCTAGTTGCCGAATGTTACCGGGCCAATTACAATTTTCCAGAGCTGATCGAGCCGAAGTTTTGATTGTTTTTGGGTTTACCATAGGATATTCCTGGCTAAATTTGGTCAAGAAATGGTCTATCAGTAGATTGATGTCTGTTCGTCTTTCCCGTAATGGTGGCAAATGCAGTGGAATAACATTTAATCTAAAATAGAGATCTTCCCTAAATTGTCCTTTTTCGACAGCCTGCACCAAATCTGTGTTGGTAGCTGCAATGACACAAACATCGATCTGTCTACCTTCTACTGAACCAACTCGAAAAACTTGTCGGTCTTGTAGAATTCTCAGTAGCTTGCTCTGAATATTCAAGGAAATATCGCCAATTTCATCCAAGAATAACGTTCCACCATGAGCAGTTTCGAACACGCCTGGTTTATTTCGGTCGGCTCCAGTAAATGCACCTCGAACATGACCGAAGAGTTCAGTCTCCGCTATTTCGTTCGGAATGGTATGGCAGTTCACAGCTACAAAACGCTTTTTTGCTCTCGGGCTATAGTCATGTAGAGCACGAGCGACTAAATCTTTGCCCGTACCGGTTTCTCCGGTTATGAGTAGTTGGTTAGCACCCAGATCGACAATCCGATGCATTGTTTTCAAAAGATCTCGCATGGACTGGCTTTGCCCAATTATATTCCCAAAATGAGCACTAGGATAACAGTCTTTATCTTCAATTACCTGTTCTGAATCATGCACTTGTAGTGACTTTTCGGCCAGAGCTCTCTTAATTTCTTTCTTCAATTCCATCGTGTCAATTGGTTTTTCAAAATAGTAAAATGCACCCTCATGGGTAACCAATCGAATCGCATCTTGTAATTCTGCGAAGGCAGTCACTATTAAAACGGGTAGTTTGGGCCACTTTTTTTGAATCGACTTTAGTAAGTCTCGACCTGATATTTTACCCATCCGCATATCGCTGATAACTAAGTCGAATAAATTTTTCTCTAAAAGTTCTAATGCTTGTTGACCACTTGAAGCGGTCATGCAATCGTAATTTTCTTTTTTCAGAATTCGCTGTAAAATAATACGCTGATTTTGATCGTCATCGACAATTAAAATTTTCGTCATTTAATCTTCTCTGAACTTAGGACGGTGGGATCCTGAAAGATATGGTAAAGGTTGTACCCATTCCGACTTGGCTTTGTACCTCGATTTGAGCTTGGTGAGCCTTGATAGATTGATGAGCAATAGCTAATCCAAGACCGATGCCACCTTCATTCTCACGTGTGGTGAAGTAAGCGTCAAAAATACGCTCTTTTATACTATTAGCAATACCCACACCAGTGTCTCGAATTTGCAATACTACGCGTGTATCAATAGTAGATTTTTTTAATTGCGTTGACACAAATAGACGACCTCCTCTTGGCATTGATTGAATACCATTTTGCATCAAATTAACTACCACTTGTCGAATAAGTGTGGCGTCAATGTTAATGTCTGGTAGATATGGTGCCATTTGCTCAACAATCTTAACACGGGCTTCCTCAGACAGTAGCCGTATCCCCAAAATAACTTCAGTTATTAAGCTGTTAATAGATGTTAGTTTCAAGTTTAGCTTCGGTGGACGGTTCAAAGCTAAAAAATGATCACAAGTTTGTCGTAGAACTTGGGTTTCATTATGAATGATTTGCAGCGTATCTCTAGCTTCGTTAACGTCTTCGCTGTTAACATTGGGTTGAGAAAAAATGACTTGCAAAAGTTGAGTAGACATACCAATTGTGTTTAATGGGTTGCGTATTTCGTGGGCAGCACCAGCAGCGAACTGNCCTAGAGCATCTAGGCGTTTTTGATGAGAAGCTTTTAATTCTTTCAACATTCTGACTAACGCAAATGTAGCTTCACCAATATCTCCTGCCTGATAAGATAATTGTAAAGATGAAAGATCATCAGCCTCGGCGAATCGAACAATTTGTGTAAGTTGTTCCAATGGTCGCAGAACTAGCCGTACTGTAGTTACAACAATAACCAAGCAAAGTAGTAGAATGGTCGCAATGATTGCCCATAAATGTCGCCACCGAATGGATTGAATGTAGTGATTAATATCAGGGGAAGAAAATAAAACCTGTATCACACCGGAAATGGTATTCTCATCTGAATACTCGTTTAGCCAGTCGACTCGATATGGTACGATAATTTCACTCCCATAGCCTTTTTCCGGAAGTTCAACCATATTATAAACTTGCATCGCCTTACGTTGAATTTCAAATAAATCAATTTCGGTGAAATTCATCAAATGAGCTGGGGTCTTTCCCTCAACCAAACTAGCAGCAATTTTAGCGTTTACTCCATCAGTTACGTTTATGTCTACAACATTTGTCATTTCACTAGCTGTTGATTTTATTTGACGTAGGATTTCTTCAATTTTGGGTTGATGAAATCCTTGTTGTCGCTCAATTTCTTGCTCTACCTGAATACGGATTCTATCAGCAATTTGACGTAGCATAGCTCCATTTTCAACGTTCCGTAGATGTAAACGACGCAAGTCCCTTTGAGAAGCAAAATCGTTTATTAAGTAAAATGTTCCCAGTATCACTAGAACAGATACATTGATGATCAGGGCATATTTCCACTGTAGTTTCATAAAATCAGGGATGTAGCTAAATATGAAATATGATTGNTATCATGCGCNTATTAAGAATTAGTATAGCACAGGATCACGTTATCAATTACGAACATCTGCAGTCTGGTTAGGATTTACTTGAGAAAAATAGATCAAATAAGATATGCTCAAAAATGTACGTGAGATAACCAAACCCATAAGCTTTTTAATTTTTGAAAACTTGGAACATTAGACCAAAATGGAAATTCAGATTATTCAACCAACTCCAAAAAAAGTAGTTCAAACAGATACAAATAATCAAGCTGGTGTCGNCTTGTATGGGTACATAAAACATCGTAAAGTCGAAGGTNTTAAGATCGAAGTTATGTCAGATAGTGGTTGCCACCAAACTTTAGAAATTGGGAAAGATGGGAGTTTCTCGGGGGTAATTTTTNTACCTATCGGTTGGCATAAGCTTACTTTTAAGGCTATTCAGGAGGGAATAACAATAAAACAAAGCCANATTGATCAAGTTGGTGTGGGTGAAATTTTTGTTACTGCAGGTCAATCNAACTCGGCTAATCATGGGTATCCCTGCCAAGAAACAACTTCTGGTAATGTAATGGCTTTGGGGTTAGAGGGATGGCAAGTGGCTAACGACCCCCAACCAATTGCCACAGGCGAAGGTGGAACGCCATGGCCTCTCTTAGGTGATCAGCTCAGCCAAAAATTAAGTCGGCCAATCGGTTTTGTCTCGGTAGGCTGGGGGGGGACAGCGACACATCAGTGGCAGCCATCGATCAAAGATGGTCTCTATTCGCGATTAGGGGCAGTCTTAAAACAACTCCGACCTAACGGCTTAAAAGCTATTTTATGGCATCAAGGTGAATCGGATACCATGCTTGGCACTTCATCGGATGACTATGCCAACAGAATGAAAAAAGTTATTCGTCAGTCAGAAATAGATATTGGTCAATCCGTATTATGGTTTGTAGCTNAGGTTTCCTATATTGGACCTGATTATCAGAATAGACAGGCTGAGATTATCAATGGACAACGAGAACTCGTACGAAGAGGTTTAGCTGCATCAGGACCTACGACAGACGAGTTGGTTGGTGAACAATTTCGTTACGATGGTATTCACTTTGGCAAGGTAGGATTGGAAATACACGCCCAAAAGTGGAATACTTGTCTTAGCCATTATTTTGGATGGTAGGCCAAGGAAGAGACATTTAGTNATGAAAAAAGAACACTCCCACCAAATGAAGATTCTTTATAGCGCTGATAAAAATATATGAGAGAGTCTTTAGCTTTATAGGTATATACAGTTGTAGATTTTAGATAGTCTATTCATTCAATTTATTGACAATACTGGGCTAAATCAATTGTGTTACGGTTCGACATTTTTCCTCTGAACCTTCTGATCTAAAATAAGTGAACACTACAACTAATCTGANCTTGGACAAAATGATACTCGAGGTGGAATCACGCTTGTCGTTGGCAAGCCTCCATTTACAGCGAGCAAGGATCGTCTCTAGCTTAGCAATGGTTTTTGTGTACATGTTAGCTTTGGTGATCGTTTTTGGTTTAGTAGATTTACTAATTCCGTTACCGATGTTTGTAAGGTTTACAATCCTAATTTCCCTTGCTATGTTATTTGTCTGGTCGATTTGGTTTCGTGTGGTTGTTAATTGTATTCGACCTATAACAAAGCAAAATATGGCTCTATTAGTAGAACAAAGATATCCTCAACTGGAAGATCGGTTATCAGCACTTGTCCAAGTGAGTCAGAATGAGCCTGAGGATGTTATTCAAAGTCAGATCTGGGATCGCTTAGCTACAGACCTAGGAAGTACTGTCAATAATATAGATTTTACATCGGCAGTCGATCTACAATATCGAAACCGGGTTATTTTTGCCGCAGTCCTTCTTTTGATGAGTATTGGATTATTGGTAAAGCACTTTCCTGAACAGACAGAGACTTCTGGCCGTCGTCTATTGGTGCCTTGGCAGCCAACTTTACCAGTGTTAGCCACGCGGTTTAGTATTGTACCTGGTAATGCTCGAGTATTGAGAGGTAGTAGCTTACCGCTTAGTGTTCATACTAGTGGGCGTAAGGCGGGGCCTGTTGTTGCTATCTCCCAAAATCTTGACCAAACCGAATCTCAAGTTAAGTTGAGTGAACCTCCAAGTGTTGAAGTTTTATTGCACCAAACGAGTCAAAACCAGTTTACTTACGAATACCTCAATTTACAGTCAGATTTCAACTATTATCTATTAATCAATGGGAGAAAATCTGAAATGTATACGGTGCGGGTTTTTGAGCCTCCAGTTTTAACACATATTGATGTCGACTATCAATACCCAGCCTACACTGAGTTCCAACCAATAACCCAATATAACAATGGTAATTTAGAAGGAGTTGATGGTACTTTCGCTACTATTCGATTGACTACCAATAAAACAATAGCCAATGCTAATATCCGATTCAACCAAGATGAGCTAATTCCGATTAAAATTTTGGATACTAATACTTTACAATACCGCTATCGTCTACGGCTGGACGAACTAGGCACTAAAGATCCGAGCGAACAAACATACGAAATTAGAATAGAATGTGTGGATGGGTTTTCTAATAAAGAATCAATTACTTACCAGATACTGGTAATTCCCGATAAAAAGCCAACAATTACAATAACTGAGCCTAATCGCGACCTTCGTGTGACGCAGTTGTCTGAAGTGGTAATCAAAACTAATGTAGGAGACGATTTTGGATTGCAATCGGTTCAGTGTTTATATCAAAAGTGTGGTGGAAAACCTGTAGTTCTTAAACCTGAATCGAGCGACGAATGGAACTTTAACGATCAAAAAAGAAAAAAGCGACAAATACAAAAGTATATTCTGCACCTCGAAAAACTTGATCTTTCTAGTGGTGATGTGATTACTTACTCAATTTCAGCTCTCGACACTTTGAATCAATCTACTTATTCAAATATTTATTTTATCGAGATTAAACCATTGAACGAAAGATACCAAAATAGAATTGGACACTTGACTGAATTAACAGTTGATGGGTCTTTGTTGGAATTGGTTAAGGAGCAGAAAAATGTTATTCGACAAACGTGGAAATATATATCATATAACTCCCCCCAAAATACATCAATCCAAACAATTACAAGAGAACAAAATAGAATACAAGAAAAAACCGAACAGATATTAAGGGAAATTGAGCCCACTATGACAGCTCTAGCTGTTGAACCAGATGCGGTATTACTAATAGGAAAAGCGNGTGAGNAAATGAAAATGGCGATTGATCAACTCGCCAATAACCGACNACAGTCAGCATTAACCTCTCAACAGTCGGCTTTGGGAAGACTAGTCAAATCTACTACAAAGTTGAAAAAGCGAAAAACTCACATAAAAACAGAAAAAAAGTGGGATACTGCTAACGATTTTGAGCCGGAAAAAATAAGTCATTTACAAAATCAGATAGAAGTGATTCAGCCTACTGAAGATTCGCCAGTTCAGCAAAAACTACATGTACTGTTACATGCAGTTTGCAAAAATCAACAACAGCAAAAAACTTTGACTGAGTTGTATCAGGATCTAGTTCAACAATTGACCAAATCAGCATTCGACCAGCAGCAGAATATTACGAAGAGAACCAGCCAGTATCAACTAAATCTAGCTCAAATAACCCAAGACTTAGTCGGTCAAGTGTCAATTGGGTCTGAATTCTTGTCCAAAAAACAAATTCACCAATCCTTCAGATTACATCTGAAATCAGCTGCTAAACTGCAAAGTCAAGCCGCCCGAGAGATCAACAGAGCTCAGATTCGGATGGCACTAGCTTTCGCTACAAAAGCTGGGAGTAAACTAGAAGAGGTGGTACAACAATTAAGGAAAGTTCAAATTCAGCAAATCCAAAAGGAATTAGAACAAGTACAAGTTGAACTTTGTCTCCTAATGGAATGGCAAAAATGGTTGCAAAAATGGACAGCTAGTTTAGGTCAATCGGGATCTCAGAAAGGGCAACATGACTACCACCCAAATTTACATGATAGTAAGAAACCTGTAGGATTGGCCCAAAACCAAATTTACATTCAAAAAAAAATTAAATATATTGAATACCGTCTGTACAACCTCCAGAAAAATTTACAACAAAGCGGACATGCTGAATCAGCCCAATCAGTGTCCAAAACAATTGAGCAGTTATTCCAAGGTGGTATTCGGGAAATGATAAGCAAAATCCAAATAGACTTGGATCGAGATAAATTTGATGAAGCCCAAAAAAATCAAGGTCAAGTCGTTACTTCTATGGTAATTGCTGTTGAACATCTTTACCAAGCAGAAGAGAAAATAATTCAAACAGATGACATAAGGCTGGAAAATATGATTGACAAATTAACAAAATGGGAGGATCAGCTACGAGATCCTTCCACGGCAAATTTATCAAACCAAATTATCGAGCCAATGAAAAATTTGTGTCGATCCTCATGGTTGTCAAAAAAGTCTAGCCGACTGCTATTAGAAGCAATAAACTCTTTGTGCCAAACTTCGGATAGTAAATTATCCATTAATGGTGATCTTATCATTAAGAATATCCGTTATGTCAAGCAAATTCTAAGCCTTCGGTTAGCAAAGATCAAGAGAAGAGAGAGTTTATCTCAGCTGTTAGCAGGTAGAGTGAATTCGGAGTATCATCATCCTGTCAAACAATATTACGAGGAGATTTCCCGTTGAGTAAGAGAACAAAAGTAGGTTTAACTTCTTCTCAAAGACTACACTTTGATATTTACGGTTTTGTCATTCTAAGGCAAGTACTAACCAGCAATGAGATTAAAGAACTTTATCAATCTCTACAGTTAGCAAAGTCAATGATTGAAAAGGGTTCTAAACTTCCTCCTATCTATACTCATCGTATCGGAAAACATCATATACTGATGGGTAACTTAGTACAGTACCATAGATCATTGTTGGAGTATGCGGTTCATCCTAAATTGATTCCATTGGTTGAGGATATTGTTGGTGGTGAAGTGCGATTGGAAGAAACCGAAGCCATCATTAACCGAAGAGACCCAGAAAACAACCTTCCTAAAGTAAATTCGCACAGATATCAACCGATAGCTTTTCATCGAGGTACCAAACATGGCTGGGGTACATATATCGAACAAGACAAGTTTCACTGTGTATTTGTTAAAACCTTAGCTTATCTAACTGACGTAGGGCGAGATGATGGTGGAACCACTCTAATTCCTGGGAGCCATAGATTAACCTGGTCGGAAAAAGACGTGGTTGAAGCCGCATTAGCAGATGAAAATCTTCTTTATCAAGTCGAAGCCAAAGCCGGTGATATATTGTTATTTGCTGAATCTTTAATCCATAGTACTACTGCTATTCGTTCTGAAAATGAACGAACAATTTTAGTTGCTGGTTATACACCAACTATGTTTCAGCCTTGGCCAGGGAATGAGGTCGACCCTGAATTTATCGCTTCACTACCGCCGGAAATTCAGCCGATTATATCTGGTAGCTCCAGTTGGCACTGGCAACGTAATTATTAAAAAATAACAAGAATAAAATAGAGATAAATTTCGAAGGTAAAAAAGATGCTAAAGGAACTAACAGTTGTTGTCGGTGGACAAATTTATGCTCCGGAAATCCTTGATCAAAAAAATATTTTCATTGAAGGAGGGAAGATTAAAAAAATCTCGACAGATAAACCTCCTAACCACGCAAAAATTATAAATGCTGATGGGTTGTTGGTAATACCCGGCTTAATAGACGCTTTGGTACATGGTGGCGGTGGACGACACACGATGACTGGCGATCCAGAAGATGTTGCTCATATTGCACGAACTCATGCTAAGCACGGGGTTACTTCCGTACTGATGGCGACATCATCAGCTAAAATTGAAGAAATTGAGGTTTCCTTAGCTGCAATTGCTCATATTGTCGATAATCCGATAAAAAATGGAGCTAACGTGTTAGGGTCCTATGTAGAAGGTAAATTTGGCTGTTTAGAAAAATGTGGAGCACAAAACCCCGATACGATGAGTCCACCTAATTTTGAAGAACTTCACCGGATGTGGGAGCATTCTGACGGAACTTTGAAGGTAATTTCCATCGCACCTGAAAGGGATCCTGATTTGGTTTTCACCAAACACTTGTCTGAACAATCAGCGGAAAATTATAATGATATCGTGGTTGCTTTGGGACATACTAATGCCAGTTATGATTTGGCAAAATCTGCTATTGATAATGGAATCACAAGGGCCACTCATACTTTTAATGGCATGAGTGGAATGCACCACAGGCAGCTAGGTGTTCTAGAAGCAGTGCTTGCAAGTGATAGTATTCACGCAGAGCTGATTTGTGATGGGCAGCACGTCGCTCCAATCTGGGGTAAAAACCTGATTAAAATGAAAGGAGAGGAAAAAGTGGGGCTAGTTTCTGATTGTTTAGAATTCGCAGGTGTACCCGCCGAACAGTGGCAGCAAGACTTCATTTGGCAGCCCAAAATTAATGCTTGGCAGTCAAGAAAAGAGCCTGAACGTTACATTCGGAATGGTGCTATGTGGAATGATGTTGGCACTGAGGTCGAGACTTTATACGGAAGCAAAATTACCTTAATGGAAGGGTTACGAAATGTAATCGGATGGGGTATTCCATTGAATAAAGCAGTCATGATGGCAACCCTTACTCCAGCTCAGAATCTGCGAATTGATGACAAAAAGGGGTCGATAAGTGAAGGTCGGGATGCTGATTTAGTTTTACTTAGTCCAGACTTAGAAGTACGGTTAGTTTTAATCAATGGTCACTCAATTGAAATTTAACGATTCTTGAGATTTTGAAGCCACTCAAGAACCTGTTGGTGACTAGTATGGTGTTCTCGGTTCGGTGATTCTACCCTATTTTTGCTATGATTTTCAGTAGATGCCCTACTAGCCGTAATGGGTTCCAGAAAAGATTCACCTTCAATCATTTTACTTGNTGGTGGAGTTTGGTTGTCACTTTCTTCACTTTCTATTAGNCTAAGCTCTTTTGCCACCATTTGTGACTGAATGGGCCCCTTCAGTTGGATAAAACTAATTGCTCTTTGCCAAGCAGCAAGAGCTTTTTGTTTTTGTTTTGTGCTCTGGTAGATCAATCCTAGATAGGTGCAGGCAGCTGAAAAACGGGGAGAGTTCGGTCGGTTCCGTAGAAAGTCTTGAAAGGCCGTGAGTGCGGAATCCCAATCTTTTTTCTGGTAGTGAATGACAGCAATTCGAAACTCGGCCTGATCTGCGAAGCTGTCCTTGAATCCGTCGCCCAAATATAATTCTTGCTCAATGTGCTTAGTTGTCAACTGATAAGCAGGTACTGCCAAATCAAACTGTTGTAAGTACCGATAGATTTCGCCTAGCTGAAAACTTGCTTGCATTGCCTGNACNGAAGANGGATATTGATGAGTCAGAGTACTGTAAAGTTGGATAGCTTGACTAATATTTTTGTATTCAAATAAATAAATAATGCCCATTCGGTAGAGCGCTTCTGCTACCCAATCCGATTTGGGGTAGGTCTTGACTAATTGCCCATAGACATCGAGCGCTGGTTCTAGGTTTTTTAATTCATGTTCGTAAATTGCCCCTATTTGCAGCAAGGTTTGCGAACATTTAGCTGTTTTTTGCAGTTGTTGGATAGCGGCATATTTGGTGATTTTTGGTAGTTGATTTTTAACTTTTTCAGCATACTCAGTGGTTGGGAAGTCAGCGATTATTTGATAACCAATATCCAGTGCAGCTGAAAAATTTTCTGAAGAAATAACGGATTCAAAATAGTACCATTCTTTAGCTGGCAANTTAACTTCTAGTTGGGTGATTTTCTGGTTAAGTTGAGAGTTAATAGTGTGTTTATCTAGTTGGTGCTTGGCAATCTCACCAAAGTTAGCTGATTCTAAGTCTGGTAAATACANGTTGATAAAGGTNTTATANGCCTTAATGGCAGAACGGTGATCAGNACTTTCAGCTTNACCAGAACTTTCACAGGCGACNCCTAACCAGTAAAAAACAGCATACATTTTCCAAAACGATGGATAATGGCTAATCACCCGCCTCAACTGTGTACGCGCAAGCTTAAATCGGTTTGCTTGACAATAAATNAGTGCAGTTTGGTAAATCGAATCAGCTGCAAAAGAGCAGCTGGGATATTGATTTACAACTTGCTCGTATGCTGTAATGGCGAGATCACTTTTGTGCAAAACCTGGTTGTAGAGGTTGCCAATTCGCCAAAGCGANTCTGGTGCAAACTGACTTTCTGGNAATTCTAAAATAACTTGNTGATAGTAATCAATCGCTTTTTGTGGTTGATTAAGAGATTGCCTGAACAAGTCGGCTATTCGAAATTTAGCTCCCGCATTGTTGATTCGAGGTTCAAGTGATTGTTCAAGGAGATCATGATATTTCTGCTTTTTTATTAATGCGTCTTGAATTGCACGAATCCTAAGCAGTGCTGTTTGATGTGCGAAGTGGTCCGGTGGTACAAGTTCTAGCAACGACTGGAAAGACTGAATTGCTTCATCATGGCGACCTAGCCGGCAAAAAACGTCTCCACGCTTGATCTTCGCTAAGAANCGNTCATCGGCAAAACCCTCTCCTGATAAGGAAATGATCTCNTCGAAGGCAACTAAAGCTTGTGAATACTGATGTGTATACTGGTAATAGAGTTCACCTAGTCGATGGTTAATGTCATTGATCTCTTCCGNAAGTTCGGCACGATTTCTTAGTGTAAGCAAAAGTCGTTCTGCACTACCGTAACGGCCGGACTGAATGAGCGAGCTCAGATTTTCAATCTGGGCTATAGCTGACATCTGGAAAGGTATGAAACAGTAACTGAGGACTACTAAAGACCAAGCGAGAAGCAGTTTTTTTAAACTAAACAAGNATGAGACAGAAGTAGTAGTGATTTAGTGAGTGTAGTTACCAGCNTTGCCTTTGAGCAATCTGGATCTGTTGTCCTGCATAAGATTCCANGTCCGTACCTTGCGCCTGTTCTTTTACTAACCTAAGAATACTTTGACTNGTTCGACTATCATTCTTTAGATAGTGCATAGCATTGGCTTCCTCTATGTGCTGGCGCAACTGCTCCTGACGAAAAGTTTCTAACCTGGGCTTAGAAATTGATGCCGATGAACTTAGGTCGTTTCCCGGTATTAAGTATCTCCAACNAGCAGTAAACAAGGCTACTGNAANTACTGTCAGCCATAGTAAACGGTAANTGTTTAGGTTAATCCAAGAAAAGCGAACGATTTCCTTGAGCCGAATTAGGAGGTCAAGAAGTTCATATTTTCGAAATCGTCTCTTGACTGTATCAGCTGTATTGGCCAACGTTCCTCCCTGAACCGCTAACCGTTTATAAACTTCAATTTCGATTTGATCCAATTCGACGGTGTGTAGCAGATTTGTTTCAGTTAATCTAGCCACTTGGTCGAAATTATCCAAGTACTCTTTACAGTCNAAGCATTCTGCCGCGTGGACGACTAATTCTCGGTCTAAGTCGGCATTTCTGTTCGAATAAGAATCGAGTATTAATTCTTTTTTCGGGCACATATTGGCAAACCTAAATTTCTCCTTTATCCCACATTGGTTGGAGGATATTTTTTAATTTCTTGACAGCTCGGTGCAGGTGGATTTTGACCGTCCCTTCAGCCATACCTAAAATTTCTGCAATCTCTCTAATTTGTAGACAATCGTANCGACTCATTATAAANACGCTTCGCTGATTGGGAGAAAGTTGCNCCATCGCATCTCCGATTATTCGATGCCGGTCTTTTTCTAGAACTCCATTTTCTGGATTGCTACGGCGATCCATTGAGGCTGGTTCATCGATCGCAGAATTTTCGTCATCTAGATAGGCTGTGGTTCGACGTGATTTAGCTCGATAGTGATCTATTGACAAATTGTGGGCAATTCTATAAATCCAGGTGGTAAATTTGGCCCTCGGCTCCCAAGTTCCAAGCGCTCGGTAAATCTTGATAAAAACTTCGATGGTTAGCTCTTCAGCATCTTCGTAGTTTTTTACAGAGCGNAGCAAATAAGCATAAATCTTTTGCTTATAGCGACTCATTAGGACATCGAATGCGTCTTGCCTTCCACCCTGAAAATGAGCCACTAGCATTTCGTCGGAGAGTTTATCCATGGTTCCCTTCCTCAGAAATCATAATTTCAGCTAATATTCTTCTGTACGCCGATTCAATNGTGGATNNGTTTGTCATTTGCAGGCAAATTTAGAATTCAACATATAATCGAATCAGCGTTGTTATTGGTCTAAGAGCGATACACCATTTCATATACTCTAGCTACTGTATATCGTTGTGATACTATTCAATTTGAGAGCTAAGCTAGGGCAGGCACAAGCACGACCAAATTCGGGCTTGTTAATAACAATCCATTCTAGCGCATCAAATTATTCCAGATTCTCAAGAAACTAACGATNCCAACNATGATCGATCAACTTGATGGTGTAATCTAAACAGTTAGGCTTACAACGTTAGTCTTTATACCAATGTTTACAAAATTTAGATTGGTAGGCGTGTTTAATACTCATCCAGTCAATTAAATACGCTTAAGGTTCAAACTGGATCTACATCCTTGGACTTTGCCAAATAGGATTCACGAATCCATTTCTCTAAGACTGTATCCGGATCTTGGACAACTTGCTTAGTTAAGACAAACCGNCTAGTGCCTGTATTCTGCTTGATTAAGCTCAGACCNTGTTCATAACTTTCAAGGATTTGATCGCAAATTTCTTCTGGNGTCTGCTCTCCANNCATTTGGCANATGATAGATGTAGCTTCATCATCAAATGAGATCTGCATATTATGNTTTTGTTCAAANGCGATTTCGTATCGGCGAACCTTCTCTACAGCTACTAACCGGCGATTATAATCTGGGTCATCTAAGATCTTGGCGAGCTCGGTCTGTGGCTGATGAACGACGTCAACAGTAACTACGAATTCATCAATATTAACCGAAGGTAATTCAAATTTATAGTCACGTAATATTTTTTCACAAACGGTCATGAGNGCTCTTGCACCAGTTTTTTGTTTGTGGGCCTGAGCCGAAATAGCGTGTAGAGCCTCATTCGCAAACATAACATTGATTCCGTAAGCTTGGAAAGCCCGTTCGTATTGACGGATGATTGAACCTTCCGAATTACATAAAATTTTGTACAAGTCTTTTGCCTCTAACTCCTCACAAACTACTTGGATCGGCAATCGGCCGATGAATTCTGGCTCAAAGCCAAAATCGATAAAATCTTGAGAAGTCACATAATGCATATACTGAGCGTCGGCGTCATCAACCTGAATTTCTGCGCCAAACCCAATATTTTTTTGATTCATACGTTTTTTGACAATATCTTGTAATCCATTAAAAGCACCACTAATAATAAATAAAATATGCCGAGTGTTAACCATTTGTTGATCGACTTTACCTTTGGATTGAAATTCCATCATTGTCTCGAGTTGTGCACTCACACTTCCGCTAGCTCTCAGATCAACTTCAGTTTCCTCCATCAATTTCAGCAACCCAAACTGAACACCTCGCCCGCTAACATCTCGTCCAACAATGTTGGGAGGGGTCGCTAATTTGTCGGCTTCATCCAAGTAAACGATTCCGTATTGAGCTAACTCAATATCACCTTCAGCCTGAGACACAAGATCTCGAATCAAATCGTCCACGTTAGCNCCAACNTAACCGGTCTCGCTAAAACGTGTGGCGTCGGCTTTAACAAAAGGAACACCGATCAATTTAGCAATGTGCTTAATCATNTAAGTCTTACCAACACCTGTAGGCCCCANNACAATGATATTCTGCTTAGAATAGTCGAAGTCTGACATTTTGGGGTCATCAAGGCAGGCCTTGACGTGATTATAGTGATCGCAAACACCNATAGATAACGCCTTCTTGCCTTCATCCTGCTTGATGACGAACCGATCGAGGTATTGCTTCACTTCTTTGGGNTTGTAATCAAATTTNAGGTCAGCNGCCGTTCGTTTTTTATTTTTCGGCGGTGTTATTGATGATGNTTCTGATTCCACNCTGGGGGANGAAACAGAAAATTTCACACTGTCNCCGTACTTCTGTTTGAGNAAAGANTCAAACTCTTGCTGAATTTCTTTAGGTGTGGGTAACTTCTTTTTTTTATCNTTATCGGACATAATTTTGACTATTCTAANTCGGATTGAACCACAATTTTGATTGTAGTCTCCGACTTTATTTGGTAATTACCGTTTAAAGCTTCGAATCCTTCCCTTATCCGAGACAACGGAAGAACATGACTAACCATTTCAGCGAATGGAAATTCGTTTTTTCCCAAAATAGGTAACCTACGAACGAAGTGCTCATAGGTATTCCCCCAGACAGCTTCCAAGCGCAAATTTTTACGCATCGGAAGTTGGTTGATGTTGAAATCTATCGAGCCCATATCACAAAATGTCCAACCTCGACAAAAGTGCCTCCATAGCTTACGTAGCTTAACCCTTCAGGTGTAGCAGGCAGGAAACCGGCACACTCGAATACCACGTCGGCATCTTCCCCTTTATTGGCATGTGATTTTAACAATTCGGTACGATCCTGCACGGATGGAAACTCGTCAATATCAATAGTAACGTCTACACCCATATTTTGAGCTAAATCCAACCTCACTTTAGGACCGCCGACCACAATTATCTTGCTGGCGCCACTAATTTTCGCGCAGATGAGTGTCACCAAACCGACTGCACCTGAACCTTATATTGCTACTGTATCTCCGATCTTGATACCACCTCTCATCACAGCATGAACACCAATGGTGAAAGGTTCAGTTGAAATAGCCACTTCAGGTGGAGCTTTTGTCTTTAAAAACATGTTCCTGGGAGATTTATAGTCAGCGAATCCCCTACTAAAATAAGGCGGGGTATCTGGTTTGGTTCGAAAGCCATACGTACTGTCACCAGGAACACCAGGTGCGAATACAATACGGTCTCCTATTTAGATTGTGTTACCCAAATAATCTGTTCCCACACCGAGTCCAATTGCTCCGATAATTCCTACATTTTTGTGGCCTAGTAGAACTTCTTCTCCGAAACCATTTTGCCAGTTATGTAGATCAGCTCCACATATACCTGCCATTTCTTGCTTCAATAGGATCGTACTGAGTTCCGGGTAGGGAACTGGGTAGTGGCGGATTTCGAACTCTTACCCACTTGCAACGACCGCTCTTCCTGTTCGTGCCATTT
>PAYP01000044.1 GCA_002714785.1 Candidatus Poribacteria bacterium | reverse complement strand
CGTCCAGGTTGCAATCGCCCCTTTTTGATGACTTTTTCTTCCGCCACTTCAGCTACACCAGCTTCGGAAGCCAGAACGATTAGGTCATCTTCGGTGATGTAATATCGGGAAGGTCGTAAACCGTTTCTATCTAGAGATGCACCTACCACATGGCCATCTGTAAATCCGATTGAGGCTGGTCCATCCCACGGTTCCATTAAGCAACTATGATATTCATAGAATGCTTTCTTTTGATCATCCATACTTTCATGTCGTTCCCAAGGTTCAGGGATCATCATCATNGCNGCATGTGCCATTGACCGACCNGATANNGTTAAGAACTCTAAGCAATTATCGAAAATAGCTGTATCACTACCATCTTCATCTAAAANNGGTAANAATTTTTTNATGTCATCNCCGAACAATTCTGAAGCTAGTAGGNTNTGCCGNGCTTTCATCCANTTCTGNTTACCCCNAANNGTNTTNATTTCACCATTNTGNATCATGTANCGGTATGGATGAGCNCNNTCCCANCTAGGNAAAGTGTTNGTTGAAAANCGAGANTGNAANAANGANATAGCNACTTCCATNAATGNNTCGTGAAGNTCTGGATAAAATTGNCCGACTTGNATNGGTGTCANCATTCCTTTNTANACNAAAGTNCGNCNGGANAAACTAGAAGCNTAAAANTTTGGNTCNATNGGGNCNNTCTNCNCCNGAATCNTNTCGNCCATACCGAATCANATTAGTNGCTANTTCACGAATCACNTAAAGNTTACGTTCNAANGCTAGNTCATCATNNCCTAAACNATTTCCTTTTCCCAAAAAAGCTTGCCATACTTCAGGCTCACAATCTAGAGCTGTCTGTCCAAGCATGGAGTTGTCAGTTGGGACNCGACGCCAGCCTAGAAAAATCTGACCTTCATCTTCAACAATCTGAATAAACTTGTGATGCGCTGGAGTGTCTGGCTGGCCATTTTTCGTAGATGAAAAGAAAAACATTCCNACACCATATTCGCCNAATTCAGGCAAAACAATCTTTTCACTATGACAAACGGAACGAAGAAATTTATCTGGAATCTGTAATAATATGCCNGCACCATCTCCTGTGTTTGGTTCAGATCCCGCACCACCNCTGTGATCTAAGCAATCTAGGGCTTTTAAAGATTGTGCTACGATATCATTAGANTTTNCTCCTTTGATATGAGCAATTAAACCCATTCCACAAGCATCTCGCTCATAAGATGGACTGTAAAGCCCTTGCTTGGGCGGTGGGCCAAATCGTTTTTTCATAATAGGAACCTCTTCCAATTTGGTGCTGGATTACACGATTCTCGCNATACTTGGGNGTTTGATCAAGTTAAACCATATTGAAATTTTGTATCTTGTACACACAGACGGGTCCGCTCGGTCAATCTGGACCATTTCTCGCGGGATGATTGGGCTTTTGTACGAAGGTAGTTGGGTGTATTATAGTCTATGACGGTTAGGCTTGATCGGAGTTTTCAATTCTTCAAATTTCGTCTTTAACTTCTTCATCTCTCGAAACAATTTTACCTTAGACAGGGTTAAATTGTCAAGTCTATCAGGGAAGGACTCAATCAGTTTATCATGCTATAATTGTAGTCAATCTGAATCAGAGGACTCTGAGTCAGTCTACTATTTCCAATTTTTTCACTTCTTGGTTAATGGGCAAATTTAAGGTCGGTATTACTGTTTTTACATCTTCGGTTCGTTCCCTGTATTGCATATTTCTATTTGGGTTTACCCTCTTAGGGGTTGATGCTAGGTTAGACATCCGTCTGATTGATCAAGAACAAAATCCTGTACCAAAGGCAAGAGTTCAAATTATTCCTGGCGAAAGCCACCCTGACAAAGATATCTCGCCGATAACACCATCACAAGCTAGGCCGGACGGCCTAGTTGGTTTTGTCACTGACTCCAAGGGTAAGGTTAGCGTCGATCTACCGGACGGGCAATACACGGTGATTGCTTCCCCTAGCTATGATTTGAACCAAAGTGATGAGACATCTTTTCTTGTAATGAGTTCTGTCGGAACTCCTGGTGAGGTAATATTGTCGACCGACCAAACAGTCCCCGTAACGGTATCAGCGATTGGTGAAGGTGTTTTTGGAAATGGTGAATATATTCCGTTGGAAATGTCCTACGTGTATTTTCGTCCGGCTAAACATGTTTTTGGCTATGTTGGCCTGTTGGATAGTGAAGGAAACCTGGACGCTCATATTTCTCCGGGACATTACCATTTGATAATAAAAGGGTCGATATCTCGACACTATCTGGTTCTAATTGATCAAATTATTCGTCCCCAGTCAGAAAAACAAGTCATTTCCTTCGATGGTAGAGAGAATATGACAGCTCAACTGGGTTTTAATTTACCTGATCAAGCTCAGCTGGTTTTGCATGAAGTTTTGTCATCCGAATTTACTAACGAACAAGTAGATGCTGTAGAAGACCAAATCGGATATGATGCGGCTTATACTGACGTTTATGCTCTCGACTCCGGACAATTTGTAATTCCGACACGGCTACTACCAAATCACATGTACAAAATTAACCTTAGTTATGTCATGAACCTAGATGGTCACCTTTATGCTTACGAATTTCGGGTCGATCAACTGAAGGTGGATATACCCGAAGTTTACACTATCGGTAACGACGGNAGTNCGGCACTAGGAATCGAAGCCACGACAAATCGGGCTACTTATCATCCAGGATCAATGGTAGCCGTCCATTTCAAAATTAGNGACAAAATAGGCAATCAACTGTACCGATTTTTCAACTACTCATCTGCACGACTGGTTTTTCCTTTCGTAGTCGTTTCAGATCCAAATGGTCGAGTTATAGCTAGNAACCCAATTACCCGTGAAATTCCAGAAGACTTTTTCCATTTTGAGTTTTATTTGCCCGAAACTGCTCAGTCAGGTAAATATCAAGTAAATATCAGTTTGGANGCNAGGTACTATGGTCAACTTCAAACCAGTATAAATTTCGAAGTTGAAAAAAAAATAGAAGATTTTCAACCCACAATCTATCGAGTAAATATTCCCGAAATCACTACTGACCAAAAATTTCGCACACAGGANCCCCTCCTCTTTCAAGCCCAATTAGATGAAGATATAACGTTAGATGCCAGTTTGACACTACAACCGAAAACGAATGAGTCTTCTGAGCTTCATTTCCTGCCCTCTACAACTATTCAAGCACAAGTAATACAAGCAGAAGCACCGTTTGAGTGGACACACCAGTGGAATATTCCAGCTAATTTTTTAGTCGGCCAACAGCTTAGATGGTCACTTCTGGTGTCTGATTTTTTTGGGAATCGGAGTCAGGAATCAGGTTTGATTAACACCAAAATTGATAATACGGAAGCCGAAAAGAAGGGAACAGAAGTCCTACTTTTGCCTCAGAAAACGGTTCTACTGGCTGGTCGACAACAGTTTTTTGAATTAGCCATTCCAAAAACTGATCTAATTTCGAATGTACAATGGTTTTTTGATGATTCTGTTCTGGAAAAAATCGAAGATTCGAACCATAAGATTAAGCTTGAGGGTAAAAAAGTTGGAATCAGTTTTTTGAGGGTAGAAGGAATTTTCGCTCAAACGGGACAGAAATTCACTGGTGAAAGCCTGACACGCGTGGTTTTTGGCCAATTAGCCAATATGCAAATTAGGACTGTTCCGCCCCAAGTCAATAGTCTAGAATCTGGGCAAAAGCTCATTCTTACCGCCATCGGGAGAGATCATTTTGGCAACCAAATAACTCTAGCTCCAAGATGGACAGTTGATGGAAATATAGGTTCTATTAGACAAATAGTTGGAGGAGATAATCAAGTACAAACTATTTTTACTGCTATTCAGTCTGGTATAGGTCAGATCAATGCCTACCTTTTGGGCCAAATAGCTAATGTACCAATCAAAGTCTCACATGGACAACTTCACGATATTACGATTGATCCATTTATTGCTTANCTCCCAGTTTCTAGTGGCCAAGAACAGTTTCAATATCAGTTTATGGGACATGGATGGGATTTAGGAAAAAACCCAATTGGTGATATTCCTATCCAATGGACTGTAGATCAAGCAGCTGGTAGTATCGACCCAACGGGCTTGATGAAGTCAATCAATCAACCGAATACGCAGACGTTGGGTAATGTTATTATCAATGGTGCCGTCTGGGCCACAGGAGAATCTGGTTCAGATCCTGGTAAAAGTGTGGTGGTAATCCAAAACCGCNCTCCACAGGCAATGACCAAACTACATCTGACCTTAAGGAATTTCGATCAAACTTTGGAATACTTAACTCTTGGAGTTGGAGAACAGCAAAAGTTTGAAGCTACCGGCACTGATGTAAATAATCAAAGGTCAGCACCTGTTGTTTCTTGGTCAGTCAATGGCCAGATTGGGCACATTCAACCTGATGGTCTTTTTACAGCCAACCAAATTGGCCAGGGGTCGATTACCGCTATATCGGAAGGNTTGTCAGCTACTATTTCACTACAAGTAACAGCAGGTGAGCCAGACCACATTGTTTTAAATACNACCTACAAAACATTAATAGTAGATGAANATTTTCAACTAGCTACTGATCTACGAGATCAGTTTGGTAATATTATTTCGTCTCATTCTGAATATAGATGGCTAATGGATAAAGAGTCAGCGTCAGTTATAGATATTAATCGGCAAGGGAAAATCACCGCGCTTTCACCTGGCCCTGCCCGTGTCGCTGCTCACCTAGGAAATATAGCGGCTCAAGTCCAATTTTTTGTTGTTCCATCTAACCAATCTCCAGCTGTAACAATGAAGTCGATCAAAAATTGGCAAATTTATCCTAAGCCTGTATTTCCAAATAAAAGCTTAAAATTAAGAGCTGGAGATAAAATCCAACTGATTAGTCAAGGTGAAACAAGCCGAGGCCAAGTTATCCCAATCGCCTGCAAATGGTTCTTAATTAATGCCTTTTCAGAACGAATTGGATCTGTTGGTCATGTGAGTAATAGTGGATTGTTCCGAGCCATGATTAGTGGTAAAACTTCTATCAAAGCAANAATACAACCCATGGTTGGTTTCGNTCCCATAGATCAAATGGCAAAAGATCTNCAGACTCGGCAGTTGCAGGTTGAAGTATTTNCGGGTCAAGCTCGGTACGGTCAACTGGAGCCTCAGTCGGTAGCNTATTCTGCTAAGGGNCAGGAGCCAATTCAGTTTCANTTACATTTNTTCGACGCTTTTGGAAACTCTACANAACNGACAGAAACACCAATCTGGAAGGTNATTGGNAATGGTGGGCAGATTTCNCAAACAGGCAAGTTTTNCCNTCAAACAAATNCGTCTCCAANTACAAGAACTCAGGTAATATCCCATTTGCCAGGTNTGAACNTTGTAGCTCGAGCAACTGTTCAAGCACTTNCTTCTGATCAAGTAGTCCATAAATTTCGTATAGCGCCAGAGACAATCGAAGTTTTCAATTATAGCCAGATCCAATTTCAATCCTTAGCTCAAAATATCAATGGAGATTTAGTACAAGTTCACCCTAATTGGCAATTACTATCTGAATCCCCAATTGATTCAGTAATTCGACTAAGTAATAGCGGGCAGTTAACAGTCTTTAGTCCCAAAAGTCTCGAGCTAAATCAATCTTTTCAAGTGATAGCCAAACTTGACAGCGGTCACCAATCGACCGCGACGGTTTATCTAAAACCAGACCAGCTTAGAGATATTCAAATTTTAGCTGACACCAGAACGGTTGAAGTCAATCAAGNATTAGATNTAAGTGCGATTGGTATAACAATGGATGGTCGAGAAATGGCTATTCAACCTGAGTGGTGGGTACAACCACCGATTGGATCAATTATCAACCGAGACAATAAAATGACTTTTGAAGCTACTTCTCCAGGTTACTGTCAATTATGGATTAAACATGGAGACCTGAGGGCATTTTGGCCGTTCCATGTGAGCTTTACAGAGAAACCATCCACCTTGAAAATTAAATTCCTGAGTGTTTTGAGCAGCCAAACGGTCACAGCTGGAAATGAGATCCTGTTAGTGGGCATTGAATCATCCATCTATGATTCTAAGAATTTATCGTCTGTAGTAAAAAATGCTGAATGGCGCACCGAGCCACAGGTCGAAATTCGTAATTTGCCTGATGGTATAATTAGCATCCGTCCAACAAAAGCAACAGAAATCAAGGTTTTCTGTGAAGTGTTCTCACCAANCCAGACGGCTAGTTTGAACCTGTCAGTTGTTCCNGGAGTTCCAACCAAGATCCAAATTGAGCCACCGGTCCTGTCACTACGATCAGATACGTCGCAACCGGCGTTAGCAGAACAATTCCGACTCAGTCTATTTGATAATTTTGGCAACCAGATAGTCAATGACCCATCCGACACAATAGTTTGGTCAGTAAGTGGAGGCATTGGCACTATCAGTNCGAGTGGCCTATTTGAACCTAAGGTAATCCCCTTTGGAACGATCGACAACACCTCAGGNTCTGTGAATGTTACGACGCCCTACGGTCGTGGGCAAACTAGTGTTACATTAGTATCGAATATTGGCCGTTTGAAACGGTTGGAAATTACACTAAAATCAGATATGCCAACGGTTGGGCAACCAATTGGGCTTACTATACGAGGATATAATCATCAGAACCAATTATTTCCTGAAGATGATCTACGTCATCACCATCAGAAATTTCCGATCCAGTTCCAAGTAACAGACGGGATTGTGAAGNGCNACAATGGCNAGTGGATATATTATCCTCCTACAAAACAAAAGACGGTACGCCTATTGGCTAAGAGTGATAACATTGAATCAGAACCTATTGACGTTGAACTTAATCCGTCTGATCCTTCTCAATTGATTATATCTTTATCTGGGCAATCGAATGAACCTTCACCTGGTCAGTTAAATTTATCATCTGGACAATACCAACTGATTTATTATCGTATACTTGACCAATACGGGAATCTATTGTCTAGAGATGACATTAACTTAGAATTACCAACTTTCACACTGAAAAACCCTATAGTTGGCCAAATAGATCAAGCGAAAAAGCAATCGGAAGAAGGTCTTTTTACCTTTTGGGCTCAAAAAGCTGGCCAAACTAGTTTGACAATACGACAAGCTGGACTAACAAACACTATTGACATTGTAGTTAGGCCTGGATCTGTCAAACGATTAAGGGCTTCACTAGCGGGTAATTCATTAACCGCCGGGGAAAGTCTAGAGGTTCTATTGGTTGGTCTTGACAATTTCGATAATAGGATTTCGGCATCTAATCTAGTTCCTATTCAAGCTACTATTCTTCAAAACGATCTCATTTTAGAAAAAACAGAATTAGTACTATCGTCAAGTAGTACCAATGAGCTAGTTTGGAAAAAAACCTTTAATCAAGCTGGTACATACCAATTAGTCTATGAAACGATAAATACTGTTCAACCAGTAGCCACTCAGGTATCGTTCGAAGTAATTCCAAATCAATTGGAAACATTAAAGGTTGATTTCATACCATTGATCGAGCCAAATGTAAAGCCACTAGCCAAACTGGATCATCCTTATGAGTTGATTTCAGGTTTTTCTTATCAGTTGATAGCAACGGGAAAAGATATGTTTGGCAATCCAGTTAATGTTAGACCGAATTGGCAGCTTACTGGTAATATAGGCAGTATCAGATCAACAAATTCGTTAGTTAGGCTCGATGCAACTTTCACTGGTGAAGGCCTTTTGATTGTAGCTGTAGCGGGTGTTTCGACTGAAATACCAATCCAAGTTCACCCTTACCAAAAAGAAATCTCTAGCAATGGTGGTGAAATTAGGAGCCCAGTTGGCGTTCAACTAAACATACCAAAGAATGCGTTTCCCAAAGACATAAAAATTAAGATTGAAATTATTGAATCCCCCGGAATGAAAGCCGAAGCCAAACGGGTAACCCCGGTGATCAGGATTACACCATTGCAACTACTAGCAAAACGCTCCATCCAGATGATCTTTGACTATCGATCGACAATTACATCTGATTTTGAGCCATCCAAACTAGGTCTCTATTTTTGGGATAGATTTAGCAAAGACTGGTTGCCAATTTCGAGTCGGGTAGATACGACCAACCTTTTTGTCGAGTCAAAAGTTAATTACTTCGGTACCTTTACGTTAATGACTAGCGATCAGTCACCTCTTACTTCTGCAGAATTAATCATTCAGAATATTCGATGTAGCCCACCTCTATTTTTTAACACTGAAAGTAACCAATTGACTATTACCTATCAGGTTATGGCTCCTACCGATCAAAGAGAAAATAGTATTCAAGTAACAATGAAATTTTTTGACTTGTACGGTCGAGAAGTAATTACACTGCTGGATAAATCTGAACGACGCATAGGCAACAACGTAGAAGTTTGGAATGGTCGCAATACAGATGGTGATCTCTGTCCAAACGGTAGGTATATTTTGTTGGTGCTTATCGATAATGGGCGAGCCCAGGCATACGGCAAGCAAATTGTCACTATATTCAAATAAAAAACATCTAACAATAGTTGAATCAACAATTATCCTGGCATTAACCGGTAGCTTGTTTTTGTAAATAAGCCGATAATAATCCACACTACACCAATCATGGTTTCACCAAAGACCATACCCAAGAAAAAGGCTGAAATCGGCGAAAGAGCTTGATTCTACTTATTCTTAGAATCACTATTTTACTAAACCAACCTATAAAGAAAGATAACCACATTGTGAATGGGGCCTAACTCGTTGTCATGGCATACCTTTAGAAACAGGATAAATGGGACTGAAACGTCTTGCTCCATTACTTGACGTAAGTAGCAAGATTTGATAGAATCAGAAGAGGTGTGAGAAGCATTGACTTGTACTGGAAGTCAGGTTCTTTTCAAAGAAATCAGAGGGTCGAAAATGTTCAAAAATTTAAGTCCTGGTGCTATTGGTGTTGCCGCAGACATGAAACAAGGCTTGACCTATGCTAGGCAATTTGGTTTTGAAGGGCTAGATCTAAATATCTATGAGGCCAAAAAAATAGCCGAGGAACAATCCATCGAAGAAGTTAATAAGTTATGGGATGGCATTAAGATGGGTAGCTGGACTTTCCCTATCACTTGGAATGCACCGGAAGAAGAGTACCGAGAGAAATTATCCCAGCTTCCAAAAGTCGCAGCCTTGGCAGCTGAGCTTGGTTGTTTTCGTACTGCTATCTGGATTCCACCTGCTTCTAGTGAAAAGACTTATCAAGAAAACTGGGATTTTCACGTCAGTCGTTTCCGTCCAATCGGGGAAATCTTGGCTGATTATGGCCACATGATAGGTTTAGAATTTATTGGTCCTCGAACCAGTCGAGCAAATGCAAAGCACGGATTCGTTTATACAATGGATGGAATGCGCGGCTTAGCGGCATCTATTGGAACTGGTAATATTGGGTTGTTATTAGATACTTGGCATTGGTATACCGCACAATCGACTTTATCGGATCTTTCTCATCTGTACGCTGATGATATCGTCTATGTACACGTCAATGATGCACCAAGTAATATTGACGTCGAAGACCAGATCGACAATGTGAGGTGCTTGCCGGCCGAAACAGGTGTGATTCCTCTTGGACAGTTTTTCCGAATTTTGTCAGAAGTGGGCTATCAAGGGCCGGTGGCAGTTGAACCTTTTAGTCAAAAGCTAAGAGAAATGGAACCGGAGCAAGCTCTGCAAGCGACTATCGACTCCTTGGATAAAGTGTGGCAACAAGCAGGGCTAAATTCTTAGCCAATGGCGATCTTTGAAACTGCTGATCAGCTTTATGCTTGTATTGGTGGTATGTTTATGCACCTGCGTGAAGACAAGCAAACCCAGCAGCAACTAAGGAAACAAAAATTCAGGGTTCAGTTCACCTTCTCTGCTCCCACAGCCACAATCAGTTTGGCGACAGAAAACGGAGAGCAGGCAGTCTTGTTCGATCAAAGGATAGAAAACCCAGATGTTGAGTTAATAATGTCAGGAGATGTAGCGCACTATTTCTGGATGGGAGATATCAATGTAATGGAAGCCATCACCAAGCGCCAGATTGTACCGGTCGGCTCACTAGCCAGAATTATGACGTTAGTTCCGCTCATCAAAGCAGCCATCCGTTTTTATCCAGAACACTATCAGGCGTGCCAGATTGACACCTAAAAAATACTACGACCAACTCATTGACTACTCTGTGGGCCAGTCGTGTACAAGCTGAGAGTAAAATTAACTATGCACTCGCCGATAGCTTATTAATACTGATAGCCAAACGGGATTTCTGTCGATTAGCTGTTCCTTTCTTAATGACACCTTTACCAACAGCACGATCTAGTTGGCAAGACGCCTCTCTGTATAATGATTGAGCTTGCTCTAAGTTGCCGTCTGAAACGGCAGACTTCGTTTTCCTAATGGCAGTTCTAAGGGCTGACAATCGTCTTCGGTTGACAACTGCCTTCCGCTTATCAGCGCGGATGTGTTTGAAAGCTGATGGTCTGTTTGCCATACTTAATATTTCACCTCTAATTTTAAATTGTTCGTTTTGTGTTTTTATTGAGTTTGTGTTACATCGTCCAGATATGATTCTAGAAGTTTACGTCGTTTTCTAGGTGTGCGAGCCGTTTTTGGCGTTAACTCTTCGTTTTCATCCAGTAGCTCAAAGTCATCGTCAATGCCATCGTCAAATTGATCGAAATTCTGGATCCCCGCACTCACATCCATCTCATCATCCACCAGTAAGTCCCCGCGTTCCAATGCTTCTAGTTCTTCTGGAGTTTCTCTTCCCTCTAGTTCGACCTGAGAAAACAATACATCGAGATCATCAGTACTAGCAGATAGCTCAGATTCGTCCTCCAAGGGCATTAAGTCGTCTAAATTATCATCAAATTCAGTCAAGGCACTCTCAGCCTCACCACCGTCGGTCCCACCAAAATCAATGTCAACCAATGGATCATGGTCCATCAAAGTTTCATTTTTACTGTTTTTGTCGACGTCTATTTTTTCTTCATGTTCGCTCGGCATTGCCAGCTCTTCTTCATCCTCATCGAGGAATTCCTCGTTATCATCCACGAAGAAGTCTTCCTCTTCGTCACCAATTTCCTCAAAATCATCATCCATAGAAGAAAAACTTTCTTTATCTTCTTCCGTCTCCATTCCAAGATCTTCCTCCACAATAGTGTCTTCGTCAAGATCTGATAAATCAGAGATGTCGTAGGAATTAGGCGCGGGGGCTCGTTGATCAGAAACAGATGCTGGCACCTCACTAACATTTTCCTTAAGTCCCGATACAAAGGCTTCAGGCAGAGCGCTCTTCACACTCCCAAACCTTTCGATAATAGCCGCTAGTTCCTGATATTTTTCGCGTTTTTCGGCTTTTGCATTTTCTAACCGAGTTTGTGCTCGTCTTGTATGCCGTTTTAAGTCTTTCAATTCCAGAGTTAAATCATCAATTTCCTGATCTAACTCAGCTTTCTGCCCGGCGACATGGTCATGTTGTCGTTCTGCTTCAGCTATCTCAGCCATTAAATTACCAATCTGATCTCGGATTCGGTTGACCTGCTGGCGCTTTTGGCTTAATGACTCTTTTCGCTGAGATAGTCGTCCAATTTGTTCATCTAGTTGACCTTCTTTCTGATCAAGTTCAGAAATTGCCTTCTCGTAGATAACTTCGACTTGCCCCGTGATGTTTTTAACTGCGTCATCCATGATCATTCACCGAAACGGATCGTTAGCCACAAATGTTAGCATATCTAAAAAATGTTGTCCACTGATATTAGTTTTGATTGTTGAAGTAAACCAACTTTACTAGCCAAAGCCTATACCAATATTTTTCGTCAAAATGTTATAATTCATCCGATAGAAAAGTAATAGGAAATGATCGAGACTGACTCAACTTCAACTCAACAAAATATCAAATCTGCCACCCAAATTTATAATTTGTGGAAAACCTTTGATGGTCATTTACAAGCATTGAAAGGCGTTAATCTAGATGTGCAGGCGGGTGAAATGGTCGGTTTAATTGGCACATCTGGTTCTGGGAAATCGACCCTTTTGCGACATGTCTCAGGCTTAGTTGCGTCGGACCTTCGTCCAGAGTGTAAAGTCTCAGTTTTTGGACAAACAGTTCAATCAGGGGGAAAAATTCAATCCGACGTACGTAAGATTCGGGCGAGAATTGGTTTTGTTTTTCAACAATTCAACTTGGTATCCAGAATGTCTGTTTTGAAGAATGTATTGGTTGGTCGGTTAGCCCAAATCCCGAAGTATCGAAGTTTCTTCTCTTTATTTACCCGAGATGAGAAGCTCTCTGCGATACAGGCACTCAACCGAGTTGGTCTCTCGGATCAAGCTGCTCAGCGAGCAAGTACTTTGTCAGGTGGACAATAACAACGAGTTGCGATTGCTCGTGCCCTACAACAACAAGCAAAAATTATATTAGCAGATGAACCAATAGCATCTCTTGACCCAGAATCAGCACGGCTCGTTATGGAAACTTTGCGAGAATTAAACCAAAAAGATCAAATTACGGTGATTGTTAGCCTACACCAAATCAATTTTGCAAGCCAGTTTTGCCCACGAATTGTAGCACTTAAGTCAGGTGAAATTGTCTTTGATGGGGCTGCTGCAGATTTATCAAATGACCAGCTCCGTTGGATTTACGATTCGGAAGATAATCTAGGATCAATGTTAGTACCAAATAAAATTTCAAACAAAAGTAAAAAGTTTGAGTAGGATAATGTCTACGCCCATCAAGATTGAAGATCAATTTCCCGAATTAGAAATTCCAAAGACACCACTAAGTATTATTCTCATCCGTCTATTTTCTACATTAGTAATACTATCGATTTTATTGTTTTCAGTTAAAGGTGCAGAAATCCGGTTTGGTGATCTATGGACAAACCGGGATAACATAGTGCAATACGGTAGTGGTTTCCTGAAACCCGATTTTATCGATTGGCCTGATTACCTACAAGAAATGATTATTACCCTACAAGTTGCTGCTTGGGGAACTTTTCTTGCTATTATTGGTGCCATACCTTTTGGTTTAATGTGCTCTGCGAATTTATCTCCTGTTTGGCTATCCCAACCAGTGAGACGTATGATGGATCTACTTCGTTCTGTCAACGAAATGGTTTTTGCCATGTTGTTTATTGCGGCTGTTGGCTTGGGACCATTCGCGGGTGTTTTGGCATTAACCCTACACACTCTTGGTTCATTGAGTAAGCTATTCTCTGAGGTGGTTGAAGCAATTGACCCCCAACCAGTCGAAGGTATTCGAGCAACCGGGGCAACCCCGCTCGAGGAAATCATTTACGGAGTTCTCCCGCAAGTTTTTCCGCTTTGGATTTCTTATTC
Organism: Candidatus Poribacteria bacterium; assembly: GCA_002714785.1. Classification (GTDB taxonomy): domain Bacteria; phylum Poribacteria; class WGA-4E; order WGA-4E; family UBA9662; genus TMED15. The sequence continues at coordinate 67,047 of PAYP01000044.1, read as the reverse complement.
CTTGTATCGATTCGAAGCCAATGTACGTTCAGCTAGTGTAATTGGTATGGTTGGTGCCGGTGGTATTGGAATGTTATTATGGGATGCTATCCGTAGTTTTGACTATAGCAAAACCGCAGCCATTATCTTGATAATTGTAATCGTTGTTAGCTTCCTCGACTTCACTTCAGCCCGCATCCGGCGTATCTACATCTAACCTAATCGATCGGACAATAACTTTAGTAAAGTCTTGTGCGAAGTTCTTAACTAGGCCAGCATATCAATTGGATTATAACTAACGCTCAAGTTTCGACTAGAAAACTGTTCGTAACTGGGTGTAGGTTGAGGGGTAGTAGGTGGTTGTGTACGAGCCTGTGACGTTGGTGGCATAGTGCGTTGAACGGTCATCCGCTGACTAACTAGAGTAAACTGTCTTTGCTGTGGTGTCTGTCTTTGAGCTTCTTCCTCCGCAGCCTGATTGTCAGCTTCAGCTTCCTGTAATAAGCCGAGTTCGGCCTGTTGCGTTTCTAGACGCTCAAGACGTTTACGAGCTTCATCCGCCGAATTCTTAAACTTATCTTGGTCGAATGTTAGCTTTCGATAAAAAAGGGGGGATTTTAAATCTGTGGCAATCGCCATTCGAAAACTCTTATTAGTAATGGTTTAAAGCCAATGGGAGAAGTCTATAACTTTTTGTATTCCGCCGGAGAACACAGCTACCCCTTCTTGTCCACCGTCTTAGTTCTTTGTTTTAGTGCAGCCCCATTGACCAACAACACGACCCTAGATAGGGCTTAGTCAAAAAACAAAAACGGAACGACCCAACAAGTTCGATTATATCATTGTGGACAAATGAGGTCAAAGAAAATGTTGTCCGGCTATTAGCACTAATGATTTGAGAAGTTCACCCAGAAATAGTCATGGTGTAGTAGCGGTCATTTTACGCATTTATTTAATCAATCGATAATGCATCCACAGACAATTAGATTCAACAAACATATTTTTCAATTTTTCACCTTTCAAAAATTAACTTCTTTCATGTTACCTAAGATCTAAATGGCAATCTCGCGCTTACAGATTCCTAAAGTTAAGACCGTACAGGTGCCCAAAATTGCTATCGGGAAAGTGGAAGGACCAGGTCAAAAGATCTTTTCTAGGTTAGCTTGCCTTTTAATGCAATGACAAATTGACTGAGCCCTGACGTATGATTTTGGGAGATCGAGTTGTTAAATCTAGAACAGTAGAAGAAACCTGAATTTCTGTTGGCCCATCGTCCAAGATTAATAATTCATCACCAAGTTGTTGACAAACTTGAAGAGCCGTAGTCGCAGGTCGATAGTCAGAACGATTAGCGCTAGTCGTAGCAATGGGGCTACCAAATTCTTGAATTAACTGACATGCCAATCTATTGGCAGGGATGCGAATACCAATTGTCGATTGGCCGGCAGTTACGACTTTGGGTAAATCTGGTTTTGCTTTCAAAATCATGGTTAACGCACCAGGCCAATGCTTCTCAGCGAGTTCAGAAAACAGAGGGGGAATTTCCTTAACTACTTGTGTTGCTTGTTCAATCGATGAAATCAACAAGGGTATGGGTTTGTTACTGGGACGCCCCTTGTAGCTAAATAGTTTTTGAACAGCTTCTGAGTTGAAAGGATCAGCTCCAATTCCGTATACTGTGTCCGTTGGAAAAGCAATAACTTCACCAGTTTTTAGTATATGAACAGCTTGTTGAATTTTTTCTATCATTATGTCTTTGGGTTATACAATTTCGGAGTTAGCTGAAGCATTAAGGTCGAAATCGTCCCTTTGGCCTTGACAATATTTTTGGTAAGCTAACCCCGCAATCATTGCAGCGTTATCAGTACAAAGACGTATGGAAGGATAAAAAACCTTTGCTCCAATTTCCTCACCAGCAATTTCCATTTCCTTCCTCAAAAGGCTATTAGCTGCTACTCCACCCGTCAGCGTAATTGTTCGATATCCTTTTTCCCTGGTTGCTCGTATAGTTTTTGCTACCAAAACCTCAACTGCAGCGGCTTGAAAGCTTGCTGCAATATCTTCAACAGATGGAAGCTCCTGATTTTTCGTGGCTTTCTCGACAAAGTTTCGGACTGATGTTTTAATTCCGCTATAGCTAAATTGGTAATTACCACTATTCAGCATGGGACGTGGAAATGTAATGGCTGTTTCGTCCCCCATCTTAGCAAGATCATCAATAATTTTGCCTCCTGGAAATCCTAATCCTAGGTATTTTGCTACTTTATCGTATGCTTCTCCCGCGGCATCATCTTGAGTACTACCTAACACATGATAGTTTTCCCATCCTTCTGGTACTTCTACGAGTAAAGTATGTCCACCAGAAACCGTTAAACATAAGTGTGGGAATGTAAGTTGATCATGTTCCATAAATGGTGCGTAAATATGTCCTTCAATATGGTTAATACCAAGTAGAGGGAGTTGACAGCAATAGGCTAAACTTTTCGCTGCTGACACACCGACCAGTAAAGCTCCAATCAAGCCTGGCCGGTTGGTTACAGCAATGGCAGAAAGGTCAGTCAGATTGACATCAGCTTTTTGTAATGCTTCCTCAATAATATAATTTATTAATTCTACATGCTGACGAGAGGCCAACTCAGGAACAATTCCACCATACTTCTTATGAAGTTCAATTTGGGAAGAAATAATATTTGACTGAATTGACCTGCCATCTTCAACTATTGCAACTGAAGTATCATCACAAGAAGTATCAATACCTAAAATTTTCATCCCTTCACTCAAAACCTCTTTCTCTTTTGTCATTTATCATTTCGATCTACATTCTACCTTGCATTTGTCCCATCGCCATGATCATACCGTACAATTGTTGTAACTCTACGACTGAGGTAAATAACTTGATTTCTAAACCGTTTTTTTTAGAAGCCACCCCCATAGCAATGCTATAAGTCTGTGGGATTCCGGCTAATAATGCGGCAACCATTCCAATGTTAGGATCAGACTGAGCAACCACATTCAAAATTTGGTTAATCATAGTCATAGGGGAGATAGCCATGACCATATAGCCCGATGAATCTAGTTCATCAAATAAGCGATCATAGCCGGCGCTTTGATCAAACCCATTATCCAAACCNAGACANNTATCTANAACTGANTTGATAGCTTGTGGGGTNTCAGCAGTTGAAACNACTAGAAATTGTTCNAAGATAGCATAGTAAAGATGTAATTCGCTNGGCATCATANCACCTAGCTGTGAGTCATCAAATAAATCNAAGTTACCAATTCCCTGATTTGGTAGAATATAGTTCTTAATTTCGACGCCCTCATAAATCTCAGTTGAACCGACCTTGACCGCTGAATCTGATTCGTTGAGTCCCATTGCTTGGTAAATGAGCGAGTTAGAACCATACATTAACTGGAAATATCCATTATCAATGAGCTGCTCAAGCTTTTTCTGATCAGTGACTTTGTAAATCTGAGTCAAATCAGGAATAACAGAACTAGAAATATTATTGAATCCTGCTGATTGGGGACCAACTGACTCATAGAATTCGGAAGCTAAAGCTGCAATTTTGGTACTCAATTCTTCGGCATTATCAGGAATTTTCTCTTCACCTGATAATTTCAACATTTGGACTCCCATATTCATTGACCAAATCGCAATCTCAGCAATTTTGTCAGTATCAAGATTCATTCCGTACGCCATTCCACTAGCTTCGGGAATATATTTCAAAAGTGGAAAGTTTTCAGGACCAGTTCGAGAAGTAATATTTTTATCAAAAGGTTCAAGATAGTTACTAATCTGACTGTCGGAAATCATCTGTAGAAACGGAGTTAGTACAATTTCTCCCTTATCGTGTTCTAATGTTAGACTTAGAGAGTGTATTTGAGATAACCATTGAGACATGGTCTTTAAGATTTCAGTNTGCCCTGTTTCTTGTGAAACTCGTCCAAAAAATTCAGTTACCATTGTCTGGTTATCTTCAACTAATCTCTGGATAGCAAAATAAGCCGCCACATCGTTAACAGAAGAATTAAGTTGTAAATCAGAAAAATTGGCAGATTTTGTAATGGATTTAGCTTCCCGAAGATAGGTTTCAATCACTTGGTGGCAAACTGATCTAATACTTGTAAAGACCATAACATTATCTAAAAATAGAAATGACGCCGAATCGGCTGATTTTCCTTCCTCTTCGTCGTCAGGTTTGGTTAGATAGGTAGTGCCACGGTACTTTTGTTCTACTAAATCACCCTCTTCCTGACTCAGCATTTGTCGGACATCTTCTTTNTTTGCGACATGAACAACAGCCGAAACCGCTAATGGATTCCCCACATTACTCTCATTTGTATGCATAAAAATAGCAAAGCCACGTGAAAAGTCAAAACCAATTTCTTCTAACTCGTCAAGGCTCTCAAAACCTGCTGAAAACATATTGGCCAGTATAGCCACTAGCACATCAGTATCTGGGTCTGAGGTCGGATCCATTTGCGCCATCAAATCACCAACCTCTTGATTGAAGCCTTTTAGATTGNCAACATGAATTAAACCAACAGCTGTATTTGGTATAATCTCCAACACTGAATCGATTTTTGCACTAGCATTAATCGTTAGTAAAATCAAAACAAAGCCGAATAAACGTGTTTCCCAGCGGGTAAACATTTGGAACTCCTGTGGCCAGACCTTGGCCATTTTTATGATTTTTTTATCAAATACTAAGACCATACACCCAGAGACTAACCGTATTCGCGCCTTGTTTGATTTCAGTGGGTGTAAGCTGTTTTACTAAAAATTTTTATTTGTATTTAGAAATAATAAAAGCNCTTGAACTTTCCACAATTGTAGGCCTTATCAAATTTTGATATCAGCACGAGTAGAAATTACTTCAACTAAGGCAGCGACAAATTTATCGATATCCCCATAACTATTGTATAGGTGAGTTGAAATTCGAAAAACGGGAATACCTCCAGCATCTAGAGAAACTACTTGAATTTGATAATCNTGCCATAGGTAGTTGACAACTTTACCATGATCGATGCCAGGAATAGTAAAAGTAGTCAAAAAACCCGATTGGTCGCTGTCACTTGGAATCGTCAGTTCAGCTTCTGAAATCTGATCTAAAATTTGGCTTTTTAAATAAGCCGCTAAACTAAGGCAATAGGGTCGAATTCGATNTTCCCAGCCGATCTCCATTTGAAAATCAATCGCTTTACCCAGGCCTGCAAAATGGGTAGAGTCTCTAGTACCAGCCACGTCAAAGCGGTGAGGGGGTTTTTGATTAAGGCCAAAACCCAAAGTNGCTGGGCGCAAATCCAAAAAAGGTTCTGCCAAATAAGCCATGCCTACTCCTTTGGGAGCAAGCAACCACTTATGACAACTAGAAAGATAAAAGTCACAATTCGAAACGTCGATAGGAACCATTCCAACGGCATGGGCACCATCCACAATGGAAAATGCATTATATTCACGCGCTAATTGACAAAGATCTTTGACTGGCGTAACCAATCCACTGGTACAGTAGACATGGCTAAAGACTAAAACCTGTGTGCGATTTGTGATACCCTTCGCGAAGGCCTCAACTATCTGTCCGGGACCCGACGGTTTTATTGGTANGGNGATCGTACGAATTTTTAACCCCTTTTGCGCTGCTACGTACTCCCAAATGTTCTTNACTGCGCCATACTCTTGATCNCTCATTAAAACTTCANTTCCTGATTCAAGAGGAAGNCCACATGCTGGAATATTCATTCCCATTGTTGTGTTGAGAACAAGCGAAATTTGATCCGGATTGGCACCAATAAACTTACCCAACTTTTGTCGACTTTCTTCTACCAAAGGGGCTAGCAACGAACCACCTCCGTTATTAAGTGGGTCAGATTCTAGTTCTCGCAAGAGAGAAATGACATACTCAGTAACTGGCCGAGGAGAAGGACCAACCGTACCTCCCTGCAGATAGGCTACCTTGTTACTTAGGTAAAATTGTTGACGAACTGATTGCCAGAAGGCCATTTCTTTTTTTTCTAATAAGTATTTTGACATAATTTAACCGAAAAATTTGTNNAGTAGAATTATCTACCGATTCAAGAATCAANAGCTAATCTTAATCACTCAAATCAACAATACTATTTCTCANTAGGATGAAATAACGGATGAAATGACATCAACAATCTGGTCAGCCTGTTTAAATGTCAAGATAAGAGGCGGTGCTACGAATAAAATATTTTCCGGTTCTTCCAAAGCATGGCTAATTTTACCAATGAGAATCCCTTTTTCCTTAATTTGATGAACAATCTGGGTNGTTTCTGATGTTGGCAGGTTGAAGCCATTGGCATCCACTAACTCAATTGCAATCATTAAGCCTTTACCTCTTACTTCTTTCACTATCGCGAAATCAGTTAAGTTTTGCAATTTCTCCTCCATATAAGTTCCAANNTTATATGAATTTTTCCACAATTGCTCGCCCGTCAAAATATCAAGATTTGAGAGAGCTGCCGCACAAGCGACTGGGTGGCCTCCGTAGGTACAAACTTGCTCAAATTCTAACCTTTCCTCTCCATCACCTATAAACTGATCAAAAACTTGATCAGTCGCAACACAAGCACCAAGAGGTACGTACCCGCTCGTAATTCCTTTGGCTAGAGTAATAATATCCGGCTGAATATCCCAATGGTGACAAGCAAAGAGTTCTCCAGTTCGACCGAAACCGGTAATCACTTCGTCTATAATTAAGAGTAGCCCGTATTTGTCACAAATCTCTCGTAAACGTGGGAAATAGTCATCAGGTGGGATAATAACACCTCCACCACCGATAATTGGCTCTGCGATCACCGCCGCTACAGTCTGTGGCCCTTCCCATTGTATAACTTGTTCAATTTCTTCGACCTTTAATGGGTGTACATGCTTAAAGCCTGGAGCTAAAGGTTCATATGGGATCCGGCGCCTAGCTTGGCCAGTAGCAGACATAGCTGCATAGGTAAATCCATGATAACTACGATAGCGACTAATAATTTTATACCGATTTTCTTTAGGAAATTTTTGTTTTCCATACTGGCGTGCCATCTTAATGGCAGTCTCGTTGGCTTCCGAACCACTATTGCAAAAGAATGAGTAATTCAGATTGCCAGGGAGTAATCTTGCTAATTTATGGGCTAATAAGGATGCAGGCTTATTAATTTGAGATAAGGGGTAATAAGGTAATTTCTGTATTTGCTTGTAAACGGCTTCAGCGATTTCTTGGCGACCGTAACCTACATTGACATTCCACAACCCCGAATACGCATCCAGATATTGACTCCCATCGTTATCAGTTAAAAAAACACCTTCACCTTGCTCAAAAACCGTTAGTTGTGTCTCTTTCAAATTCTTGTGTTGGTAAAGTGGGTGCCAAATATGATCACGGTCAATATGTTGATAATCTTNTGTTTGTAGGTTCNGAGAATCAGTTGTATTTGTTCTAAAACGCATATTCATTTAACCTAGTGNCGAATGAGATAACTACATCTTTGGAAATTTGACCAGTCNCATACGNTTTTGGCCAATTNGTAGAATTCTATGTTTACATATTCAAGGAATCTGATATNTCATCAATGTGGGTGTTATTTGTCAAAACTCCAATTTCAACTTCGTAATGTCTTCTTCCGCCAGGTTCTAAATACTCTATACTATCGTTAGCACGTTCAGTTGCTCNTCCACCTAAGCCACAATTAGCTGGTTCCAAACCGACACAGTAAACGGATTCACCTAACATTTTCCACTGAACAAATCGGGGAAACTGTGTTTTGTGATAGCGAACNTAGAGACCAAGACCTTCTCCTGAATTAAAATCTCTATTAGCCAATGCAACGTGAACATGGTTACTTCCATCTGCTAACATATCGTGAAGAAAAACCTGCTCTTGGTAATCTGGTTGTGGNTGGCTAAATTGATTGTGTAATTCGTTCGCTGATTGCTCATCTCTAGGAGATACACGCTCAGAAGGTGCAATAAGTTCACTATTTGCCCCTAAAATTGGCCAACCAACATTAATATGAAATAAAATCATCAGAGGTGATTGTTGCCAACCAATATTTTCTATTATGTCTTCGATCTTGACAGAATTACTNCCCAACTCAGTTGTAATNCGTCGAGTTCTTTCCAGGTTNGTTCCAAAAACTGAAGTTTCCCGAACTTTNCCCTGCACCCATATGGAATAACGATCACCTTCCCATCGAGTGTCGGCCCAGACGTTAGTCGCTGGAATGTTTGATACACGCCCATGCAAGCCTAATAGCTCGCCCTCATCTTGGTTGGCTGGNCCAACGTTTGTCATGCCNCAAGTAGTTAGNAAACCACCGTAAAAAGAGCGTAGCCAGCCATTACCAGATGGTTCATAAAAAGTAGGTGCAACATCACCAGTACTGGAACGCCAACAAAGCGGAACTCCACGGTAGCTAGCAGTTGANATGTCNAGTCCGCGGTCTGGCAGGACCGTAAAAGTGAAACCAGTACCAGTATAGAAATCGATAGATGAAACTCCCTTCTCAGTACCATCAGTTCGATTTGAGTGACGTAAACCTGCGATTTGAGACATATCACCGACTCTTTTCTGTAAGTCTGATCGAAGCAGGTTTTCGCCATAAAGATTCATCATTAGCTCTCCCTTTCGGTTTATTATGCTATTCTTAGTTAAGACGTTGCCCAGTGTCATTATCAAAAAAATGGAGATATTGCTTGGCTGATTCTATCTTATAAGATAATGGAAGAATCAAAGCAACGTGATCACCAATACTACAATTTTGGCCTGAGTCTACGCGACATACAATCGTTTGTTCAGTTGAGTTGAGAGTGACATAGACCAGGATCTCTGATCCAGTTGGTTCAATTACGTCAACTTGACCACTAATACTGCCATCTCCAAAATCCGAAAGGCTTATTTNTAAGTCCTCTGGTCGTATTCCAGCCGTCAGATTACGTCCTTGGTAGTNTGNTAATCGTTCTGACATACTACTAGGTGGAATTGCTAATTGAACACCTTCTGCNGTAACAAAATTCAGCTCTTGCTCCGTAGATTGAATTTGACCGGAGAAAAAATTCATCGGTGGCATACCAATGAAACTAGCCACAAATTTATTTTCAGGACGATCATAAAGCGTTATTGGGTCTGAAACTTGTTGGATTAGACCTTCATTCATCACTACAATTCTATCACCCATGGTCATGGCTTCAATTTGGTCATGAGTGACATATAACATTGTTGACTTTAACTGGCTGTGTAAACGTTTAATTTCGAACCTCATTTGAACTCTCAATTTAGCATCCAAGTTTGATAGAGGTTCATCGAATAAGAAAGCTGCTGGCTGGCGCACAATTGCCCGTCCTACTGCTACTCTTTGTCGTTGGCCACCAGAAAGTTGCTTCGGTTTTCTAGATAATAGATCTTGCAAATCCAACATTTGAGCGGTTTCGTGAATTCTTTGTTGGATTTCCGACTTACTAAATTTACGCAATTTCAGACCAAAAGCCATGTTGTCGTAAACATTCATGTGTGGGTACAGAGCATAGTTTTGAAAAACCATGGCAATATCTCGGTCCTTAGGTGACACCCAGTTGATTAAACGATCATCAATGGTAATATTACCGGTAGTAATCTCTTCTAAGCCTGCAATCATCCGTAGAGTGGTTGATTTTCCACAACCAGAGGGGCCAACCAGAACTACAAATTCACCATCGGCAACATCTAAATTAAAATCGGTTACCGCCGTTACGNCACCGGGATATACTTTACCAACACCTTCAAGTTTCACTTGTGCCATTTTTATTTCCTTTTTTGAGCCATCCAATTGATATTAATCAAACAATTAGCCCTTAATAGCCCCACTGGTCAAACCGCTAATAAACTCTCGTTGCAAAGCAAAAAACAGGATGGCTGGTGGAATAATAGCGATCAGTGTTCCTGCCAAAAATATCCCATATTGTTGGCTATAAACACCTACAAATTGATTAAGAATCACCGGCAAGGTCAGTTTTGCTTGGGTTTGAATATAAATATTAGGTGCAACAAAAGAGTTCCAATTTCCCAAAAAACTAACCAAACAAAAAGCACCTGTCATTGGTCGAACCAGAGGCATGACAATATTCAGATAAATATTAAACTCACTGCAGCCGTCAATTCGTGCAGCTTCCAGCAGGCTATTCGGGACAGACANACAAGCCTGACGAAACAAAAACATACCGAACGCACTACTTGCTCCTGGTACCAGAAGAGCCCAGTAAGTATCCATCCAACCAATTTTGTATATCAAATTATACAAAGGTGCCAGCAATAACATCCCTGGGATCATCATTGTACCCAACATNAAGTAGATAATTGGAGCNTTTCCCACAAAATCATATTTTGCCAAAGCAAACCCACCAAGAGAAGAGAAAAAAAGCGTAATCATAGTCGAACTGCTAGCTAAAAAGAGAGAGTTCAGCAAGTATCGCCAAAAGTGGACTTCGCCTCTGATCGTTTTTTCGGCTTCAAATAGGGAGTCAAGTTCATCCGTACTCGGATTATAAAAATTCTTTAAATTTAAAGTTTTGCTAGACCACTCACTGAGTGGCGGTAAAAACGAATATTGCATTAACACGTCAGAATCTTTAAAGACAGCACTAATTAGCCAAAAAAACGGTGATAGAATGAGTATNGCGATAAAAATCAAAATTATGTATCGCTGAATGACCCTGATTTTTGGCCTATGACGCGGCAACAGAAAGTAAGCTNTAAGCGAACCAAAGACTAGAAATATTAAAATTATGTGAGAACTGTTAAGTTTATTCATACTTACTCAGTCTCCACACTACGAGCAATAGCCATTTGAGCCATGCTAAAAACAAAAATAATTAAAGCCAAAATCCAACCAATAGCAGCACCTGTGCCTAGGTCTCCCGTTTCAAAGGCTGTACGGTATAAGTAGCCAACGATTGTCAAGCCGGCATCCTTTGGGCCATAACCTTGCAACATGGAATATGGCATCTCAAAGAGTTGATATGAACCGATGGTACTCATAATTACCACGAAGATCGCAACTGGCTTAATGGCCGGTACCGTTACAGCCCAAAATCTCTGCCAGGAATTAGCACCATCTATTAAGGCAGCTTCAGTCAATTCTTGGTCGACATTCTGTAATGCCGCCAGAAAGTAAATCATGTTAAAACCAACGTACATCCACATGGAAACAATAATTAGAGCTGGCATCACTAAAGATGGATTTGACAGCCATTCTTGGTCTAATCCCCAGAAAATCATCTTCTGCAAAAATCGGTTAAAAAGACCATGTCGAGGCATAAATAGTAGAGAAAAAATGATACCAACAAAAACTTGGCCAACTAAGTGTGGACTAAATAAAATCAGTCGAAAGACTTCCTTGAGCCGGTCTTTTTTGGAATTTAACAACAGGGCTAATCCGAGAGAGAGTGGAAGCTGTAGGCAAAGAGAGGCCAAGGCGTAGATCGTTGTATTCCAAAAAGCTGTGTGAAAATCGCTATCGCTTAATACAAAAGCAAAATTCTTCCAACCGACAAATATTTTACTTTTCGGACCATTGGTTTGGTGGAAAGCTAAAAAAATGGCATCAAGGAAAGGATAAATAAAAAAGAAAACTGTTAGTATCAAATATGGGCTTATGAAGAACCATGGGGTTCGGGAGGTCAACTTTTTCATTCATTTAGTTTCGGCTGAGCAGACTCAATGATTGCATGTCATAGGTGTAAAAGACGTTATGAGCCATCACTTTTTTCACGTAATTAGACACTCGTCTGAGCTCAGTTTTTGTGTAATCCATCAACTCAGATTCTCCCTCATTTTGGTAGTACTGTGCGGCATTCATAAACGCTTCATTCATTTTAATACGAGCTAAATCGTAATAAGGACTGCCATAATTAGGAGGAATATTGGGAGCTTGAGAAGCATACAGTTGTCCAATTGCTTGATTAGAATACAACGGAATAGGAGTTTGAAAAATCGGCAACTCCCAAGCATCTTTGACTGGTGGCAAAATGTAGGAATCTATAAATCGCTCGCCCAAATCTTCCTTTTTGAGATACAGTTTCTTGGCATAAGCCCACGCTAAGTCTTTATTCTTACAAGCCTTAGTAATCGCCAACCCACTACCTCCCCAGGTACTGGTACGACGACCACCAGGTTCCCAAGCCGGTAATGGCATCAACGCTAATTTCCCCTCTAAATGTGGAACATCCGTTTCAAATTGCTTACTTCTCCAATCAGGACAATAGTAAAATAGGACTAATCCGTCGCTTATAGTTTTAGCTAGGGTTTGCCCCCAACCNGCAGAAAAAGCAATTCTATTTGGCCCATAGCATTGTTTGATATACCAAACTATAGTTTCAGCTACNCCGTCAGTGTCAATGGTTAATCTTCCGCCCGCATCAAATAAACCTTCACCTCTTTGNTGAAGCAGAGGTATGATAACGTCTCCTCCAGCCTTNTTAAGGTCAATCATAAATCGATCTGGGTTGCCATCCCCGTCAAAATCTTGGGTGACTTGACGGCCTATGCGAGTAAAATCATCCCACGTTTGTATTTGATCGGTAGAAAATCCCAATTGATCCTCAAAAATATCCCTCCGATAGCAGAGCATCAACGGGTGAACATCGTGTGGTAAGGCATAGATACGATTATTACGAGATAGACGACTAAATCGAGATTCTACAAAACGGTCATATAGGGAAACTCCATCGATTTTTTCTTGATGAAGGCGATCTGTCAAATCAATGAATCCAATATCTTCAACTGGGCCTTGTGTGAAATATCCCATCGAATCAGCTAGGATCTCGACTAAATCTGGAACCTCAGCATCTGTCATCAAAGCACTTTGTAACCGATCCTTGACCGCTCGATCAGAAACTAACTGAAGATGGATTTTAACCCCGTGTTCTTNCTCAAATTCTTCAGTTGCTTTCTGATATGCTTCCAAGTGGCTACGGGCAAACGTCACAAAAACCAAATCGTATTCGACCTGGTCAGAAAAATTAACAAAAACGAGAAGAAGTAGTCCCGTAGCCACCGACAAAACTAGAATCCAGAACGGAGCTTGGCCGTAGGGGAAGTTTTGCATCAACGCATACCAATATTAATAAGTCACCTTAGGTGACTTGGCAGAGAGAATCCGCTTGTCGAAGAGCTGCCTTCCAATCTCCTTTAGGAGTAAACTCATGTCCTACAAAGCCGTCGTAACCGGTGTCGGCAATCGCTTGAAAAATTGGTGGATAGTAGATCTCTTGCTGATCATCTAAATCATTTCGACCGGGGTTACCTGCGGTATGGTAGTGGCCAATATATTGGTGATTATCCCTGATATTACGGATGATGTCCCCTTCCATAATCTGCATATGATAGATATCATACAACAGCTTGACATGGGATGAATTCACACGCTGGCAAACTTCGACCCCCCAAGGAGTTTTGTCACACTGATAATCTGGATGGTTGACCTTACTGTTCAACAATTCTAATATTAGCATCACATCAGCTGATTCTGCAGTTTTCGCGACTCGTTCTAATCCACGTGCTGTGATATCTATTCCCTCAGCGTCAGTAATATCATCATAACGATTTCCAGAAAAACAAATTAGGTTAACAATACCAAACTCTTTGGCTAATTCGATATTTTTCGATAATTCGTCTTCGATACGACTGTGATTCTCGAGTTTATTGAGACCATCAGTTAGCGACGCATGCCCCCCGTGGGTTGCAATAGTTAAACCTAAGTCATTTGCCATCGACCAGTATTGCTGATCAATCATTTCCACGCCTGGAATCCCAAGTTCGACCAGACCTTTCAAAAAAATCTCCGTTGTCACCTCTCCGCGCACAAAGCACCAACCCGGTGCAGCTTGTCTCAGTCCCATAAAAATTCCTTCTGATATGTGATTAGTGATAGTTAATAAGACTAACAGCCACAGTTTATCAATTTTGTTATTGATCTGTCAATCTTGTCACTGAGTAGAGAAAATTTGATTGCTAGCAACGATGAACCGAGTGGAAATTTTTAATCTCTTTCTCACTTGTTGTGAGATACTATCAATAAGAATATTAAGCGTAGCAGTGATAAGAATCAGCAAAATAGCTTTGTCCAGTTGATCTTCCGCAATAGCGCTGTCAATATAAAAACCAAGAGTATATATGCCTAAAATACCTAGGATGGCAGACTCCCGCATAATAATCTCCCATCTATAGAATAAAAAAGCCAAAAATTGGCCGTAGACTCGAGGTAAAACTAAATATGTATATCGGTCAAAATATCGCTTGGGGGCATCTGGTCGTAACTTTATTAAATCGGCGTTGTTACTAGTCAAAAATGATAAAATTGCACCATTGTGTAATGTGATAGCCAAAATAGCCGGTAGCATGGAAGGGCCATAGATCAGAATAAAAACATAAGCCAAAATATACTCTGGTGTAGTTCGGTATACGATTAATAATAACCGAGTAATTGGTTTTATCGGTCTGTAGCTTAAGTTTCGACAAGCGAAAGGAAAAGTTAATAGAGTGAAAATTCCCGTTGTAGCTAATACAATTTGCGTTAGTAAAATCGTATTCCAGACGCCTTCTGCTCCGGCATCATGCCAAGTATTCATTAACCATGATAGTATCTCAGTCAATGAAAAGTTAATTTCCTGATTACCGGATATCGGATCCACCCTCCTCAGGGGCCAAGGCATAATATCAACGGTCAGAAATCTGACCATGTTAGCCCAAGATATCGATATTTTTTGCGATAAAAATGTAAAGGAAATAACAATGTAAGGGATTATTAACTTAGGCCTAGCCCAGTACTTAAGTGAGGCTATCAACAAATAAAAAGCGTAGAGTAATGCCCAAGCATGATTATAAATACCCTCGCGAAAGGCAGTTTCCAGATGATAGCCAATTGTTGGCAAACCAATAAAACCGAGAATTGTACTTGAACGTAGGGCACACTCAAACCGATAGCCTGTATAAAGCTTGGCGTCAGTATAAACAACTGGTAAAACAGCGTAAATGAAGGAGCTAAAGCCATCGGTTCTCGGTGGTATACCTACTAATGGCCGGCGGTCGGATTCTTGAGCAATTTCCGCGTAAACTTTGGCGAAAATACCTGAATAGGGAATTGCAATAGATAAAACACCACAGATGGGATTAAGACCAACGAGATTAAGGAAAATAAAAGCCCAAAAAATCTCATGAACTGATCGTATAAAAGCGCAGAGTAAACGGACTGGGGCCCAACCAAAACCTAAGGCTAGAAAAAACCCCCAAAAGGCCGCCAAAGACGTACCAGCGAATGCAAAAATTACCGTATTTAAAAAAGCCGACTTAAATTTCCAGAGAACAGAAAAGTCTGGTTGAACAGCTCCTAATACGATTTCGCCCAATTCCGACCAAGCGGATAAAGTCGTTACTTCCAAATCAGCAAATGGCAAGGCGAGCAAAGCTAAAACGACTAAGATCAAACTGGATCTAAGCATACTGTTTTAGACCGACAAAATAAGGCTATTAACGATGGTAAAGTTTATTTAGCATATCATCAGTAACCTCTTTGGAAGGCGAATCGAAAAAAACTCTACCCTGTCGTAACCCTATAATGCGGTGAGCATACTGTCTGGCAAAGTTGACCGCATGCAGCGAAGCAATCACAGTTTCCGTCCTTCCAAATATGAGGTCAAGCACAGTCTCAGCTTGCTGAATATCGATAGACGCAACTGGCTCGTCCGCTAAGAAAAGACGTCCCCCTCTGTAGACCGCACGTGCAATTGCCGTTCGTTGTTGCTGGCCACCAGATAATGTACCCACTCTTTGATTGATTTGTTCAACTAGATCTAAGTCTTTTAAAACTGATTCTATTTCGGCCCGCACTTTCGATTGAGGCCAGACCAGGTTTTTCAAGTTAGTTCCGACTGAATTTCGGTCCAATCGTCCTATGTAGACGTTATGGAAAACCGAGAGCTGTGGAACCAAGGCGTAATCTTGATGTACGAAAACCGATTCATCGTTTGGGTTCTGGCTCTGATTCTTTTCGTGAAGGCAATATAATAAAGTCGTTTTCCCTGAGCCACTTGGTCCAATTAATGCAATTTTTTCACCACGTTCAATCTTAAGTGTGATTTGCTGAAGAGCAATCTTGGTTTTGTAGGCAACCTTTTCATCTACCAAATTAAATAATTCACTAGCCATTTCCTATTGGCGGATAATACCAACTTCAACTGCCGTATCCAAAATTGTTTGGAACATAGAATTATCCGCAGGAATAAAACCCGCTCTAGGGAAGGAAGCAAGTATTTCAGGATCAGTCAATTGAATCAAGGCTTGTTGAATTTTTTGGCTAAAGCCTTCACCATATGTTTGGTCTACATCACCCCGGATTGTCCAGTTATAATCGGGATAAGTTGGGGTTCGCCAAATAACTTGCACGCGCTTGGAGTCGACTTTCCCATTTAAAACAGCTTTCTGCCAAACTTTGTAATTAATAGCTCCAATTTCATAACTTCCGGACTGAACAAGCTCTAATGTCTTTGTATGATCTCCACTGTAACCAACACGCTTAAAAATGAGACGTGGCTCCTTCTGAAGTGATTGGCGAATGAAGTATTCTGGCATCAAACGACCAGAGGTAGAGCTTTTGGACCCAAAAGTGAACGTTTTTCCTACTATTCCAGTTGGAAAATGCTCGGTAAAAGACAAATTAGTAGCCGTATTAGCAATAAAATAAGTCATAAAATTAGGGTCATCCTTACCTTGAGCTATTGCTCGAGAATTAGGAACAGCCAAACGTGCTTGTACTCCGGATAGCCCACCAAACCAAGCCAATTGAACCTGGTTATTTTTGAAGGCCTGTACCGATGCGCTATAAGATTTGACCGGTACATATTTGACAGGGCGACCTAACTGTGACGTTAGGTAATTAGCGATTTTGCTGAATCGCTCTTGCAAGTCCACGGTATCTTGGTCAGGAATGGCAGTAAAAGTAAAATCAATACTTTCAGCAGTAACTTGTCCGGCAATTATAATGGCAATCGCCAACGAAAAAAAACATTTCCGGTTGAATCTAAACTTTTTCAATGCTAAACACCTATAAAAAATCAAAATTTGAATGTACACTTATTGTTATCGAGCTAAAGCTCACCGATCACAGCAAAAGGAAGCTCATAGCCAATAACATAGAGCAGAACATGTTCTGCTTGCTTGGGCAATTAGTGGTTTACACTCAACAGGCAGGANCACCGAATTTAGGCAGGTCACTCGAATAGTAAGGCTGAACAGCTCATCAAGGATGAAACACAAACACCCATATTAAAAAAGCACAATCCTTGTGCCAAATTACTATTTCATCTTCAAAAATAGGTATAGTGATGTTTCATTTATTCCCCCTGATATACAGCACCATTATACTACTGGCCGAATGGAAAGTCAAAAGCTTACCTCGTTAACTACCTGACGTTTTTTGGTAATCTTTGATGATATCTCGGGTTTGACTCCAGGTGGTTATTAATTGGTTATACAAATTAGATTGTTTAGGAATGTAATTTTTGTTGCTGGCGACATTAATTTCAGCGGCAATGTGAGCCGCGCGATATAAACAACAAGTTCCCAGTACTCCCTTCATCCAGTGACTGATTTGCTGAATAGATGATTGATCTTGATTGGAGATAGCAGTTTCTAAAAGAGGTAACCGGATTTCCATCGCTTGAACTAGTTGATCAGTCATTTGATGTACAAAATTTTGATCCCCAATCTCTAATAAAGACTTGGGATCAAAAAGTGGCAAATTGGTGCTCGGTGACGAGGGTTTACGTGTGTGTAGGTTTTTGCTGTCAGGCATCTATATTTCTTTCTGTCTATTGTTCAAAAGTAATGAATTAACGTAACATAAAACCTTAGAATTCATCAATTTCTATTTATTTTTGTGACAAACAAATTGTTGACTAAATTTGTCCACCCCCCAAACTAATCGAGTAAATGGTATAATCGCGTCTTTTGTCCTAAATTTATTTCATTTAGAGATTTAATGACTATTCCTGATAATACCGATGATAGGGCTTTTACATTAGGAGTACTAAACGGTGCTTTATGGTCGGTAGTGACTGCAGCTATCCACCCTGAACTAGTGTTAACAGCCTTTCTCTTACGACTCAATAATTCAGTTATTATGGCGACATTACCCGCAGCCATAATGCGGCTAGGAATGATGGTTTCTAACATCTTGATCGCTAATGTGGCCGAGACTTGGAAGCGCAAGAAGCCTTTTTACATCGGTGGTGGTGTTTTTCGAGTGATTATGCTTAGCTTGATGGCTTTGGCCGCAAAAACAATGGGCTCAACTCGACCATTCCTACTAGCTTGGTTATTCCTAATTCTTCTGGGTTTATATTCAGCAGCCATCGGATCTAGCAGTATTGGCTTTAACGAAATAATAGCCAAGACAATATCTATTAGACGACGTGGCCAATTAATGGGTTTGCGAGGATTTTTCGGAGGAATTGTTGGCATTGGTAGTGGGTTTTACGTGCGCCAAATCCTGAGTGAAAGTGGACCAAATTTCCCAAATAATTATGCACTTCTTTTTGCTACGGCCTCCTTTTTTCTGGGTTGCTGTTTAGTGTGTTTTGGATTTGTTTATGAGCCGGCAGGACACGCTCATTCTTCACGGACACCTTTGTTTAAGCATATTGCCCAAGGTATTAGTATTTTTAGGGGGAATGTCAACTTTCGTTTACTATTCGTGGCCAGTTGTGTCTGCTCAGCTACCATAGTCGGTCCGGTGGTTTATGTTCCTTATGCTATCAAAATTCTTCTTATTCCCACCAGTTTCATTGGCTATTTACTAGTATTATCTGCAGCTGTAACGCTACCTCTTAACTTTCTTTGGAGCTATATCGGCGATCGACATGGTAATCGCCTATTGGCCATCACCTCTATCAGTATGTTTCTACTATCACCAATCCTAGTATTATTTTCGCTATATTTTGTTACACAAGTTGGTATAGGATGGGAAACACCTATCGGTTACATCACACCAGCCTTGATTTGCCTAATCTTGGCACAAGCCGTTTTTACCACGAGTAGCAGTGGATTTATGATAAGCCGTATGAATTATCTACTAGAAATTGCTCCCGAAGAATATAGACCTTCCTACATTGCTTTCATGAACGTTATGTTGGCCCCCACCGCATTTTTCCCGGTTCTGGGCGGGCTTATTGTTGAGAAGTTCTCATTCCAAGCTAGTTTCTACATATCTTTTCTGCTAGGATTAATCAGTTTGTATTGTGCTTACAAACTGGGTGAACCTCGTCAAAAGCACCTGGCTGAAAGTTGAATCAATTCCTATTATCGGTTAAGATGTTAAGGTTTCAGGGAGGCACCGGTTCAAACCAGTTTGGCCTCAAACTATAACCAAAGGATCCAAAATGACGATTAAGAAACAGTTAAACGTCTTTAGCTCACGTATTACTCAAACTCGATCACAAGGGGCTAGTCAAGCCATGTTGTATGCTACTGGATTGACGCGTCAAGATATGAATAAGCCTCAAATTGGTATTGCTAGTAACTGGTATGAGGGAAACTCATGTAACATGCACCTCAACGATTTGGCAATGAAGGTAAAAGAAGGAGTAGAGNATGCTGGGTTGGTCAGCATGAGGTTTAATACTATTGGTGTTAGCGATGGTATTTCTATGGGAACTGAGGGCATGAGTTATTCACTTCAGTCCAGAGACTTGATCGCCGATTCGATTGAGACGGTTATGGCTGCACAATGGTATGATGCTAATATTTCAATCCCTGGTTGCGATAAGAACATGCCTGGTTGTATGATGGCGATAGGCCGTCTCAATCGCCCAGCCCTGATTATCTATGGTGGAACTATTAAACCTGGTTGTAGCATCAATAATGAATCACTCGATATTGTTTCGGCTTTCCAAAGTTATGGCCAGTATATTGCCGGTACAATTGATGATGATGAGCGACAATCAATCGTCGAGAAATCATGTCCTGGGGCTGGCGCATGCGGGGGAATGTATACAGCCAACACGATGGCTTCAGCCATTGAAGCTATGGGAATGAGTTTACCTTACAGTTCCTCGATCCCAGCGGAAGATCCGAAAAAGCACGAGGAATGTGTTAGAGCTGGGGCCGCAATTCGTCATTTGTTAGAACAGGATATTAAGCCTCGTGATATCATGACTCGACAAGCTTGTGAAAATGCTATGGTTTTAATCATGGCTCTTGGTGGATCAACTAATGCTGTTTTACACCTGATTGCAGTTGCTCGATCAGTGAATGTTAATCTTACCATTGATGATTTTCAATCTGTTAGTGATCGAATTCCATTTATCGCGGACCTGAAACCGAGCGGAAATTATGTCATGGAAGATTTGCATCAGGTAGGCGGCACTCCCGCCGTATTGAAATATCTGTGGGAAAACAACTTGATAGATGGCAGCTGCTTGACCGTAACAGGAAAAACCCTAGCCGAAAATTTAGCTGAATTACCAGGCCTAGAGTCAGGCCAGAAAGTAATACTANCATTGGATAAGCCAATCAAAGAAAGTGGTCACATACAAATCTTGAGAGGTAATTTGGCACCAGAAGGCGCAGTGGCTAAAATTACTGGGAAAGAAGGTTTNGTATTCAAAGGTACAGCCAAAGTTTACGATGCAGAGGAAGATATGCTATCGGCTTTAGAAAGAAATGAAATTACNAAAGGTTCAGTGGTCGTAATCCGTTACGAGGGACCAAAAGGTGGACCAGGCATGCCAGAGATGTTAACACCAACCTCTGCAATTATGGGAGCAGGTTTAGGTCAAGATGTAGCTTTGATGACTGATGGTCGTTTCTCTGGAGGCTCACATGGATTTATCATTGGTCATGTAACACCAGAAGCACAAAGTGGTGGTCCAATTGCTCTGGTCGAAGAAGGGGACCAAATTACTATTGATGCAAAAATGAGAGANATCACCTTGCATATTAGCAATGAGGAAATGGAATGCCGTCGGCGAAAATGGATACAGCCACCTTATAAAGCTGAAAGAGGAACCCTCTATAAATATATAAAAAGCGTTAAATCAGCTTCTGAAGGTTGCGTAACGGATGAGTAAGATATGTACCTTTTTTTCTGACGTTATTTCGTTAATTTCAACTTCAGAATAATGTAATTGTTATTTGGTTGGGAACCTGGTGCAAATAACAGAAAAACCTATTGGCCAATAAATTTGAGAGGTCTAACACTTTCACTGTGTGAGTTATGGAATTACTAAATTCATCGGATAGAAGATTCTGGGATGAAAATGGATATGTCGTNGTTCCCAATGCNGTGCCTCTAGGCAATTTAATTTCTGTTCTNGATGCCATCGCTGAATTCACAGGGAAAGATTTAGCTGACGAANAAAGTTGGTATCAGGAGCCTATGNTTCATGGAGGAATGGTCAATATGAATCATAATCAAGCTCTATGGGATAATCGACAAAACCCAAAAATCCATCAAGCATTCTCTGAAATTTGGGGAGACGAAAAACTGTGGGTAACCTACGACCGAACCAATATGAACCCACCTGTATGNGAACATTGGAACCACCAAGGGATGATACACTGGGACCTTGATATGTCGATACGCCCAATGGAACTTTGTGTGCAAGGTGTACTTTATTTGACTGATACAAACGAAAATCAAGGCGGATTTCAGTGCGTACCAAAATCCCATCATCTACTGATGAATTGGCTGAAAAACACAGATCAACGACCAACTGTCGAAAGTGTAATAGGCAAAATGAAACCAGTCTCCATCCCTGGAAAAGCTGGGGATTTACTAATCTGGCACAGTGGGTTACTACACGGTAATGGACATAACACCTCCGATAGACCCCGCTATGCTCAATATATTGGTATGCAACCAGAATGGACTGTACGTACGGCTGCTGGAGTAATTGCAGCAAACGAACAAACAAGACAAAGCCGTATTCGATCTTGGCAGAATTCTCCATGTCAGCGAGCNGTAGCTGATGCGATTGGCGTTCCTGAAGGTATTGTTGAACAATGGCTTCGACAAACCCATGAAAAAATGGACATTAAAGTTGTAGTCGATACTGTTATAAAACCACCGAAAAATGGGCTTGCTAAGGTGATTATACAAGGCAAGCAGCAAGATTTATCTATCGTCGAACAAATCGACAAAAATATTTTTCGATTGGATCGGAGTCAGGTACAAAAAATCANGGTCCCTTATCAAAATTATTTCAACGAAAAAGCCGCAGAAAACATACGGCAAGTACCTATCCCCCATTTTACTCCTCAATTAGAAAAAAAAGATCTGGATAAGTTACCTGATCTCTTAGTTGAGAACCAGATTTACGGGGTCGAAGAAATCACCGATCTAATATCCAGTGAATTTGGTCTTGATAATCATCTGTCTCCGGCTAAGCTAACTCAGCTAGGACGACGCCTAGTTGGCATAGATGCTTGGTCGTGATTTAATGCTTTTTAAGTAGATGCAGAAAAAATTACATAGTCTATATCTTTTAATGTAAGAATACTTTTCGATAACGATAATACCCGGTGTCAATCACTTCTTAGGTTAGACCTACAATTGTATGTAACAGAGTGAGGAAACGTAGGCCAGTTGTACCTGTCAGTAGATTCCAAAACATATTTTCAGTCCAGCTAAGTTCAGCGGTACCAGCTGATCAAGTATTAGCGGGAAAAAACCGAGCTCTAGTTGCCCGAGTACTAGGTAAATAATGGTAGTGGTTGTCCTTCCCAGCCAGGGAATAATATTTCATTGTCAGTTACTGATAAATGTTGTCTTGCTACTTCGGCAAATACGCAACGAAAATCAGTAGATACGGGCACATCGCGTTGATCTTCTAACAGGTCAACCGATAACTCTGGCACTGAACCATGAACTTTTCCACCATCTACTCGACTCCCGAGAACAAAGAGGCAAGAGCCTCTTCCGTGATCGGTTCCACCAGATCCATTTTCATGTACTGTACGGCCAAATTCTGTCATTGTCATGATGACTACATCCTGATGGTGATCGGCTAGGTCATTCCATAAGGTAGCAATTGCATCGGATAATACTTTAGCTTGCCGAGCAAACGGTCCTTCCGTTGTTCCCTGCCGGCGATGCGTATCCCAACCACCTACCTCGGTAAAGGCTATTTCTAATCCAACATTCGCCTTGATCAATTGTGCGATTTGACTTAGGTTTTGGCCCAGCTTAGATTTGGGGTAAGTAACACCTTTTCTAGGTCGGTATGAGGCCTTTTGGATAGATGAAATCATTTTGGTTGCTGAAATACTTTTATCACCAGCCTCTCTTAATTGTTCAAATTTAGTTTGAGCGTACAATGCCTGATAGATAGGTTTAATCAAAGGTTGACCAATTGGCAAAGCAAAACGTCTCAGGTCAGGGATGACTAAAGTTGGTTGTTGGCCTCTCATGGAAAATGGCTGACTTTTTGTGATTGATACTGACTGTAGTGGACTACTTTCTTGATCTAGTAAACTTGTGGCCCTATTCAACCACCCAGAATTTGTGGATTTGATACCTGGAGTCCCACTTTCCATATAATTTTGGGCTTCGAAGTGCGAACGTGTTGAGTAAGGTGAACCAGTTCCGTGAACAATGGCCAACTCTCCCCGCTGGAATAGTGGGTATAATGAGCGAAAAGCTGGATGTAGACCAAATGTTTCGTCGAGATTAATTAATGAACCTCGTGTTTTTCCTGCAGACATAATGAGAGATGGTCTAGCTTTTGGCAAATGCTTATCTCTGAAAGGAGAAACCGCCATCAGTCCATCCATGGCCCCACGCTGAAAAATAACGACTAATGTTTTGGGGGTTCTATCCTGATTAGCAGCCATAGCAGTACGATTTAAAAAGAGTGGGATACCACCTGTGGCAATTGAGTATAGGCTAATGCCCATCGATTTTAGAAATGCTTTTCTATTCAACATGTTTTTAATACCTTTAATAAACCTGAAATTGTGGGGAGCCAATAATCAAACCAGCAATCTGCATAATCTGCCATTCGTCAGTTTTTCCACTCCAACGATTCCGGTGTTGTTTCTTTTGTTTTCTATTCGATTTTTTTGTATTTAAGTCCGGTTTCTTAGCTAACGCCAGCATAATTTCTTTACTCATTAGATGTACTTCTTGAGTAGGTAGAAGTCTCGAGCAAAGTGTTTCTATTTGTATCCNCGATGACTGTTCTAACAGNTCATCTCCAATTTTGATAGATACGCCTCGAATTTGACCCATCAAAAGATCAAGCCCGAAGTTAGTCCTATGCAGAACTGAGGAAGCATTAATCCAATTATCACTAGTATCGAGGTAACCAGTTGGTGGTTGGCAAGCATACAGATCCTGTCCCATTGCTGCGATGTGATTAGCCAGTTGTATTGTTGAGACAATTTCAGCATTCATAGCTCGCAATGTACCTATAACCATACGAAAAGGAGATTTGGTACGTTTGTATTTTTTTGCTTCNGNCCAAAATTCTGTTGAGTAAGCTATAGCTATTATCATTTGAGTTAAATCCCCATTACTCGATAGAAATACTTGGGCTAGCGANTTGATATAGGCTTCAGTCGGTTTTTCCGTTACGAAACGAATCGCTAATTTTTCTGAGATATGTCGGGCCGTTGAGGNATGNTGAGCTNCAATATCTAAAATTTCCTCTCCGTCTTCAATCCCTCTGTNTGGGGGCAAATAGTTACCTAAAAATGNTTTTGCTTTAATATCATGATTTCTAGAAACAAAGGTGAAGTANGTATCGCTTGTNNNTTTTTTTGATCTATTAGTTCTCGTATACTTAGTNTTTACCTTCCAACCAGTCAAGGCTCGAGCCACAGTCAATATGTCATCTTGTGTATANTTACCATCTATTCCCAACGTATGAAGTTCCAACAATTCACGGGCATANTTCTCATTAATTCCCCAATTTTTTTTTCTCTTAGTTTTTTTGCGTATCAATATGCTTTTATCATCTGACAGCATTATCGATTTTTCTTTTGTCAGTTTTCGTTTTCGTACGAATTGATTTTCTAATTTTGCGTTTGAGTGGTGATTATCCAGATAATAAAGCATTGCTGGGTGTTTAGATGTTGCCGATAAAATAGTTCGAAAATCCCCCAAAACGTTTGGTCGTATGACTTCTTCCTCATAAGAAGGTAACCATACTCTAGCCTGACGATGAGTNGCCGATACATTGAAATGATTAAACCAAAAGTCGACAAGAACTTCAATTAGCTGTTGATCAGAATAAACAGCCTGTAAAATTTTCCGAGTTTTAAGTTCTTCTACTAATTGTTTCTGAGTTCGGAAGCCTTTATTTCGTGAGAATTTTTGGAGTTGACTCTTGACTTCTTTCGAATTTACTCTGGAATCTTCTTTAGGTACTAACCCTTCTTGTCTGGCTAAAGCTCTAAGTTGACTACTACTCGGATGCCGATTTAATATATCTCGAGTAGTCATATTAGTGATTGCCAAATGTGATAATTTGTTTTGTAATGTAACTGAGGGNTTCTGAGATTCCATTTGTTGATAAAACCATTTTTCCAACCCTAAAGCTATTACTTGTTCAATTTGATCCGGTTTAGGACCAAATGTGAATCGGTTGAGAAGATGAGCAGAAGCTTCTCTTTTGGTTAAACCGACTTCAGCATATGGAAAGGAATCTGTTTTTGCANTTGATATNGTTAGTGAAGTGAATACAGAAAGTAATAAAAAAACAGAATTTCGGCCAATATATTTNAACATAAAATAGAACCATAAATAAATTTAGTTGTGGNTCAGTCCCTTTATAGTGAGTATTAGGTTGTAGTATAGACGATAAAGCGACTATTTATTTTATAGATGGATTATTTTCTTGCATTTATTTGGTCGATCATTTACTTGATTTCGTCAGGTGCAGCTTCGGCTTCTTTCATTTGATTNACTTTANTGTTGATAGNTNTCCGCTGTTCGGCTATCAGTTGGAAGCGTTGTTACCTTTATATCTTTTAACCTAATGATACTTGGTTCTGCTTTCCTTATCGCGAAGGTGTCCATCTCGATTTCTAGCTTTAGCTAATAGGGAAATAGTTATAATCACGGCCTATAAAGATAGGAAGAGGCTGAATTTACGTAACATATTTGAGTCAGTCGATAGTGGGTTTTTATTTTTATTTAGTCTGCGTTAGATAAGACACTGAGTTAATCAAAAGGTTCGGAAAATAATAGAAAAGAAGAAAATACGGAGGACAAAAATGGTTAATAACATGCCGAGATCCATCCTAGGGCGAACCAAAGTTGAAGTTACTCGGTTAGGAATCGGTGGAGCCTATTGCCAAACAGCAGAAGACTATCAAAAAGCCCTAGATTCTGGTGTTAACTATCTGGATACTGCTCGTAACTATCGAGATGGCGAAGATGAAAAGTTGATAGGGCAGGCGTTGCAAAATCGTAGAGATCAAGTTNTTTTGGCTTCTAAAACTGATAAGAGAACTGCTAAGGAGGCTCGACTAGATTTGGAGNCTTCTCTACGATTTTTGAAAACCGACTATATTGATATTTATCAACTACATCACCTTAATACTTCAATGGAGCGAGAACAAGCCTTTGCAAACGATGGCGTATACGGTGAAGTTTTGAGAGCCAAACAGCGTGGGTTGATTCGTTTTATTGGAGTTACAGGACATGATTGGAAACAGGTCGGTTTAGCAGTGGCCACTGGTAATTTTGATACNGTTTTATGTTGGTATAACTGTGCAATGAAACAAGCAGAGACAGAAATCTTTCCCCACGCAGAANAGCATAACGTTGGTATTGTGATTATGAATGCCAGTCGCAATGATAAATTACTGAGTTCATCAAACGTCCCAGCGTCAGTTCAATTCTACCGCTATGTATTGAGTCAACCATCAGTTCACTTAACAATTATGGGATTGAGAGATATTAAACGATTTCAGCAAATTTGTAGGCAGTTATGNATATCTGATCATCTATCTTTAGACGATCAATTTTCACTTGAAGCCTATGGAGAAAAAATGCTGAAACAAGGAAAACTAGCATAAACACCATATCTGTAAAAAAACTGAAGTAATAATACAAAATGTGAGCGCNTGACATGTGCTCACATATAAAAATGGATTTAAAATTATAAGAAGAATCGTCAGACCAAATTCAGTTATACATACATTTAGCCGATTATAGCTCATCTATCTATCAGATGTGCTGTAACGAGTCTGGTTTGACTTAATGCTTGAGCCTATCATCGGTGCATCGAAAACGGAGAGGGAAAAGTCTACCTCATATAATTTGGGGTAGGTTTGCCTCAATTTTTATCTACACCAGAACTNTACTCAGGGACTGAAAACGAAGGACATACATGGTTAGAAGGGCTTCCACTATACTCGTTAAAATTTAATTTTGCCAAATTTCTAACTTGAATCGTATGGTAGTTTATGATAGACTGACGGAGATCGTTAGGTGGGATCATCCATCAGTCGAAACCCTTTTAAACTAATCCGGTGAGGTTAAGAAAGGGAGGCATNCTATAACTAAGATCGAGTTCAATTCTTTTCTGNGTTCNCTTCCTAAAGTTTGTTTTTTTGATAAAATCCTCCCGTGGGAGGTTTTTTTTTGCCTGTTCGACACGTGTTTTTAGCTCAAAGGAATGGTTGTAAGCACACAAATGACAGCAAGCGCAATTTTAAACTTTATNGAAGAAATTGGGGCTCTAAAATTATTTCCTCGTATGGGATGGTTAGTCCATGGCATCAGGAATGCCGAAAGCGTAGCCGACCACTGCTACAGGATGTCTTTGTTATCAATGGTTTTATCTGATACTTTGGTTGAAAAGGGAATTAATTTAGATACAGAGAAAGTGATGCGGTTGGCACTTCTGCATGAAATTGCCGAGGCCCGTATTGGAGACATTCCGTTTACGGCTAGGCATTATGTTGGCTCAGAATCTAAGGAGGCAGCAGAACGCTTGGCTAGTCAAGAGATGCTGGCCGAGTTAGGCTATTTGGGAAGTCGTTATCAAGATTTGTGGGAAGAATTTGAAACGGGNAAAACTTTAGAAGCTAAGCTGGTTCGGGCAGCTGATAAACTTGAGATGATGATTCAAGTTCTAACTTACGAAAAAACTGGTTTTCGCTCATTAGATTTGTTTTGGACAAACCCGTGGAATCAAAAAGATTTTGATTTTGACCCACTACTGGAAGAGATTATGACACTCCTGCAAAATGAGCGAGATAGTTTATCAAATACCCTATAAATACTTATGGATAAATCAAGAGAAAAAGCCCAAGTAATGTCGGCAGAGGAAATACGTCGATGCTTAGTTCGAATTTCTCATGAAATTTTGGAACGTGACCAAAAGGTAATTAGACAGTTAGCTTTGATCGGAATTCGACGAGGTGGAGATCACTTAGCTCGGCGAATTGCAAGTACTCTCGAGTCTGTCGAGGACTTAACCGTTCCGTTTGGTGTGATTGACACCCTACTTTATAGAGACGATCTTAATTTGCACCATACCAACGTCAAGGCTAATCAAACTGACATCCCGTTCGATGTTACTGGCAAGCAAGTAGTTTTAGTAGATGATGTTTTGTATACTGGCCGAACCGCTAGAGCTGCTATGGAAGCAATAATAGACCATGGTCGCCCCGCTTGTATTCAATTAGCAGTACTTATCGATCGTGGACATCGAGAGCTACCTATCTCAGCNGACTATGTGGGTAAAAATATCCCTACATCCCGTCGAGAAAAAGTGAAAGTGNAATTGTCTGAAGATACTGACATTGTAAGTGACCGAGCTATAATTTACGAATGAGTCCAAAAGTTCCTAACTCTTCCTTCATACATCATATTCGAGGTGGGCGCATTATCGATCCCAAAAATGGCATCGACCGAGTATCAGATTTATGGTTAGTCGATGGGCTTATTCATAAGATTGTTGANGGCTTNCNTGNGACACCTGATCCTGAGATGTCTCCTCCGATTTCTAATCCAAATTGTATAGATGCCAGTGGGCTGCTAGTTGTACCTGGCTTAGTCGATATACACGTTCACTTGAGAGAACCTGGATTTGAACATAAGGAAACTATCGAAACTGGTACTAAATCTGCGGTTAAGGGTGGGTTTACTACAGTAGCGTGTATGGCAAANACTAACCCGACAGGCGATTGTGTAGAGGTCATTGAATGGATAAGAAACAGAGCAAGAAAGGTTGGATCTGCTACAGTCCACCCAATCGGTACTATTACAAAAAANCTGGAAGGTCTTGTCAAAAGTGATTGGATTGCTTTAAAAGAAGCAGGTGTTGTTGCNTTGTCTGACGACGGAAAAACTGTCATGGATACAAAAATCATGCAGGACGCCTTTCTGTTTTCTGCTCAGTATAGCCTACCTATTATTGACCATTGTGAAGATCATCAGTTGACTGCCAATACAGTAATGAATCTAGGAAAAGTATCCAAGCGTCTAGGCCTACCGGGTCAGCCCAATTCGTCAGAAGACATTATTATTGCCCGAGATATTCTGTTGTCTGAACAAACCGGGGGCCATATCCATATCGCTCACGTCAGTACTGAAGGCGGTGTTGATTTAATACGATGGGCAAAACAACGTGGCATTTCGGTGACCGCTGAAGCTTGTAGCCACCACTTTACCATTACTGAGACTGAAGTTGAAAAAAATGGTACCAACGCCAAAATGCANCCCCCGCTCCGTACTCAAAGGGATGTAGATGCAGTAAAACAAGGATTATCTGATGGTACCATTGATGCAATTGTAACGGATCATGCACCTCATGCCGATTTCGAAAAAAAACCTCAATCGGCTGAAGGAATATTTAAACGAGAAATGATGGATGCCCCTGCTGGCATAATTGGACTGGAAACCAGTCTTCCCTTGGCATTAACGAAATTAAAAAAACATTTATCGTTACCTGAGATTATTGCCAAAATGAGTTTCATTCCCGCTGAAATTTTGAAAATTGACTGTGGTACATTATCCATAGGGGCAGTNGGTGATGTNACATTGATTGATCCCAATTTGAGCAAAATTGTCGATCCTTCTACGTTCGCTTCAAAATCAAAGAANACACCTTTTACCGGTTGGGAATTAACGGGTTGGCCTGTAGCTACAATCAGGCAAGGGAAATTAGTTTGGTCGAGCGACCAAATTAATTTTGAATTAGATACGAAT
Source organism: Candidatus Poribacteria bacterium (assembly GCA_002714785.1). Lineage (GTDB taxonomy): Bacteria > Poribacteria > WGA-4E > WGA-4E > UBA9662 > TMED15. The sequence continues at coordinate 36,864 of PAYP01000044.1, read as the reverse complement.
AAAAACTAACAGCTGAGGGTGAAAAATGAGAGCTATACTAGCCTTAGCGGACGGTACCTTTTTTGAAGGTGAGCATTTTGGTGCAACGGGAGAAGCAATAGGTGAAGTGGTATTTAATACTAGCATGACTGGCTACCAAGAAATTGCGACAGACCCTTCATATTATGGACAAATTGTCACAATGACTTATCCGTTGATCGGTAATTATGGTGTCAACTCTTCTGACCAAGAATCAAGTAATCCAAAAGCGTCCGGTTTTGTGGTCAGGGAATATAGTAGTTATCATAGTAACTGGCGATCGCAAGGTAGTTTTGGGGACTATCTTAAAAGCAACAACATCATTGGTATTCATGGAGTCGATACTAGGGCCTTGACCAAACGGTTACGTTTGCATGGTGTTATTGACGGTATCATCTCAACTCAAGAATTTGATGCTCAAACCCTAGTAGAAAAAGCCAGAACATTCGGAGGTATGACTGGGAAAGATTTTGTACAAAAAGTGACCTGCCAGAACATATACCAAGCGGCCCTTGAGCCTAATTCCGATTTCTATCGCACTCACCGTCTATCCTCGGACTCTAACCAATGTAAAAAAGTAGTAGCTATAGATTTTGGAATTAAAAACAATATCTTACGCCAATTGATATCTCACGGATGTGAAGTTACAGTCGTGCCTGCGAACACCTCTACGGATNACATTTTGGCNTTACAACCGGACGGNATTTTTTTATCTAATGGTCCAGGAGACCCTGAACCGATAGAATACGCAGTAAAAACTATTCAGCAGTTACTGGGNTACAAGCCCATTTTTGGTATTTGCTTAGGTCACCAACTACTCTGCAGAGCNGTTGGTGCCAAAACCTTCAAGTTAAAGTTTGGNCATCGTGGAGGAAACCAACCGGTTCAAAGATTATCAACCGGCCAAGTGGAAATAACAGCACAAAATCATGGATTTTGTGTTGATATTGATACCTTGCCTCAGAAAGTTGAGGTGACACATATTAATCTGAATGACCAAACTTTAGAAGGTATAGATTTTACTGATTGTAACGCATTCTCAGTACAGTATCACCCAGAAGCATCTCCCGGTCCACATGATGCTAGTTATCTATTTAATCAATTTATTGACCGGATAGATACTGTTTGCTGAAGAGATATGAAGTTAACTTTGGATAAACCCTAGAAAAAAATTGTGTGTATAAATACTATTTGTAAAGACATAAAATCTGCGATTTCATTATTTTAAAATGGAAATAGATGGTAAAAAACACTTAGGGGCGGATTCAGTCTCTATCAATCAAACTCCGAATTTTTCATATTCTTATTTTCAATAAATTGTAATCTAAGTAAATATGCCAAAAAGAACAGACATTCAGAAAATTTTGATCATTGGTTCTGGACCAATTATTATTGGCCAAGCATGTGAATTTGACTACTCCGGCACTCAAGCTTGCAAAGCCTTAAGGGAAGAGGGGTACGAAATTACCTTNGTTAATAGTAATCCTGCCACTATTATGACTGATCCTGAAATTGCCGATCAGACCTATNTAGAACCAATTTTTGCAGATACAGTGGCGAAAATAATTGAAAAAGAACGGCCTCAGGCTTTACTTCCAACCTTGGGCGGACAAACTGGACTGAATGTAGCGGTAGAATTAGCCGAAAAAGGAATCTTAGACGAATTCCAAGTGGAACTAATTGGAGCGAAGCTACCCGCCATAAGAATGGCAGAAGATCGAGAATTATTTAAGAATGCTATGCTCGAGATTGGTTTGGATGTACCAGAAAGTGGTATAGCTCGTTCCCTAGAATCCGCAATGGAGATCGTGAAGAACATAGGCTTCCCAGCGATTATCCGGCCTGCATTTACTTTGGGTGGAACTGGTGGTGGTATTGCTTATAACATTGAAGAATATCGTGATATGATTCAACAGGGTATAGCACTGAGCCCAGTCAACGAAGTGCTAGTAGAAGAGTCAGTTATCGGATGGAAAGAATTTGAGCTCGAGGTGATGCGGGACAGAGTTGATAATGTAGTTATAATCTGTTCAATCGAGAACTTTGATGCNATGGGTGTACACACTGGGGACTCAATAACCGTCGCACCTGCTCAAACCTTGAGTGACAAAGAATATCAGGTCATGCGGGATTCGGCTATTCAGATTATTCGGAAAATTGGTGTAGATACTGGTGGNTCAAACATCCAATTTGCTGTAGATCCAGATAGTGGTCGGCAAACTGTCATTGAAATGAATCCACGAGTCTCCCGGAGTTCTGCCCTAGCATCCAAAGCTACTGGATTTCCTATAGCTAAAATTGCAGCAAAACTGGCTATTGGTTACACACTGGATGAAATCCCCAACGACATTACTAAAAAGACTCCATCATCATTTGAGCCAACAATTGACTACGTGGTGGCAAAAATACCACGCTGGGCGTTTGAGAAATTTCNGGGTACGGATGAAACATTGACCACTCGCATGAAATCAGTGGGTGAAGCCATGTCCATTGGGAGAACATTCAAGGAAGCAATTCAAAAAGGATTACGTTCTTTGGAAAACGGATGGACTGGTCTAGACAATCATCTTTTGGGTAACTCATCTTTGTTTAGAAACTCGGATGAACTGATAAGTAAACTGAATATTCCTAATGTTGAGCGAATTTTTTATATCAAACACGCCTTTCAATTTGGTATGACTATTGAGCAAATTTACAACCATACTAAGGTTGATCCATTCTTTCTTTATAACATAAAGGAATTAGTCGATTTCGAGAGTGAATTAAAATCAGAACAACCTGATCTTTCCAGTACAGGACAAATTCAAGTATCTAGTGAAACATCTTCTCTCTTGCTCCGAGCTAAGCGGTTTGGATTTTCTGATCCTCAAATTGCTGAATTGTGGGAGACGGATGAACAAGATATTAGGAGTACTCGACAACTTCTGGGCATTGTCGCGACCTTTAAAACAGTTGACACCTGTGCAGCCGAATTCGAGGCAGAGACCCCCTATTACTATTCAACGTATGGCTCTGAAGACGAAGTTCGACCAAGTGACAAAAAGAAAATTATGATCTTGGGTAGTGGACCCAACCGAATAGGTCAAGGTATTGAGTTTGATTACTGTTGCGTACATGCAGCAATGGCTGTTAAAGCTGATGGCTACGAGACTATCATGATTAACAGCAATCCTGAAACTGTTAGCACCGATTATGACACATCCGATCGACTTTATTTCGAACCATTGACATTCGAAGACGTAATGAATATTGTGGAGCGAGAAAAAATTGATGGGGCTATCGTTCAATTTGGTGGCCAAACACCACTTAATTTAGCTATGCGGCTCAAACAAGCGGGAGTACCAATTATAGGTACGGATCCAAGTGACATTGAACGAGCTGAGGACCGTCAGTTATTCAAGTTAGTCTTAGATCAGATAGGTGTTTCACAACCACCAAGTGACACTGCAACCTCNNTAGAGACAGCTCGACCGATCGCAGAANGAATAGGCTATCCTGTTTTAGTACGCCCATCTTTTGTTCTTGGGGGTCGTGCTATGCAGATTGTTTACGATCGGGAGTCNCTAGACGCTTATATGGAGTTCGCTGTTCAAGTATCTAGTGATAGTGTTGAAGGTCTACGCGAGACTATAAAACCAATCTTGATTGATAAATATTTAGAGGACGCTATAGAAGTTGACGTAGATGCTATTTCTGATGGTGAGTTAACACTTGTTGGAGGCGTAATGGAGCATATTGAAGAAGCAGGAATACATTCAGGTGATAGTGATTGTGTTTTACCACCATATACTCTAGCTGAAGACCAAATTGAGCGCCTAAAACAGATCAGCTACGAATTAGCGAAAGGATTAAATGTTCTTGGTTTAATGAATATTCAGTTCGCTATAAAAAACGAAGAGGTTTATGTATTAGAAGTTAATCCTCGTGCTTCTAGGACAATACCCTTCGTGAGTAAATCAATCGGTATCCCTTTAGCGAAATTAGCAGCTCGTATAATGGTAGGGAAAAAATTNTCTCAACTGGGTTTTAAAAGCGAGATCGAGCCTGAGTACTTCAGTGTCAAAGCTCCCGTTTTNCCATTNAACCGCTTCCCTGGTGCCAATTCCCAGTTGGGGCCAGAAATGAAATCGACTGGTGAAGTTATGGGAATTGATCGAAATCTTGATGCGGCATTTGCAAAAGCACAAAAAGCTAGTGGTGCTATTTTGCCATTATCAGGCCAAGTTTTTATCAGCGTACGTAATAGAGACAAACGTTCGATTTTACTCATTGCACGGAAGTTACACGAAATGGGTTTCAATTTGGTAGCAACACANGGTACAGCCAAGGTTCTNAGACGAAGTGGCTTATCATCTGAATTGGTATATAGCATAGGTAAAGGGCGGCCAACTATTTACGATTTTATCAAAAACAGTGAAATTGATATGATTATCAATACTCCAACTGGTTATGCTCACCGACCTAACGAGCAACTGATTCGTCAAATGGCAATTGATCATAACATCCCAATTTTCACCACTATGCCAGGGGCTTCTGCCGCAGTCAATTCTATTTCGGTACTACGAAATCGGAATCTCGATGTTGTCCCACTCCAAGAATACGCACGATAGGAAATAGCTATCTATGTCAAACGAAATCATTGAACAAAATAGCCAAATGGTTCGCAGTCTTGATTTGGTGTTTGATTATCTTTCGATCAACCAATCATTATTGGGCCGAAATACTAATCCCGATCAACCTGTACAGAACACGCGCCACTCAGTACAAATTATGCGGTTGGATGATGATCGTGAAGTCGCAATAATTCAACAAAATACTTTCACTATCTCGCGTATATACACAGACGGTCGACCCGATGGAAAACGACCACAGAACCATGACTCGTATTTTGATTACTTTTGCCAAAGATTAGAAAAATACAAGNAAGCNTACAAAACNGATCAAGGATTCACGTTAACTGAGCGTGAATGGAAACAATTACTCGATGAGTCATATGACCGATATATTCGCTATCTTTTGTTCTCGAGTATTAAGAGGTGGGANGATGTTCAACGAGACACTGATACTAACTTGCAGGTATTGGATCTCGTTCGTCGGNATGCTGATGAAAACATATCTTGGCAGACATATCAGTATAAAGGCTATATTCTAATGATGAATAGTATTGCNAGAGCAGAACTTGCATTGGTAGACGGAACCAATCTTGAAGCATTACAAATCATCGATTATGGGATTCAGCAGATAGGAAAATTCTGTGCTGAATGTTTGAGAGAAGAACAAGGGGAAGCCGAAAATGTAACTCGTGAGCACTACCTTTCCAATTTAATCGAGTATCGATCTGATCTGGAATCTATAGAAAATGACTTNGATGATNATGGAGAACAAGTTGATTCTACGGAACAGGAAGATGACACNATCATTCAAGAGTTAGAAGATTTACTCCAAGAAATGGCCGGTAACCAACAGTAAATTTCTGTCTTGGTCAGCTCGGGCTTAGCTAATAATCTATCAGCTGCAATGAGCTCGTCAACAAAACAAACTGGAACTCACAAACGATATCGAGCCAGATGGTCTTTTTTTCTCTCGCTACTTTTGCACGCTATTTTTGCCTTGGTGATATCTTTTTCGGGAATATTGGTTCACCAGCAAAATCGCCGACAAGACTTGCTTGACCAAATTGAGGTTGATATCCATCATCTACGTTTTCACATGCCTCGGCCCCGACGGCGCTCTCAACTACCAAATAGAAAGCAAAACAAAAAAGAAACCAAGGAGCGGACACAGGTTGATCCGAAGACTGAGGTTAAAGATTTTCCTTTAATAAAAAACAACCAAGTAGAAGAATTCCTCACATCGAAAGCCGCCCGCCTAAGGACCGAGACGATATTGAATAATTCAGCTGACTCCATATTTGAAGATAATTTTTCAGCTGACCAGTTAAACAAGAANATGTTGTCTCTAAAACGCTTATCGAGCATGCCAGTAGGCATTCAACGACCCAAATTAGCCCGTGGTTTTGCACAATCAAATGCTGAAGTCTTACCTGACCAGGCCGAAAAAGTGGAGGTAATGANAAGTNACCCCGAACTAATTGAGNAAGCTATGGTGAAAATAGCTNAAAGTGTTGTGAATCAACAGTCCATGCAACCAACTGATATTGTATTTTTGCTCGATGCNAGTGGTAGTATGAAAGATAACATCGTCGCTGTTAGCCAGCANCTGGAAGATATGGTGTCCGTTTTTNAGGAGGAAACAATTGATTTTACNATGGGCGTTGTTACGTTCAAATATCAGGCCCTAATTTTCGATCAGACTACTGACTATAAAAGATTCGAGCGACTATTGAGAAATATCGACTGTGGAGGATTAGAACGTCCTTACCATGCTATTGTTAAATCAGTTAATCAGGTGAAATTCAGGCCTGAAGTTAATAAACGTTTCATATTGATAACAGATGAACCAATCCAAGACTATAATCGGGCTGAAACTGAAGATCTACCGTCTGTTCTAAGACATTGCTTGAATAACTCGGTAGTAGTAGATGTCATTGGTCTCAATGAAAAATACAGCAAATATCTAGCCGAAAAGACAGGTGGGCTTTGGTTTCCTATTCCCACTAATTGACTAGTCGCCAATTGTTGCAAAGTGGCGACTAGTCAATTGTTGTTAGACTTCCCCACCAATCGGCGTTTGGTTGCCAATTAGCGTCTAGGTACTGAGCGTGCTGAGATTCCAGCTGGGGCATGAATTCGTGTTCGAGTTGGGACAGACGGTCTTTTTCCTTCTCCAATCTATATTCCGGATCAGANTCTGGTAGCCTTGCCCTAGTCAACCTAAGCCATTCATTCAGACNTTGACTCATTTGCATTGTTTTATCAGTATATAAATCAGCCAAGTCGTTTTGCTCACCCTGGTCAACCGAAAGGTCATATAATTCGTCCCTACGATCCTCATAGTAGTGGATCANTTTCCAATTACGACTTCGAATTACTGACGAAGGTTCTCCTCCTTGGTTGCCATAATGTGGATAGTGCCAAAATAGATCACGGNTCTTCAATGACGAAGAATCTTCGTCTCTTAGTACGGACACCAAACTTTCTCCGTCGATTACTTGTTTGGTGGGTATTGGAATATCAGCTAACTCAAGCAAAGTAGGATAAAAATCAATTCCAGATACTGGTAAATCGCAGTTTGAACCAGCTTCTACTAAGCCTGGTGCTTGGATATAATAGGGTACTCTTAGGCCACCTTCCCATTGCCTACCCTTTCCNCCTCTTAATGGCAACATAGAAGAAGCAAAAGAATCACCTGAAGAAACACCACCATTATCCGAGGTAAAACAAACAATCGTATTATCAGCAACCCCAACTTTTTGAAGTNCGTCTAAAACTAGACCAATCGCTTCATCCATTGCCTCAATCATTCCAGCATAGATAGGACAGTCTTGAACCTGACGGACTGGTAAATTACGATCGAAAATGAAGCGACGATCTGGAATACCTTGAGCCGTGGCTTTCTGTCGAAATTTTTCCCATCGATTTTTGCTAGTTTGTATTGGACCATGAACGGAGTAAAAAGAAAGATAAGCTAAAAATGGTTGATTTTTATTACATTTGATGAACTCCGAAGTTTCTCGGGCCAGCCGAATAGGAAGAGANTCTCCAGCTGGACCAGACTGAAGCTTTGGGTTCTGCCAAGGTGAAAAATATCCACCAATAGGTGACCCAACCTTCCACCCCCCTTTGTTGATTTCAAAACCAAAATTCTCTGGATCAGAACCTTGATCCCCTAGGTGCCATTTCCCAGCAAAAAAGGTTCGGTAACCTTGGCTTTGTAGGACTTGAGAAAATGTCAANTCGTTTATATCGAGATTATGTTTGTAGTCAGGTGGCAAAAGCTTNTTAAACCGGTTATTTTTGCGCCATTCNTTTCCACTTGAAGCTCCAATCCAATCGGTTATACCGTGTCTTGTGGGATATTTTCCTGTCAGAATACTTGCCCTCGACGGGCTACATACCTGACAAGCGGCATAACCTTGTGAAAATCTCATTCCACCTTGACTGATTCGATCACAGTTAGGACTTTCGTAAAAATCACTACCCTCCACTTGAAGATCTTTCCAACCAAGGTCGTCAGCTAGGATAAATAAAATATTCGGTCGTTTCATTTTGCTCTCCGGTCCTTAGAATACACTACTTGATTCATTCATACTAGCCTGAACTGGCACAAATCAGATTTTTTGTGCTGCCTGATAATGAAGAATTTGTTGAGTTTAAAGTTCATTTTTGAATCCATAATTTGATACTTTCAGAACGAATCAAAAATTGGTCCTCAATGATAAAGTGCGCAAAGTAAATGCCATTAGAAACTATTTCTCCTAAATGAGTTTGTAAATCCCAGCTATACTCCCAACCATTCTTACTACGTCGAAATTCGTTAATCATGGTGACAAATCGACCATCAATGGTATAAATGTGTACTTTAGGTGGATTTACGGTCGGACATACTAAATGTAAAGTAGATTGTTGAATTGGATTTGGATATACCGAAATCTTCCCATTGTAAGAATATTGGCTGAAATTCGGTGCAGTTGGCAGTGTGATAGCCACAGAGCGGCTATCAATCTTTGTTCCACTGTCGCTGTCCCCTTCGAAGACATCGACCTGTAGCCGACTAATCGGCTCTACATTATTACCTTGGTTAATTGAGTATGCTAAGGTCCAGATTTGGTTTCTTTCTGAATCGACAGCACTAATAATCTGCGGTTCCTCATTTACGACAATAGTCGGATCAAATTCGAGTATACCTTCTGTAATTGCAATCGTGATGGTATAAAACTGACTTTGTAGTGGATTGGGCAAAGCATAAATATCACATTTGACCTTCTTTTTGGGTGCGGGCAAAATTTCTACTGCCAAGGTACGAAAGGCTTTGTTTCCCTCTGGATCAGATACAATTACTAAAACTGTACTCTTAGTAGGTAAAGCTGATGATTTAGTCGTCTTTGGCAAAGATAAAATGAGGCTATTGTTTTTGATTTCCGCTAAGATATTCTGCTCAGGAATAGCGATCCAATTGAGGTTGTGATCGGCAGTATCTATATCATCAACATATGACTTTAGTTCATTAACAGTATGTTTGGGTTTGACATCGGACTGAAGGGTGACCGTTGGAAATGGGCTGATAAATCGTGGTGGCTTCGGTGTTGGTAGATTTGCCAATACCTGAATTTCGATTTTACCTGTTAGAGATTGTCCACTGGGGTCTGTCTCTGTGACTTGCAGGGTTATTTCGTCATTGATAGCTCCATTGACTGGGTCATAGTCTCCTAACTCAACAGTCAATTCTGGAGAATCGTCTGCTAACCTAGTACCGATGGTTGTTGGCATTTGAGAAATGCTCCAAACAAGTTGTGTTTGATCGAATCGAGAAGTCACAAAACTATTCAAATTAACAGTTTCTTCAGGTTGATCAATACTCAAGGTGATTGTTTTTGGTAAATTCAAAGCCAAAGGAATTATTTTCTCTTTTACATTCACCTGAATTTCTGCTTTTTGGCTTGATTGTTGAAAATTATCCACCAGCCGAAAACTGAAAATGCCCGAACCAACCTGATTACCAGTTAGAGTAAATTGACCTTTATCGAAAATTGGTGTGACGAGTTGATTTCCTTCATCGTATGTAAATTCGACTTGAGCATTTGGTGGATCAATCTCTAGTACGATAGGTTGACTCGTTTCTCCTTCCGTGAGCTCAATGACTTCAAAGGTATTTTTGATCCTAGGTTTGGGTGGTTTTTCCACTTTTTCCTTTACTGTTACCGTCAAGTTTTTTTCTACTGGGGCTGTATCTCCAATTTGGGCAATTACCACAAGGTTAACTGTACCCACAAAGTCAGCATTTTTAGCTGAAAAAATTGCTTCTCCTATTTCAGGAAAATTCACCTGAATTTCTTTATTCGGTACTATGTCCCATTCAATATCCGACTTAGGGTAATTTGGGCCAATAACAAATTGATTTAGATCGTAGGAACTTGATGCACTTTCCTGTTCAAACTCGATTGCAGTTAAGTCTTCAATTTTCAGAGGAGGTATAGGTTGGTTGACTGTCACTGTTACTTTTTGTTGGCTAGTTTTTCCATCTAAGTCAGTCGCTTTAAAAATTAGAAATGTCTCACCATTGTTCCAAGTAGCCTTATTGATCAAGTCAACAGTTGAGTTATCTAATTCCACTATAATATTTTCATTATTATCAAAGGACCAAATAATCTGATCGACAGGTTCATCATCTGTTACATACTCAATCAGATCAATGGTTTGGATTTGCCCATCTATCAAAGAAATTGGCGGGATGTTCAAAACTGGAGGTTTTTGTGTTTTCAGAACCAACACGTTAATTGAACCACTTCCAACGTTTCCTTCTGGGTCAATGGCCTTAAAGTCAAGCTGATAATCACCGACAGGTGTGTTTCCTGAACTTAGCTCAACAGTATGAGTATTCGGATTAATATTAGCCACCAGTTGCACTTTTGGGTTGTTTTGCCTAACTTGGCTACTCCATTCAATGTCTTCTGACTCTGTATCAGCATCAATGACATAATTATCCAAATCAAGATTATCAACTATTTTTTTCTGACCTTGGTAGATAGCGAAGGTTGGGAATTCTTCTAGGCTGACTTTTGGTGGAAACATCGGTTGAACATCAACCTCAGTCGTACTTATCAATTGAGCTTTGTTAGTAGCCGAAAAAATAATTGTTTCACTACCAGATTTCCAATCAGGTAGCGCTATCAACGTAACAGATCTGTCAGCCTCTATCTGTATCGCTAGTTTACTTTTATCATAGCCAGTGACCTGCCAGACAATTAGTTCATCTGGGGTAGTTGGATCTGTTACCAAATCATCCAATTGCAGAATACTAGCAGTTGTTTCATTAGATTTGATACGAAGTTTTGAGGGGAAACCATCCAAAAGAGGTTTTTCAGGCGATTTCACAGTAATGATCACATCCTGTGTGTCTTGTAGTCCATTAGGGTCAACAGCGAAAAACCGAACGGTTTCAGTTACTATTGATTCAGATTGTAAAGAAGCAAATCGTTCCTCGTTAATCTCAATTGTAATAAATTGTTGTCCTTCTACTACCCAATCAATCTGCTCAGGGTCGCTATCCAAATCGAAAATATGTTTCTTTAGGTCTAATATTTTTTCCTTGCCGAAATCGAGTTCAATTGGTGGAATAGTTATGATTGATGGGGGAGCACTTTTTTCAATCAACTGTACTTGAGTTTCCCTTTGATCGGAGATCCCATTTGGGTTAATTACTTTAAAAGTAATAGTCTCTCTTCCAATCCAATTACGTAGATTTTCGAATGATACATCTCGTGTTTCAGGATCAATATTAACCGTGATATTTTCATTGCCAGAAATCTCCCATTTTAATTCCGAGTTTCCAAAATCGAAGTCCCCAACTAGTTCATTTAGGTTGAACCGAGAAGGATCCATTCTTGAGCCATCGTTCGTAGAAACTGCTTCTTGGGGAAATAATGGATCTATCACAGGTCCATCAAATTCAGGAATAAAGAGAACCTTCAGCGTTTGTTGATCGATGTTATCATCAGCATCGCTAACGGTAATTGGAATATCGAAAGTGCCCAATCTAGTACTTTCAACCTTTAAGTAACTACCAATTAAATTAACGAAGAGATTATCTGGGTCCGGATTTGCACCTACGTTCCAATTTAAATCAGCTAAACCCGGATTGTCGAGGTCCTCCACTAAACCGTTTAAGTTGAAATTTCTCCCACTATTGACCCGGATACGTTCCCCTTTTTTCGGTATTTTTTCTGAAAAAAGTAATCGAGGAGGAGTAGTCACTTGAACATCAATATCGTTAAATGCAGGATTACCTTCGGGGTCAATGACTGTAAATCGAACTTTTTCTTGGCCGAACCAGTCTTTATTGGGTTTGAAGGATACTCGGCGGAAGTTCGGATCAATTTTCACATTGATGTTCTGATAGTTAGAAGCCGTCCACTTGATTGATCGCTTCATTTCTTTCGGTGTGAGTTTTGGGTTATTAAATATTAGATAGTTATCCAATATTAGATCTGTATATTCGGTATTCATTGGAAATTTTATGTTCTTTGGGAACGAATCTTTAAAATCAACAGTTCCTCTTACCGTGATAGTGGCGGTTTCCAAGTCGGAAAAATTACGACGAGGGAGCTGGTCTACAATCACACCTGTGATTCTACTGACACGTTCAATGAAATCGAATCGGATGGCAGTATCTTTAACCGGTTGCAAAGTTTTGAATTTTATCAGACCAACTACACTAGGTTCCCTCAAAACAGAAACATCATCGCCAATAGCCATCAGGGCTGCGGCATAGTCAATCTGGAAGTTACGCAAGATGTTTCCTGGGTCTCCATGTGTATCGTTATCTAGTGGCTGCCAACCAGTCGGATAGCCAGGCCCATTCTTAACTGGCTGTAATCCCGTCAATTTATCGGTAGCATCAAGGAGTTTTAAGTATTGATCGTCGAAAGAAAGGTAGATCTGAAAACCAGTGACCCGACTACCCTGTGGATCAATATATACCTGAAGGCTGAATTCTTTTCCGCTACCTACGGAAAAGTTATTACGCTCAGTTTCCGCATCTCGTAGGGAAATTAAAACAGCTTTCGCGTCGCCAATACACAAAAAAGCTAACAAGAACCGAATGAAAGTAAAATTAAAATGCAGCTGTCGCATATCTCCACAATCGTCTCACAGCGTGTGTAGCACGAAATATACCATCTATTGATAGTTACTCCGTTAAACTATCTGCATAGAATACAAAAAGATTATTAGAGACTCCATTGATCATTTACTATTTTAGTCAATCATATAGTAAGTCATACTATGGTTCTTTATGTAAGATATAATGTTAGTAATTAATTTTTGGGCCTTTTTATCAACATTGTTGCTTAGTTGGATCAGTGTTATAATGCTCTGCTAGCCAATAGACTCTCAGCCTAAGTCAAATCACAAAACTGAACCTTCAATGGAGAATAATCAAGTGAGTCAAAAATCCTACTCGCCATCTAGTGGCAAATATCCTATAGAAAAAGCCCATATTAACAGTTTAGATCAGTACAAAGAGATTTATGACCGATCGATCCAAGACCCTGAAGCATTCTGGTCGGAAATTGCCGAGCGTATCACTTGGTTTAAGAAATGGGATCAGGTTTGTGAGTATGATTTTGTCAACGCAAATGTCAAGTGGTTTGAGGGAGCAACTTTAAATGCTTGCTACAACTGTTTAGATCGACACATTGAAGACGGACATGGCGATGATACTGCTCTGATTTGGGAAGGTAATAACCCAAACGATGACAAGACTTACACATTCAACCAGCTTTTGACAGAGGTAAAGAAATTTTCGAATGTACTAAAAGCACAAGATNTAAAAAAAGGCGACCGAGTNTGTCTTTACTTACAGATGATACCAGAGCTAGCTATTGCTGTTTTAGCTTGTGCCAGAATTGGAGCTGTACATTCGGTAGTATTTGGTGCTTTTTCTGCTGATGCGCTACGTGATCGTATTAATGATTCTGAATGTAAGTTACTAGTTACACAAGATACAGCTGTTCGAGGTGCCAAGGGAGGTATCCCAATGAAAGCTAATGCTGATCAAGCATTAGCTGAAACACCTTCCATCCAAAAAGTCATTGTCATACAGAGAACCGGAGATGAAGTAGATTTTGATAAAAGCCGAGACGTTTGGTGGCATGAGGCAATGTTGACAGTTGATGACGACTGTTCACCTGAGGTAATGTTAGCTGAAGACCCTCTATTTATTCTATATACTTCAGGTTCGACAGGCCAACCCAAAGGAGTCCTACATACAACAGGTGGATACATGGTTTATACCTCGTATTCTCACGAGATGATTTTTGATTACCACCCAGGAGATGTGTATTGGTGTACGGCAGATATTGGCTGGATTACTGGTCATTCGTACATAATTTATGGTCCCTTAGCTAACCGAGCTATTACGGTAATGTTCGAAGGTGTGCCAAATTATCCTGATTTTGGCCGATTTTGGCAAGTAGTAGAGAAACATCAGGTCAACCTATTTTACACAGCCCCAACCGCCCTCAGAGCCCTGATGAAAGAAGGTGATAGCTGGGTGGAAAAATATGACAGATCTTCGCTTCGTTTACTCGGTACAGTTGGTGAGACAATAAAAGAACCCGAATGGACTTGGTATTATAACATCGTTGGTAATCAGAATTGTCCGATTGTTGATACTTGGTGGCAGACCGAAACCGGCGGTATTTTAATTACACCACTACCGGCTATTTCTGATTTGAAGCCAGGCTCAGCTATGATTCCTTTCTTTGGTATTGATCCCGTTTTATTGGATGAAAATGGAAACGAAGTTGAGGGTAATCCTGCTAGTGGCTACTTGTGTGTCAAGTCACCTTGGCCAAGTTTGATGCGTACTGTTTACGGGGACCACGAGCGTTTTCGTCAGACTTATTTCGATCGATTTCCTGGTTATTATATGGCTGGAGATGGCGCTATGCGTGATGCTGACGGACACTATTGGATTACTGGTCGCGTCGATGATGTATTGAATGTTTCTGGACACCGTTTGGGAACCGCAGAAATTGAAGGTGCGATTGGCCAATATGAAACCGTAGCCGAAGCCGCGGTAGTCGGTTACCAACATGATATTAAAGGGCAAGGAGTCTATGCCTACGTAACCTTGATGACCGGTCAATCCCCATCTGAACAGACAGTTAGTGGTATCAAGCAAAAAGTGCGAACATTGATTGGGCCACACGCTACTCCAGACAAAATTCAGTTTACTCCATCTCTTCCTAAAACTAGATCCGGTAAAATTATGCGACGAATCCTACGCAAAATAGCTGAAGGAGATACTGAAAATTTGGGAGATACTTCTACTCTATCTGACCCAACTGTAGTGGATGATTTATTATCTGGTAGCGAGTTATAACCTTGAAAATAGGAAGTAAATTATGGGCTGGCCGTTTCACTAGTGAAATGGACAATCTAATGCTTGATTTTACGCATTCGACCGAGACCGACTCACGCTTAATTCCCTACGATATTTGGGGTAGCCAAGTCCACGCTTTGATGTTATCCCGCCAAAATATTATTAACTCCACTGATTTATCACCAATTTTGATTTGGTTAGAGAAAGCATTAAGCGATTTTCACGAGGGTCGATTTGTGCTTGACCCAACTAAAGAGGATGTTCATATGAACGTTGAATCATATGTGATAGAAGGTGCTGGGGTAGAATTTGGGGGTAAACTACACACTGCTCGATCCAGAAACGATCAAGTTTTAACGGATACTCGCTTGTATAGTAGAGAACAAATTTTGATTATTTGTTCTAACCTGGTTGTACTGTGTAAAGCCTTTATTGGTATTGCAACCAAACACACAACAACAGTGATGCCAGGTTATACTCATACCCAGCATGCTCAACCGATCAGTTTAGGCTTTTGGGCTACGGCTTATATCAGTATGTTTTTGAGAGATTTTAAGCGTTTATTTTCCGCCTTTGAAACAACTAATACTAATCCGTTAGGAGCTG
Source organism: Candidatus Poribacteria bacterium (assembly GCA_002714785.1). GTDB lineage: Bacteria > Poribacteria > WGA-4E > WGA-4E > UBA9662 > TMED15. The sequence continues at coordinate 21,234 of PAYP01000044.1, read as the reverse complement.
GCGCATTAAGTGGTACAAATTTACCTATAGATCGGACTTTTACAACCGAATTACTGGGTTTCCAGAGCACACACCAACACGCATTGGATGTGATCAGTTCTCGAGATTTTATTGCTGAAACCCTTTCAGCCTTAGCTATCTTAATGACTAATTTGTCTCGATTTAGTGAAGAGATTGTCTACTGGACAACATATGAGTTTGGTTTAATCCAGCTTGATGATAGTTTTGCTTCTGGTAGTTCGATCATGCCACAAAAAAAGAATGCTGATGTAGCTGAGCTGACAAGAGGACGTTTTAGCCAAGTTCTAGGGGCACTAGTCGATTTACTGAGTAATCTGAAAAGTTTACCCTTGGGTTATAATAGAGATCTTCAGGAAGATAAGCCACCACTTTGGCGTTCATTTGATACAGTCATCGCATGTCTGAAAATTTTGCCCAAAATGTCACAGACATTAACATTCAATACCGACCGAATGGCTCAGTTATGCCAAGCCAATTTTTCAACCGCCACAGAGTTAGCCAACTACTTGGTACAAGAAAAAGGTATACCATTTCGACAGTGTCACGATATAGTCGGTAACGTCGTTGGCCAACTAGTAAAAAGCAATCAAACTTTTGATAATTTAGATAGAACTGCAAGACTGCTCGCAGAAATGTCAATCGAAATTTCTATATCAGATTTAGCCTCCATTTTGGCACCGAGGGAAGCACTACTTCGAAATAAAAGTAGTGGAGGAACATCACCTAAGGAGGTAAAAGCTATGATAGAAGAATTTGAACACCAGCTGGAAAACATCGAAGCTGGTATACGGTCTCGAACTGAACAAATTGAGTTAGCCTACGAACGAACTCAAAAAATGGTAAAAAGCACAATACAGAATCCACCAGTGTAAATTTTTCCTTTTTCGTGCATCTTGGCCCTACCGAATCATATTCTCTTGAAAAAACTTGCTCTTTCATCTTCGTCCTAAAGTTCTAAGATATTTATTAAGAAATGTAAATATTGAACGATCTTTATAAAAAGTAGCTGAAACATTGTTTAATCTTTAGCATAATAATTTCTGGTCTGGTGAAATTTGCTGTTTGTCGCAAACCAAAATGGAAATCTTGTCAGTGGTCCCTGAGGTGAATTCATAATCACTTCTGCTGTAATACAATTCTATTTTTACACTCATCTCGTTTACAGCACTATTTTTTAATTAACCATTTTCATTTTTCCAAAAAATCATGTTGTTTCGTAAACGAACCGCTTACCCTAACCAGTTAAACAAACTAGAGTCAATTGTTATTGGGCGTTACTCTGGCCATACTTGATGGTTAAACTCCGCCCGAAGCTTGGTTAATATTCTAGTGATAATACACCGTGTATTTGAGGGGAATTACACTACGTGTATACGCCCATACTTAGCGGAGAATACGGATGGATCTATTCTGACTAGCAACATTTACGAAACAACTTATGCCACATAAAAAACGAATCGCTCTTTGCTTACTTTTATTTCAGTTTTTGATTACTACATATAGTGAAAACTACCAAAAACAGAATGTTTCCGTTTTGCCTTTTTCCGGCTGGAAGGGACAAAATGCTGATGGTTTTCAATCGGCGCTAACTAATAAAATTATCCACCGAATAATCAACTCTCAACGTTTCAATGTTATTGATCGAGTGAATTTGGAACGAATTATTGAGGAACAAAACCTTCAGTTATCTGGTGTTATTGACGAAGATACGGTAGTACAAGTTGGAAGATTAGCCGGTGTACAAAGATGTATTATTGGTAATTTTACAGGTAATTCAGTTGAATATTATCCGGCTAAAAAAAACGACCAGGGGGAAATTATACGACCTAGCTACTACGAATCTAACGTTGGTGCCACAATTCGTATGTTATCTGTCGAAAGTGGACATTACGATAAATCCGTGGAAACCTATGCCCGCGAACGGGGAGAAAATGCGGATGCTGCATTTTCAAAAGCACTGGATAAACTAGCTGAATCAGTCGTTACAGAATTTGAAAGTCAATTCCCCATTCAGACTGTTATCAAACAAATAGACCATTCGACTGTTACTATTGCACGGGGTAAAGATTCAGGAGTCAAAATTGGTATGACCTTCATAATCTACCAGTTTCAACCTCTACCAAATGAGATTTTCGACGAAATTGTAATTAACGATGATATACCGGAAAATGGAGTTATGAAAATTACTTCGATTGACGCCCAGACAGCAAAAGGACGTCTTTTCGGTGACTTTAGTGAAGTAGTTGTGGGCAATCTAGTTCGAGAAACTCTCAGACCAATCAAGATTGAAGCTAATATCTTAGAGAAGTCATTTGGTGGTATTACTGTTAATGCTGGTGCTGATTTGGGGTTAACAAAAGGTGCAACTTTCAAGGTTATGAAACGACAAAAAGACTTGACGGACCCGGAAACGGGCGAAGTCCACACTAATCGGTTTAAACCTGTTGGAACTGTGATGATTACAGAGGTACACCAAACTTTTTCTCGCGGCCGGATTGCTAAAGGGCGGTACTTCATCCGTCGAGGAATGAAACTGGAACAAACCACCCCCTTTTACGGTTGGTTGGGTTTAACAATTAGTTACGGTATGTTTAGTCTGAAAAGCGAAACGAATCGAAAACAAGAATATTTTAAAGTCGATAAATGGAATAGTACTATCACACCAGTTTCATACACAGAAAGAGACTCATTAGTGAATAGAGGGTATGGACATACAATCATATCAATGGATTATTCTAATAAAGATAACCTTCCACTAACTGGTTTTCTGATTCAGGCATCGGCTTATTTAAGGAAACCAATCAGTCAAATCTCGATTGGAGCTGATTTTAATTATTATAACCTCGGTGAAGAGTCAGATTTAACATCGTTGGGAGTAGATTTGAAACTAAGCAAACATGTTGGGATTTTACCTGAAATTTTGTTTTTGAGCCCGATTATCGGTTTCGGTTTCGGGCACTGTCAGCAAAAAATTTCCAGCGATATTGTTCAGTTACTTAGTGAAGGTAACGACGATAACGTGACAGCACAGTCTTACCATTTTATTGTTGGTCTTGATACAAAGTTGAAATTGGGTAAGCTAGTGGCTTGGGCAAATGCTAGCTACAAAACTTTAAGTTTCACAAATTGGAAATACCAAGTAGATAGCGGAACGAGGTCTGATGATGGAAAAATCCTTACAGAGGATAAGTCAATTGATAATAAATATGTGGTATATCCGAGTATAAAGATACCTTATGCGGTTACTATTGGTATCGCTGGTGAATTTGACATTCACTTTCTCAACTAATTGTTTAAGGAATTAATGATGAAAAGACTCAGTTTTTGGACATTTTTTTTTGTCATTTCGATAGGTTGCAACAAAGCGAATGTGAGAAATACCTTTTCTGAAGATTTTGATTTGCAACATCGATACAAAAGCCAAAATACAATCAACAAGTCGAAACTATCTGTGGCAACACCCGAATGGCTAATCGTGAGACCATCTAACGACCTCTATTATATGGGCATAGGCCAAGCTAATATAAATGATAGCAATTATGCACAACTAGCTAAAAACCGAGCCTTAGCCCAAGTTGCTGAGGAAATTTCAGTTACAATTTCGAGTGAAATGATCAATACAGCAGTTGAAATCTCGGGTATGCTAGAAAGCGATTTTCAGGAAGATATTCGTACTTCGACCCAGAAAGAGTTAGAAGGAGTAGAAACAGTAGGTTTTTGGCAAGATCACCAATTTTATTGGGTCTACTGTAGATTGAACAAAACCAAATACAATCAACGAAAAGCTCAAAAAATCGATCAAGCAATACAAACATCATTCAGCCTCTACCAAAAAGCTACACGTCAACTCAACGCCGGTGAATTAGCTAATGCCTTACCCTTATACTTACAAGCTCTTTTGCCTATTCAAAATTACTTAGCTCAATCATTAACAGTTAAACAGGATCAAAACTCTACTATCCAACTACAAAACCAAGTTTATCTCCAGATTCGGCAGATCTTAGGGCAAATAAGAATAAGTACTGATTCTCCCAAAGTTTCCATTAAGCTAGGTCAACCCAGTTTCAGTCTGTTAAAAGTCATAGTTGAGTCATCAAAACCACTAAGACAAATACCAATTCGATTTAGCAGCATCGGTCTTTCCACCGATTCTATATCCACCGTATTAACTGATCAGAATGGAGTTGCTTCGACACGTATAGCCCCTAAAGAATTCAATATAGAAGAGACTCAGATTGCGGAAGCAAAACTGGATTTGTTCGCTCTGATTGGTTTTAGCGAAATCACATCGAAGTATTTGAGAATGTTGATTGAGGATTTTCCAGTGCCGACTATCAGGTTTATCGTAAAGATAATTAAACCATCAATTTATATGGAATCAGTAGAAACAAACATGGGCAAGTCTCCATCTGTATCATATATAACAGAAAAAATAAAAGGAGTACTCGTAGATGCAGGCTTTACATTCAAGGAAAATGTAGTTGACGCCGATTTTGTAATCAATCTACACGCTAGAACAAGAGCAGGAAGCGAAGTTTTTGGCCAATTTGTCGCTTACGCCGATTTAACGATAGCCGTAACAAACAAAATCACTGATCAGGAAATTTACCATCAAGGGTTAGTAAATATCAAAGGTATACATACCAATTACTGGGAAGCAGGACTAAAAGCGTTGGAAAAGGCTAGGAATCAGATAAACGCGGATGTTACCCCCAATTTACTTACAGCAATCCAGAAATAGTCGGTCAATTATCGATAGACGCTAACCGTTTTCCCTGAAGTGGATTACTTTATTGATGGCGTTAATATATGCTTTTGCGCTGGCCTCTATAATATCAGTGCTAGCTCCGTGTCCAACAAATGAACGACCTTGTTCTTTTACCTTGACGGTTACTTCTCCAATCGCATCCATTCCTTCTGTTACAGACCGGATTTGGTAATCTGATAATGTTGGAGAAAAACCTGTGACACGTGAAATGGCCTTATAGGTTGCATCGACCGGACCATCACCTGTAGCTGCTTCAGTCACTGCTCCCCCTTCGGTTGTTATACCGACCGTAGCAGTTGAAGTAATCTGATTTCCACTGAAAACCTGAATGTGATCAAATTGGTATCGATTTTCACTTACCAGCACAGTTTTTGATTCGTCTTGCATAATAGCTTCAAGATCAGCATCATGTACTTCTTTCTTTTTATCAGCTAAAGAGAGAAAACGTTCGTATACCGAATCAAGTTGTTCTGTTTCAACATCATAACCTAATACAGCGAGACGGTGGCGTAATGCATTTCGGCCAGATCTCGGACTTAATATAATCTGGCTCTCTTGCAAACCAACCACTGTAGGGTTAATAATCTCAAAAGTATCTCTCTGCTTAATCACTCCATCTTGATGAATACCAGAACTGTGGGCAAAGGCATTGGCTCCGACAATAGCTTTATTGGCTGCTACAGGCATTCCCATAGTCCGACTTACCAGCCGGCTAATAGGTATAATTTCGGTAGTGTCAACATCAGTATGAACATCTGCAAAATGATCACGCCGGGTGCGAATAGCCATAACAATTTCTTCCATTGAGGTATTACCCGCACGTTCACCCAGTCCATTCACTGTACATTCAACTTGTCGTGCCCCATTTTTGATAGCCGCAATACTGTTAGCAACGGCTAACCCCAAATCGTTATGACAATGAACACTAATAATAACTTGATCAATATTACTAACGTTCTGTTTTATACTGGCAATCAACTTGCCAAATTCTGAAGGTATAGCATAGCCAACAGTATCAGGTATATTAATAATGCTAGCACCTGCTTCAATAGTAGCTTCTATGATCTCAAAAAGATAAACGGGATCAGTCCGAGCTGCGTCCATCGGCGAGAATTCAACTGTTGGGCATAAATCTCGTGCATACGCAACTGATTCAATCGACGACTTCAGAATAGTGTCTTCATCTGAGCGCATTATTCCCTTGATGTGAATCTCTGACGTACCAACAAAAGTGTGTATTCTAGGTCGTTTTGCATCCCTGATTGCCTCCCATGCATCAGTAATATCTTTTTCAATAATCCTGGATAATGCACAGATTTCTGGTCCCTCAACTTCACTGGCAATTCGACTTACAGCTTCAAAATCAGCAGGAGAAGAGCGTGGAAAGCCTGCTTCTATAACATCCACATTCAGAGCGGACAGATGTTTTGCAATTGCCAGTTTCTCATTACCGTTTAGGGCTGCGCCGGGTGTTTGCTCCGCGTCCCGCAACGTTGTATCAAAGATCAATATTTTTTCAGACATACACGTCGACCCCTATATGTTGCGGTTGCAACTCAGTCCATATTGCGCCCGATAGCAGTAGCTAAATGTTTCAAATCATTCATCAAAGTACTAAATTGGTCTGGAAAAAGAGACTGAACACCATCACCAGTCATCGAATTGTCTGGATCGTGGTGAACTTCTAAAATGAGGCCGTCGGCACCGGCTGCAATCGAAGCTTTTGACATTGGAGCAACATAACTACGTATTCCCGTTCCATGGCTTGGGTCTGAAATAATTGGTAAATGGCTGAGTTCTTTGATCGCAGGAATGGCGTTAAGATCAAGTGTGTTGCGAGTATGTGTTTCAAAAGTACGAATTCCTCTTTCACATAAAATTACGTTGGGGTTACCTTCAGATAGAATATATTCAGCTGCCAGCAACCATTCTTCAATGGTTGAAGAAAAACCACGCTTTAGTATGACAGGCTTTTGTTGTTTCCCAACTTCACGCAACAGGTAGAAATTTTGCATGTTCCGCGTACCCAACTGAAAAATATCAGTATATTGGCCTACCAATTCGACTTCGTGTGGAGTCATTACTTCAGTAACAACACCAAGCCCAGTTTCATTTCTAGCGCAAACTAGCATTTCAAGGGCAGACTTTCCAAATCCTTGAAAGCTATATGGACCAGTTCTTGGTTTAAAAGCCCCACCACGAATAAAATTAGCACCTGACAATTTGATTTCTTGAGCAATTCGGACAATCTGATCGGTGTTTTCCACAGCACATGGGCCTGCAATCACGATTAGTTTTTTGCTACCGATTTTGGTTCCGTTAGACTCTATAACTGTAGGTTCATCCCGAAATTGCCGGCTTGCCAGTTTATACGGAGCTGAAATTGGCATAGTGCGATCGACTCCTTTCATTGACTCGATAGGTTGATTGGCCAACTTTGATTTATCTCCAATAACGCCGATAAGCGTATGTTGTTCACCTGTTGATTTTTGGGCTTGTAACCCAGCCGACTCAATTCTTGAGACAACCTTGGCAATGTCCTCATGTGTTGCCTCAGTCTTCATAATGACAACCATTTTTATACCCCTCTTCTATTGTTTCAGTTGTGTTTTTTTACTTATGTCTTTAGTACAATTTTTCGTAAAACTGAAAGCGCCCACCACCGACTAGTACCTATTCGATGATGGGCGCTTTATTCAAGTCTTTCCTGTTTGTCTCTATGTTGTTCCCATAACCCACTCATGTCTGAAATCCGAGTAATAAAAGAAATACAAAAAAAATAAACTAGGATTCCAATCCACGTCAGTACTCAAGACCATACTAGATGTGCTTTTCATAGGATATCATTAATTTAAAATCGACGTACGAAGGCCAAACTTCCCTATTTTAGCTAACAGCCTAATTTGTGTCAAGTGTTTTTAAATCTGCCGCCCTGAACGAGCCAATACATGTTAATATTAAATAATTGAGGATGATAACTTTTCAGACGAGGAACAAATAAATTTTGCAAAAATTTCTTTTTCTGTTACCTATTTGGGTTCATTTACTAGCAATGGCAGGCGCTTTTGGAACAACCATTACTTGCGTTTTCTTATCACGAACGGTTCCAGAGAACCAAGATGATATGGTATGGCGTATACCACAAATGTTTTTGGGGCTAACCTTTTTAACTGGTTTGGCACTAGTATACTTACGCTTTACGTCAGCAATGAACAGTGGAACAGTACTGGGTATACAGTTTTGGAGTATTACTGGTTGCAAGCTGGCTTTACTACTTCTTTCTGGTGCGCTTTCGGGAATTGCCAGCAAAAAATCTAAAGCAGGTCAAGCTTCGAGCTTCTTATGGGTAGGAACAGCATCTATGTTTGCTGTAGCATCTTTACTTGGTTTAAGTGTTTGATAATCAGTCTGTTTCGTTTAATAGCTGGATTATCTCTTTTTTAAGTTTTTTCATGGCATATTGATCATCAGAATTATAATAACCCCGTATACGTTGCTGGCTGTCCGAGAGAATGAAGTATGGGCTATGATTAACAAGTTCTGTTTTCGACCCAACCTTGAAACCTTCCCAAGCTAACCGATGGATCTTCTTTTCGTCTCCGGTCAAGAAAAGCCATTTTTTATCCTCTATACCGTAGGACTCAGCATATGTTTTCAGCCTTTCAGGTGAATCGTAAGCAGGGTTGACGGTAATTGAAAGAGATTGGAATTTTGAATTATTTTGATGGCGGCGAAAAACCTTAAGTTTCTTCTGTGTCATCATCGGACAGACACTTGGGCAGGTAGTAAAAATGAAGTCAGTTAACGTTACTTTACCTTTCAGATTATCAGCCGAAAAAGAGTCTGAGTACTGGTCGATGAGCTCAAATTTTGGAATACCACCAAGTATAGGCAAGGCTATTTTCTCAGAAGTATCTTGATCACGACCGACTAAGATCTGTCGAGCTAAGGCAAGCGTACCTAGTAAGAAAACTAGAAGGATAACGACGAATCTGAACTTGTCCCGCATTTTAATCGACTGGTTGAAAAAGCTTTCCTTGGAAGCTAAAACCGATCATTAACTACTACCAAGCGTCCCCTTCTTCGATTGCCTTTTTGACTTGATCTTCTTCCCACGTTTTATACTCATCATGCTCTAACACAATTAATTCGCCAATCATCTTATAGTGTCCAGATCCACATAGTTGAGCACAGCCAATCTCCCATCTGTTATCTTTCGTAGGATTCTTGGGTGAAGTCGCAGTTGGTATAAAAGTGACGGGAATACTTGTACCAGGAATCGCATCTTGTTTAACACGCATTACAGGTAAAAAGAAGTTATGGATAACATCGTAGCTTCCAACATGAACCAGAACTTTTTTATCAACCGGCACATACAAACGACCAACGCTAGCAAAGTCATCTTTTGCATTAGTGTCAGAACGGTCTAAACCAAGTGGGTTACTACTACCATCAATCAAGGTAGGGTCGGTTTTACCAAACACACCATCTAGCCCTGGATAGTGAATATTCCACTGAAACTGCTGGCCTAACGCACGAACTTCGATATCGTACTCGCTACCTTCCTCGGTTGCACTTGCAACTTCCTGAATCCAAAATGGTAACGAAAAAGCAATTAGTAGTACAGCTTCGATTAGTGCGACACCAATTTCAAGGTAACTAGAGTAATGGCTTTTAACACCGTGATAATCAGCTTTGGGGTTTCGATTTCGGCTAAACCGAAATAATGTGTAAACAAAAAAGATTCCCCAACCAACGAATAACACTAACATTAACCAATGGACATAAACAATTAGGTTATCAACCCTGTCGCCATGCGTGGAAGCATTAATAGGCATCCAAATTTGCAGAAATGATTTCATTAATTATATCCTTCCTGTAGAGTTTCTCTGTTTGCTGGTGATTTCATTACTGATTGGAATCTTTTCGAACGAGACCTAAAGTTCAGGAAAAAAACACCAAAACTCACAAGTAAAAACCCAATGAATCCGAGTAAAACGAATATGGCACCATTCATACCTTGCGTCATTTTTGAATTTGGATCTCCGAAGCAGACCGCACAGGCTACAACACTTTTATTTTGCAAACTCAAGAAAAAAATCGAGAACAACAATGCCAGACGTTTCAAAACGTGTCTCCTGAATCAGGTAATTCTCGTACTTTCTTAATGAAAACGAACAAATAAACGGTTAGCCCGACACCCAAGATAAAAGATATAAAGGCTGAAATTAGTTGGATAACTCCCCCCTGTTTTATACACCAGATACCGAAGAAGAGGGCAAGAGCTACACTAACAAAAATGAAGAATACGTGGAATGCTCTAAGGGACACGATGATATCTCCGTTGAGGTTTACAGCATAAGATAAAGGATTGGAAACAAGAAAATCCAGACCAAATCCACGAAGTGCCAATATAGGCCTGAACATTCAATTCTGTTGGTGAAACGTTCGGGTTCTGTATACCACATTTTAGCGCCAGGCAATAGCAAATACAAGTTAACAACAACTCCACCAATGATGTGTAACGCATGCAAGCCCGTCATAGTAAANTANATAGCGTAGAAAGTGTTGGTNTTNGGNAAATACCCNTGCGAAAATTTTTCNCCNTATTCAAATCCTTTAATTACCAAAAANCCAACNGANAGNAGAATAGTTACTGCCATGAANACTTTATAACGNCCCAAGTTATTCATCTTTAAAGAAGCCCAAGACATGACGATTGTTACACTTGAGGTAATTAAAAGAATNGTATTAAGGGTTGCAACTGGTACGTTAAGTTTTTTTACGCTGTTATGCCAGACGCCCTCAGGTGAACCAATGTANAGTAGTATTAAAGTCGAAAAAAGNGCTCCAAANAGCATGACTTCGGAAGCCAAGAACAGCCAAATTCCCATTTTTCCATTATAGACTCCAGTATCGGGTCTAGGTTTTACGGTATATGGAATATCCATTACTACGCCTCCGTCTNTTTCAAGGTCTGTGGTAAGAAATCAGTATTATGGCCTGGAACACTATATTCATAAGGCCCACGGTGGACTTCCGGAATTGTAGCAAAGTTTAAATGAGGGATAGGCGGTGATGGAGCTGCGCACCACTCCAGTGTGGTTGCTTGCCATAGGTTGTCATCAGCTTTTTCTTTCGAAAATAATGAGCCAAAAAAGTTGAAGATAAAGAACAATTGGAAAAATGCTAATCCGATGGCACCATGAGTGCTAAAGGTATTAAGATTTAGTACCTCTTGCGCATGCGCATAGCTAACCCCGCCATCCCATAGCCTACGTGAAACTCCGGCTAACCCCATACCAAACATAGGCATAAATACTAGGTTCATACAAATCATAGAACCGAAGAAATGGATTTTACCCAATGTTTCATTCATTCTTTTCCCTGTCACTTTTGGGTACCAGTAATATATACCTGCAAAAAGAGCAAAAATAGTACCTGGTGCGACCACATAGTGGAAGTGNCCTATGACATAGTAAGTATCGTGTAAATGAATATCACTAGTATTTAGGCCTAGAGGAAGNCCTGTTAAGCCACCAATACCAAACATTGGTAGAAAACCAAGGGCAAATAGCATCGGTGTGTTAAACCGAATCGCTCCTCCCCAAAGAGAAATAAAGAAAGCTGTCAAAATTATTACNGATGGAATGGAGATAATCATCGTTGTTGCTTGGAAGAAAGCACTGATGGCTGTTCCCATTCCGGTCATATACATGTGGTGTGCCCAAACCATAAAAGACATGAAACCCAAGAAAATCGAGGCATATACCATCGATTTATACCCCCAAAGNGGCTTACGAGTATTGTTGGCTATTATTTCACCAACGATTCCCATGGCAGGAAGAATCAAAACGTATACTTCGGGGTGAGCTAAAAACCAGAATAGATGCTGCCACAATAATGGNCTACCACCAGAATAATCTTGAACGACATCACTGACGACTAACCCACTAGGCATAAAGAAACTAGTTCCTGCCACTCGATCCATCAACTGCAAAATACCTGCAGCTTCCAGTGGAGGGAAAGCCAACAGCAGTAAAAATGAGGTAACTAATTGAGTCCAGATAAAGAAAGGTAACCTCATAAAGGTTAACCCTGGGGCACGGAGTTGGAATATGGTGACAATAATATTGGCTGAGCCTAGTAGAGAAGANGTAATAAGAAAGACCATCCCCAGAAGCCACATAGTTTGACCATCCCAAAAAGCACCTTTACCAGCCAAAACTGAGAGTGGAGCATAAGAAGTCCANCCAGATTGTGCGGCTCCGCCAGGTGTCAAAAAACCGAGCATCATCACGACACCTCCGACAAAGTAGACCCAATAACTAGCCATGTTCAGTCGAGGGAAAGCCATGTCCGGCGCACCAACTTGTATTGGAACCATATAATTACCAAAAGCACCAACAGCTAATGGTACTACTCCTAAAAAGACCATAATGGTACCGTGCATTGCTCCGAACATATTNTATTGGTCTTGGGTGATGAATGCACTCTCAGGATTAGCCAATTGCCATCGCATCGCCAACATAAGACAGAAACCAACCAAAAGGAAAAACAGGCTGGTGATACCGTACTGAATACCAATAACTTTATGGTCGACGGAAAAAATATATTTCCGCCAGAAACCCTCATCGTGGTGATCGTTATGGTCGTGATGATGTTCTGCCATTTCTCGTTCCTCGTTTNTTCTATTCGTTCACTTGTATTCTATATTGTACTTTCTTGTTTAGGATTTCGACAGCGTGAAATCAAGTTGGACTGATTGGCCGTCAGCAACCTCAATTTCTTTTGTTTGTTCGCCTAATCGCTCGTGCCAAATCTCAACTGTGTACTTACCCGCAGGAAGGTCTTTAATTTGGTATTTACCATCTTTCTGTGTGACATGAAAAAACGGATGGGAAATAACGCTAACGTAACTCTTCATCCACGGGTGAATATCACATTTAACAAAGAAGATTTCTTCTTCATCGTACGCCATCTCTAATTCNCCGCCNTTNTTNACNGCTTTGTTGAAGGCTTTGTTTTTTTCTGATAATGTGTGTACATTATGTGGNACACTGTCTGANTTTTTAAACTTAACCGTCTGGCCAGCCTGAACTCCGAGGACNTGAGGAGTNTAAANACAACCCACTTGATCCATTTCAACAGGAGCNGTAGGCGGATCGTATTTGGCATTANTTGGCAGTCCGCTTTTNATTTTAACAACAACATTGCCAACGGTATTATCTTCACCCAAAACCAATGCTTCCGATATAACATCTGAACTGTGCTGTTCTTTACACTCAGCTACTGCCCCCATATCTACGGTCTTCAACTTTGGGACTGTGCCGGAGAAATTGATAATACCTGATATAGAAGCTGTACCTGTAGCACTAGTTTCAACTACTTTTGGTTTAGTGGATGTAGTTGCTGTAGAGGGTCTTTTTGGGGGAGCAGGTTGGTCTCCACCACAACCGATCATGTAAGTCGCTACTAATAATAAAAAAAGTGCGTGGCCACAGATNAANGCCGNACGGTGGATGCGCTGATTCATTTAATTATCCTTCTCAAACCTTTCAGCAAGAAAGTGTTCAAATTGTTCGATCTTAGGAGGGATATCGAATCCCCGGAATTCACATCGGCAGTCATAACAAATAGCCATGTCTGCCACGTGTCTGTATAATAGGACGTCAAAAGCCGTGAAAANGGACAAACTACAAATCGTAATAATTAGGAAATAACGGTAACCGATCACGTAACCAATGATTGCAGGTACTATGAACCCACCCAAAATAACAATACCACAACCGAGCAAGTGATTGAAATCTTTTTGCCGGTAAAAATATCTACAACCACAAAAAGAGCAACTTTCCAGAGGAGTCCCCTTNGAGGACCAATTTGNACCACATTGATTACAACTACCAGTNTGTGGTAGCAATTTACTTTTATATTTNAGAGTAAACGGTTCATCACAGTTAGGGCATTCACCCGATATNGTTCGCATTACAGAACCAACCCGTACTCTAANAAATAATACTTATAGGCTAATTCACCCATTAAGATTGAGGTCACGAGTACATANAAAATTCCTGTTGCTGATTGGGTCGACTGAACTTTTATAGTTTCATAAACCATATATGTCAAGATCAGAGGGAAAATTACCCCAAAAAATAAGCCAACACCGAGTAGTAAACCATCTATCGTTTGCAAAAATTGAAACATTGATATCAATTTACCTCTGTGATCAATTTGCAAGGTTGAGGCCGCGAAACCGCTCCATAACAGTCGTACACCTAGCAAACCCCATAGCAATTTGGTTGCTTTATCTAGCAGCGAGATAGGTAAATCTATAACGTTTAAGTACCAATGACCAAGGACACCAGCAAAAATTGCCGCACACAGAACCAGGCTACCCAAAAATGAGAGTAAGGTTTCGAATTCCCAATTGGGTGAGGCTATTATGCTACGACCGACTACTTGGAACAAAACCATTACACCCAATATTGAAGGAAGAGCAATGATTCCTACCCGAATTTGATTTCGATTCCAGAACGAAACGGTAACAGCAAGTAAAGCAATAGACCATAGAATGGTCAAGACACGAATCGGTAGTAAATACTGGTTACCAATTAATTCAACTAGATTAGGTAGCCACAAGCACGCTAACCCGGTGAGTACAGATAAACAACTGAAGCCAAGGTTAAATCTGTAGAAGCCAGTGTTAATTAACTTACTATCATTGACCCAAAAAAATAAAGGGTAGAAGCAGGCAAAATTAAAAGCTGTCGTAATTAAGAGTTGAGACAACATCAGTAGCCGACTCGCTGAACTATACTTATTCGGTGTTCAGAACGTACTTCTTAATTGCTTGGGTTTCTGCATCTGGCAATTGCTGAACAACTTGATTAGCACTAAAGTTCAAAACATAATCTCTGAGTGCACGAACTTGGGCGCCATCATCTCCACCTAATATTTCAGGGAATGCGGTACTATTTGTATACCCTTCAGAATCTTTCATTAAATCCTTATATCCCTCATAATATGCAGGCATCTTGGTACCAGACATCAGGCCTGGTGCATTAGCGATCCAGTATGCCAACCACTCTGGTTTCAGTCGTTGGCTGGCTAGGCTCCAGTTTGGTGCTTGATCTTTAGGCAGCTTATTCTGTGGTTCTTTATTTCCCATCCAGTGGCACTGACCACAATTGTGTCCATCTTTAGAAACTAGCTTTTCTGCCTCAGCATATTCCTTATTGGATAGGCTGATTTGGTGTGGGTCGCGAAATACGTTGTTTTGCCAAGAATCGACATCTACCCATTCGAAATTTTCTCCTTTTGGCTCTAAATAATTGAAGTACTTAATAAGAATATTGATCTCTTCCTCAGTAAAATTATAGGTTGGCATCCTAATCTGAACCGCCGGTCTAACCATTTCAGGAGCCCGGAAGAAATGATACAACCAATCTGGTTGAACTTTTTGCCCTTCACCAATCAGGTTTGGCGGAATAAAACTCACCAAATCGGCTTTAGCTTCCATNCGAGATAAATCTTCGTACTCGGGCTGGTCCATCATCCAGTCAAATAACGCAGTCTTGATNGCATGCCCACGATCTTCAATCAAATGACAGCCTTGACAATTCTTCTCAGCAATAATGCTTTGCCCTTTTTCGTGGAAAACATTTTTTGCTGTTCTAGGCATGATCTTAGAAGCCTCAGCATCCTGTTTGACGAATCCCATTAGAGCGGTAACAATGGCCTCAATTTCCATGTCAGTAAAACCATAGTTAGGCATTCTGTATTTTTCTTGGAAGGATTTAAACTCATTAACAACATGTACACTATCTAAATTCGTTAGTTTTTCTGTNTCTAAATCCACNCTTGCATTGGTTCCCCAAATTCTGGGATTCTTCAGTTTCTGTGTAAACCAAGCGGAGTTAGTATGTGGTAGATGATCCTTGTATTTTTTCTTGCCTTTTTTATCTACGTATTCTGATTGTACTAAACCAAAGTCAAACTTTTTGACCATTTTACTTCCATGGTACGTCAGTTCGGCTCCCATAGGTTTGGCATCCTCGAATCCTGAAATTTCATGGCAGCCATAGCAGCCGTAATGACTGATCAGTTTTTTNCCGGTATAGCTAAGCTTATCCTCTTCATTCCAACTGGCTAATTGGGTGGTTATCTCGTCTCTAGTATAGGATCCTTGTAGAAACTCACCAGCAATTGTNTCAAGCATCGCTGTATCATAATCAGCGACCGTNGTTTGATCAAACCCTTTTTGATTTAATGAGAGCAAGTACTCAGTCAAATCGGCGGCTTCTTGGTTTGTCAACCTCAAGTTCGGCATCATAGTATTTGGGTTATACTCTTGCGGATTTTTAATCCAACTATATATCCACTCNGCCGACGCTTTTGTACCAATACCTATTAGGTTAGGCCCATATTCTTTACGAATTTGGTTCCTCTTGTCAGCAATGTTTTCTGCCTCTTTAGTAGGCTCAGGCGCCACCTGATGNCATCCTTGACAACCNAGTGCTCCAAACAAGTTTTTTCCAGTATCTTTATTCCCTGATTTAGGGATTTCACCCAATTTAAAATCAAGACTCTGTTCAAATATGTAGTGAGTCATTGCTTGTATTTCAGTGTCGTTTCGAATACCAGCTTCAGCCTGCTTTGTGTCACTTTGGTAACGATGATTTAAAAGTAGACCGACATCATCCGTTGGATCGCTGTCGCCGGAGCCATAAAAAGATGGCATCCAACTATTATGCCGAAAGTCTCTTGGGTTTTTGATCCATTTTTTGGCCCAATCCNGGTCTTTTAGTTTTGATGCAACTTTTCGTAAAGATGGACCAATATTGTTTTTTTCCATCCTTGGTCTATATTTTTCTATAGCATGGCAGCCATAGCAGCCNGATTTTTCGATCAAAGCTAAACCCAAGTTTAGTTTATCTGCACCTTCTAGATTGGTTGCTTCAGAATGACATTTGAAACAACCCGCTTCCGTGTACTTTTTGGGATACATGGGTCTTGGCCANTGATGCATTTGGTGCCAATCNTTCTCTTTCACATCTCCAGAGCCTATCTCNCCNTGGTGCCACTTCAAATCCTGTTGGTGTGTTGAAGGCATNTGGACAGTAGATACGAAGCTAGTACCCCTTCCTCGCCCCGCGTGACAACTAGTACATCCAAATGCCTCGTACGCNTGAGGTGAGCTACTACTGACAAACAAATCTAAATTAGGGTGTGCATTGTAAGGAGGAGGTTCATTCACAAATTCTGGTTTGTCCATTCCTTGGTGGCAACTAACACAACGATCAACTTTTGGTACTTTGACAAAATTCATGTCTTCGGTTACATCATTGACAACTACCTGTTGTATACGATAGTAGGGGTTAGTCAAATCTAGAATTGGTAAGTCTCTGACGGCATCAGCAATTTTATTTGCAAAACTCATACGGGCTACTTCCACTTTTTCGTGCTGTCTAGCTAATAGAACCTTCTCTTTGCCGAATTGTTCTTCAAATCTTTTGTCTATGTCTTTTTCCTGCGCTCTTAATTCTTGCAGGCGCTTTTCTTGCTCTCGGANTCTGACATCGAGTTTTTCCTGTTCTAATTTCTTTTGCCTAACTTTCTCTGTGTCCGCAGCCAGCTTTTTTCTTAGTTCGTCTGCATCCCCACCGTTGCCAACTTGAGCTTCTTTGTATTCATAAATTAATTTATTGAGTTCAGCTTTAGCAAATTTGTAATCCTGATCTACGACATAAAATGCATCATTGGCAGCTTTTAAGTCTTGTTCTGCTTCGATACGATCTTCAGCAGTACGGATTTGTTNTTTTTCANATTCAGCTAATTCTTGGCCATAATCATATTCGNCACTATCGTACCCAGCAGCAAGTTTTTCNGACTGTATCTTTCTGAAGTTTTTCTGATAATGTTTCCAAGACCTTTCNTAGTCATCAGCAAACATCCATACTAGCGAAACAAGCAGCACAACGCTAGTAACAGCGAAAATCCGGTTTAGCGTGATAGATTTATAGTATTTTTGGTCTTTATTTGTTAGCACTTCTTATTCCTACCGTGTTGCCTATGTAGACTTTGTGTCCAAGGTATTTTTGGCTTTGTATCATCGGTCGATTTGGTTGTCCCCATCTTTTGTATGGGGCCTCTTTTACTATCCCATACAACTATGATCCAGACTTCGATTGATGAACGACTCCACTATATTGAATTCAATTTTTAGATCATTTATAAAGCAATCACCCCTACGGACAAAAGCCTCCCGATCTAAACCTTGAAAACAGCCTTTCCTAGCCAAGAATTACACTATTTTGCGAATCAAGATATAAACNGTTTCGTCTAATANGAAANCTAAGAGATCAACCTACTATCATCTATATNTTCAAGAAAAACTCTGGTATTGATATTATGTACTGGAGATTTANAGTCCATCGCAAGTACATTTTAATTGGTAGACCGGCCATTGATAATAACANGATGACAAANACGCTATAACGTATTAANCCAAGCTTTTCAACATAAGATTTGAGAAAAGTCTTAGCTAAAATCCCTGGCAAAGCAACTAAATAGAAGGCCGCACCGAAAAGGCCAAACATCTCCCGTATAGCGAAGTTTTGCGGTAGAGGCATATTTAACAATTTGACCCAAATTAACTCAGATAGATTGATACTGTTTAAAACAAGAACCTTGTGTTCATCCCACTTTTCGAAAGGCCCGAAGAAATTCCAGTTGGGCCCGCGCAAAAAAGTACCGAGTATTACCATATAGATCCAAAGCACCCACCACCCAAATAAGAATATGGACAGCTCAGCTTTTCGCTCTGTGTAAGAATAATAGCCGTTGCCTTTCTTGTTCAGATCGATATAGGGGATTGCCATTAGTCCTACAATAATCAATGTTGGAAACATTACCCCCGCCAACCAAGGATCAAAGTAAACTAGCATTTCTTGCAAACCTAAGAAATACCAAGGAGCCTTGGCNGGNTTNGGTGAATCNGCTATGTTAGCTGGTTCTTCCAAAGGCGCCTTTAAAACTATTCCCCAGACAATTAAACCAACAGAACAGATAATTAAGCTGATTAACTCGACATAAATCAAGTCTGGCCACACCAGGACTTGACTATCTAAATCATTNGGNTCNGAATACTCNTNAGGCTTCTCATTATTNGNTAGNCGNTTGTCATTCTCTACTGCTTGATGCATAGCCAAACCCGTTAAGAAAGGCATAACGTAGAGCAGNAAAACAATCGGTATATTGTCAGGTTTTGTTATAACCGATCTAAAAGTCTCATCAAACCTTATACCGAATAACAAAACACCGGTTAAGAGGCCGAAGAAAACGATCCCGCCCTTAGCTGTCCATAGTTTTTCAATACGTAATTTTTTATTTAGCTTCATAAACCAGTTGTTTGGTGGAAATATGAAGAAAAAGGCTACGAATAAAATGCTAAAGGAGATTACTGGGTCAGTAAGTGTGTTGACTACATCTTTTATCGCTTGAATCATTGCTAACTCTACTATTATTTCTTATTCGTCTATGTTGGACCTGAAATTCCACCATCTTTACGAACTCGCCAAAAATGAACGGCCATGAAAATCATAATTACGAAGGGCAAACCTATACAATGCAAGACATAGAATCTCAAAAGAGTTGCTTCCCCTACAAATCGGCCAGCTTTCAACACAAAAGCTGCATCTGCCGCTTTGTGGACAAGCTTGACATCTCCAATTTGCATTAGCGAAGCGCCTGGGCCTTCAACCCCTAGGAACGGAGAAGCGCCTCCCATATTAGCACCGACTGTAATTGCCCAAATGGCTAGTTGATCCCAAGGAAGTAGGTAGCCTGTAAAACTAAGCAATAAAGTTAGTGTTAGCAGTATCACCCCAACCACCCAATTAAACTCTCTTGGTGGTTTATAAGAGCCAGTCATAAAAACACGGAACATATGTAGCCAAACAGCCAGAACCATCAAGTGAGCACCCCAGCGGTGAATTTCTCGCATAATCCCGAGTGGTACCTGCTCCCCAATATCAATCATATCCATGTATGCATGCTCTGCTGTTGGTCGATAATAGAACATCAATAAAATGCCGGTAATAGTTAAAACCAGAAATGTGAAAAATGAAAGTCCCCCCATACACCAAGTATATTTTACCTTCACAGCATGTTTAGGAAGTCGGACTGGGTGGAGGTGCAAGAATACATTATTCAAGACTCCCATCATCCTTTGACGCCGATCCCAGTTAGCAGGTAAACCGCCAGTCCTGAAGATCGACCGTATTATCACATTGTTGCCAATAGTTTCACCGATTTGATCAAATAAACCGGGCTTTTTCGCTTGTCCATTTCTCATTATTAAATTACCTTTCCCGTTCTAAGCCCATGGAAGATAAGCATTTGCGTTTTCCCACTGACCTTTTTCCTTTTGGAATTTAATATTTTTATCAATCAAAATTTGACCATCTGAAGCAAGGCCAATCCAATATCTTTCTAGAGGACGAGGGGCTGGCCCCTCAAAGTGTACTCCGTTTTTTCTGAAACCGCTACCGTGACAAGGGCATTTAAATTTGCTTTCCCCTGCCAACCAATTTGGCGTACAGCCTAAATGCGTACAAACAGTGGATAATGCGTAGACGTAATCGTTCGTTCGCCCAATCCAGACTCCATATTTTTCTTTAAAGGTTTCATTGATAGCCCCAATAGTGTACTCATCAGGATAGCCAGCCTTGAAGGATTGAGGTGGTTCAAANAACACATTGGGGAAAAGATATCTCAGGAACATAGTCGCTGCNNNGGGAACTGCTCCTAAAAGAAANGCNCCCCAACCCAACCCCATCGANAGCCAACCGCGTCGTTCTATTTTAAAATCNAGNATCGGTTTNACACTGCGNTTGATTTTCCCAGTCACAAAGGGGTGATCTTCACCGGTAGTTGTCGAACGAGCTGCAGCTTTTCTGGTTGGCGCGGGTTTTGCCGCTGCTGGTGCCGGTTTCGTAGCTGTTGATNCAGCTGGGGCAGTAGCGCTAGGCAGTCGACCGAATTTAGCTAGAATTTTGCGCCGAGCGGGAGACATCTCTTCAACACTACTCACCTCTGTGGCTGCGGCAGGTGCAGATTCTACGGCAGGTGCAGGTTCTGGGGCACCAGCTGCAGGCAACTTACCTAGCTTAGCTAGCATTTTGCGCCGAGCNGGAGACATTCCTTCAANNTCCTCTACCTCTGTGGCTGCGGCAGGTGNAGACTCTACGGCAGGTGCAGACTCTACGGCAGGTGCAGGTTCTGGGGCACCTGCTGCAGGCAACTTACCTAGCTTAGCTAGCATTTTGCGCCGAGCGGGAGACATTCCTTCAATATCCTCTACCTCTGTGGCTGCGGCAGGTGNAGANTCTACTGCAGGTGCAGGTTCTGGGGCACCNNCTGCAGGCAACTTANCTAGCTTAGCT
>PAYP01000043.1 GCA_002714785.1 Candidatus Poribacteria bacterium | reverse complement strand
GGTTATAACATAGCTGAAGATCCAGTTCATGTACACGATTTGAATGCAACATTGCTCCATTTACTCGGAATCGACCACGAAAGATTGACATTCAAATACCAAGGCCGCCACTTTCGTTTAACCGATGTACACGGACAGCTGATTAAGCCAATTTTGTCGTGATCTGACTAGCTGTAATGATATTTGTCTATATATCGATAGTTACGCGGCTCTTGAATTTTCGATGAGAATTATCGCTGGGCGCTTTAAGAGAAGGCGGTTAGTTAGCCCGAAACATACAACCGTCCGCCCAACATCAGATAGAGTGAAAGAGTCTTACTTCCGCATGGTTCAGAATCAGATAGTTGGGGTGAACTTTTTGGATTTATGTGCTGGCAGTGGTGCTATTGGCTTAGAAGCATTCAGCCGTGGAGCTGAACAAGTTTTTTTTTTAGAAAATGACTATCGATCGGTTCGACTGATTAAAGACAATCTCAAAAAGTGTGGTGTGTCAGCTGATAATCATCGCATTAAGCTACTGCCAGTTGATGCCCAGAGGTATTTGAACGATTTTGATAGTACACAGATACAGTTTCAAATGATTTATTTCGACCCACCGTATGATTCAGACTTTTACTTCAAATGTCTTAATCGAGTCAGTACATCACATATACTGGTAGATCAAGGAATAATTTGTGTTGAACATGATCAAAATAATTTTCCTACACAAATTGGGGACCTCAAGCAAATCAAACAAAAAAAATACGGAAATACCCGTTTGTCTTTTTTTAGAATGGGAAAATAAATATTCTGACCAGCATAATTGGCATCATCTGTACCGAAGGTATAGCCACTATATATTTTCGAAGATAAAACATTAGACGGCCTTAATGAGCAAGCATGCAAATCATATACACTGACTAATAGAAGATGTCTGATGGAGAAGTCTTGGGTGTGATATGTATTTGTATCTATGACTTTTGGTCATGCTGAATTGTCAGTGAAAACCCCTCCTTTTTCCGAAAAAATGGTTGTGCCCCGTGCGAATTTAGCGAAATTGACAAATTTATTGATTTCAAGATTAGAATATCGATCTTGACACAAAGCCCCCTGAAGCCATGTTGGTATTTTCGATACACATTTGAAGCCTCGGATCATTAGAAGAACGAGAGTTCCTTATTAATTGGAGGGAACTCTTATAGCGACAGGTAGTCAATGTGCTTCGAATAATGTATAATCACCTTTGAGTTTGGCCTATTCAGAAGTGAGAACAATTGCTACATACGGAATGGTGTGAATTGTCAGTATTAGTTTTGCCAAGGATACAGTCTCAGTTGTTTTTTCTTTTGTATATTGAAAATTTGTATATTGAAAAAAGGACGATGAATCGGGTTAGATCGATCCGATATTGTTGTTGTATCAGCGATATTGATGGAAATTCAATCAGTACGGATTTTCTGGTCGAATAGAACAATATGTTGTTAATATGAATGGCTAGCCCCGCGAATATAGGTATTTTATTTGCACTTTCAAAAAGTATGAAGATTTCGAAAACTAGAGAAAATTATAAATGAGGACTAAAAAGCTTACAGTTAATGCTTTCAACCAGTCGATCGTATTGATTAATACAGACAAAGCTGTAACTATGGATAAGGTGTGAAAATGAAAATCAGTGTCCAAATCGGAGACTTACGAACAATCGAAGTTGATGCTATTTGCTGTCCGACCTTTGAAGGTAAAGAATTAGATGATATTAGTAAAATAATTGACCGATCAACAAATGGTCAAATCAGTCGTCTATTAACACTTGGAGATCATACTGGTAAGATAAAACAATCTACTATTTTGTACAACAGTGAAGGGATAACATCTTCACGTGTCTGCTTGGTTGGTCTAGGTAAGTTAAAACAACTAAATCTGGAATCCATTCGACAAGCAACAGCAAGTGCTTTAAGAAAAATACAGGAGCTTGGGTGTAAAACTGTTGCCTGTTTTGTACCAGAAGCAAGTGCCGATCAGGTCCAGGCGCTAATTATAGGCGCAAAATTAGGTTTATATCAATTCAATCAGTATCAAACTAATACTGACACTGAAACTTCTATTGAAGAATTATGTTTGTTGGTAAATAATGAATCGGAACGTGAAAGAGTTGAAAAAACAGTTAGAAAAGCTGAGGCGATTGCTGATGGTACACTCTTTGCCCGGGATTTAACTAACCAGCCTGCCAACCGGTTGACCCCAACCGATTTAGCCAATGAAGCTCAAAATCTTGCGGCTACCAATGACTGTCTGGAATGTCAGATTTTTGATCAAGTGGAACTAGCGAAAAAAGGATTTAATGCCTTACTAGGTGTCGCTCAAGGTGGCCCTCAGGAACCGAATCTAATTCAGCTGACTTATAAACCCGAAAGCCCAAGTAAAACTGAGACTGTAGTTTTGGTTGGTAAGGGAATCACTTTCGACAGTGGCGGATTATCATTAAAATCTGGTACTGGAATGATGACAATGAAATCAGATATGGCCGGAGCAGCTGCTGTTATGGCAACGCTGCAGGTTATATCTCAGATTCGTCCCAATCTTACCGTAATTGGGCTGATTGCAGCAACCGAAAATATGCCATCAGGTACAGCACAGAAGCCAGGCGATGTTGTCAAGTCATTCGGTGGAAAAACTATTGAGATTCTCAATACAGATGCGGAAGGTAGATTGGTATTGGCCGATGTTCTTGGTTATGCCAAAAATTTTGAGCCGAAAGCTGTTGTGGATTTGGCGACCTTGACCGGCGCCGTGGTAACAGCATTAGGTCGTTACGCTGCTGGAATCATGGGAACTAACCAACAACTTATTGACCAATTGATCGTCGCAGGTGAAGCCACTCATGAACGACTCTGGCAACTTCCACTTTTTGATGATTACGATGATAGTATCAAAAGTGATATCGCTGATGTCAAAAATATTGGGGATGGTACCGCTGGAGCGATTATTGGTGGAGCATTCCTCAAGCATTTTGTAGATGGTTATGCTTGGGCGCATATCGATATTGGTGGAGCCAGTGATTACCAAAAAGGATCCGCCTACCTGCCCAAGAGTGCCTCGGGTTATGGCGTTCGTTTATTAACCCGGTTTCTCTGTGATTTTACAACTGACTAAATCTCTTAAATCTACAGCAAATTGTAAACAGCCAATAAGGTCGTGATGGTTGGGCGCTAATCGGCTTTTAGCGTTTTGGTGGTAGCTTGGGTTTTTGCCACCAGCCGGATTTTCGATCGAATTAGCATCACCGCAAGGACAAACCTAGCTTTAGAAACAATTGGAACATTTTGAAGTTTCCCTGCAATGAGCCAGACAAAAGTAGAGATTTGTTAGCTTGGTCCTAAACCCAATTATAGGCTTGTCTTCACCAGACAAGATTTAGCAACAAGTTAGGTAAATCGATTTGGGATTCAGCTTTACTGAGTCTTAAGCCATAGTAGCAAATAGAAGTACTAGGCATACTGATCCGATTAATGCAGATTATACTCAGGGTAGTTTAATTTATTAGTTACTTGATTCGTTCTATTTGATAATAAACCAACTAGGGTTTATGTTCTGTTAGCCTTGTGACCTAGCTTTGACAACCAAGATATGATCTGTCATAATCGTGGAGATTTCGTCGTCTCGTTACCTCATTACAAATAAGTTTTAAAATAAGTATGTTATATAAGTGAGTCATTCATTATGAGCCAAGAAGTACGTTTTGGTGTTGTTGGTCTAGGTATGGGTATGAACCGTTCCAATCAGGTTGTTGATACTGATGGAGCTAAGCTAGTTGCTGTGGCCGACCTCGACGAGAACAAGTGTAAAGTCGCAGAAGAGAAATTTAGTTGTGACAGTCATACTGATGCACTTGAAATGTTCGATCGAAACGATATCGATGTAGCTTTTATCATGCTGCCAAGTGGGTTACACGCAAAATTGGGCGTCGAAGCAGCCAACCGAGGAAAGCATGTGATTACGACTAAACCCATGGATGTCAATTTAGAAAATTGTGATGCCCTAATTCAGGCTTGTGAACAAAATCAAGTTCAACTATTGGTCGATTTTCAAGAGCGCTATGGCAACAAAAATCGAGAGATTCAATACGCCGTGCAAAACGGTTTGCTCGGCGAAGTCATTCACTGTGAACTTAGAATGAAGTGGTATCGCCCTGATAGTTACTATGTGGGTTGGCATGGGACATGGGAGTTTGACGGCGGTGGCTCAATTATGAATCAGGGCGTACATTATGTGGACCTAATGCTTTGGTTCATGGGAGGGGTTAAACGGGTGATCGGTGCCCACTATGACGTATTTGCTCATGAGAATTGCGAAACTGAAGATTTAGCCACCGCTATTCTAGAGTTCAACAATGGTGCTATTGGAACAGTCTATACTACGACAACTTTTCCGAAGGAGGCTGAGACGGTGTCCATGATTAACATCCATGGTGATAAAGGAGCTGTTGGATTAGGTCCTGACGTTTGGACTTTTGCCGATGGTGAACCGGATATTAGCCTCCCTGATCACCCTGTTAATGTTGTAGATGATGCTGTTCGTGCCATTCGTGAAGGTNGTATGCCTGCAGTCAGCGGCCAAGAAGGCCGTCGTTCAGTTGAGCTCAATAT
Source organism: Candidatus Poribacteria bacterium (assembly GCA_002714785.1). Taxonomy (GTDB): domain Bacteria; phylum Poribacteria; class WGA-4E; order WGA-4E; family UBA9662; genus TMED15. The sequence continues at coordinate 48,497 of PAYP01000043.1, read as the reverse complement.
GGCAATCTACGAATCAGCTCGTACTGGTCGATCAGTNTCTTTATAATTTCAATCACATTTATGATGAAGTGTCGGATTCTATAGTTATGAGTGAAGAATCAAAGAGACTNTTTCTATTGGACGGAATGGTTTTAATATTCCGTTCCCATTTTGCTTTTAGTCGCAACCCACGTATTACTAATCAGGGGAAAAATGTATCAATCCCTTATGGTTTTACCAGCACTCTTATCAAAATTTTAGAAAAAGAGAAGCCTACTCATATTGCAGTAGTATTCGATACCACTGGCCCGACACAACGTCATCTGATTTTTCCTGATTATAAAGGACATAGGGATAATGCACCTGAGGAATTAGACACCGCTATACCGGACGTTGATCAAATTTTAGGTGCGTTTAATATTCCCGTTTATAGATTAGGNGGCTATGAAGCGGATGATCTTATCGGAACCATCGCAATAGAGGCCGAAAAAGAAAAGTTTGAGACTTATCTGGTCACAACCGACAAGGATTTTGCGCAATTAGTCACTGATACTACTTATCTTTACCGCTTATCGTCCCGTAGTGATGCTGAAGAGATCATGGGNGTTGAACAAATTAAAGAGAAATGGAAGGTTCAACGNCCTGAGCAAGTGATCGATATTTTGAGTTTATGGGGNGATTCTTCAGATAATATTCCTGGTGTAACTGGAATTGGAGAAAAAACAGCACAAAAATTGCTTGCTCAATTTGANAATTTAGAAAATTTACTNAAAAATACCGACCAACTCAAAGGCAAACAACGGGAAAATCTGGAAAATGAGTCGGGCGTTGCCAAATTATCGAAACAATTGGCAACGATAGACTGCGAAGTACCTTTTGAGTTTAACTTTGAAGATATGCGTCGTCGGTCGCCAGATATAACAAGACTCAACGACATATTCATTGAATTTGAGTTTAACCAGTTGGGCAAAAGGGTATTTGGTGATCTTTTTGATCAGCAAAAAGATGCGGCCAAGGCAGAACTTTTACAGACTATTAACGATATAGAGGTTAACTACCAGTTAGCCGAAACGGCCGACGAAAGANCTAATCTAATTAATTTGTTGTCTCAGCAATCAGCTTTTTGCTTTGATTGTGAGACAACTAGTTTGGACAAAAAAAATGCTCAATTAGTTGGTTTAGCCTTTTCTTTTGATGCACAAACAGGATTTTTTGTTCCACTTCCGATTGATCGNTATGAATGCAAATCCGTTTTGGATGAATTTCAAACGCTATTCGAGGATACGGGTATCGAAAAGGTGGGNCAAAATCTTAAATATGATCTTACCGTCCTTCGATGGTATGGTATTGAAGCTAAAGGTCCATTTTTCGATACTATGATTGCACACCAGCTGATTGCTCCTCACCTGAGACATGGAATGGACTTTTTGGCTGAAACCTATCTTAAGTATTCTCCTATTCCGATTCATGCTCTAATTGGGGATAAAAAAGATCAGCAACGTAGTATCCGAGAAGTTGCTCTTGATGAATTGATGACCTATGCCATTGAAGATGCAGATATTACCTGGCAACTACGATCTGTTTTTGCTCAATTATTGACAGAACTCCAGCTGGAACAAGTCTTTTATCAAGTCGAATGTCCTACGATACCGGTCCTAGCTGCGTTAGAGTTTAACGGAATTAAGACTGATTCCATAGCTCTAAGTGATTACTCATTAGAATTATCTCAAGAGATTATGAATCTAGAGCGAAAAATCTATGATTTGGCCGGTACGCGGTTTAATCTTGATTCACCAAAGCAAGTAGGCCAAATCCTATTCGAAGAGTTGCAGCTAGAGTCGGATCCCGGCAAGACTAAAACTGGCCAATACAAAACCGATGTGAAAGTCTTAGAACGATTAGCTTCAAATCACTTAATCGCTCAACATATGCTCGACTTTCGGGCTTGCCGAAAATTAAAGAATACCTATGTAGATCAGCTACCAGCTTCTATTTTTCAACCTACCGGTCGTATTCATACAACATANGAACAAGCATTTACGACAACCGGCCGCATGCAATCACATAGCCCCAATTTGCAGAATATACCAATCAGAACTGATCGTGGTAAAGAAATTCGCCGAGCCTTCATTTCTAAAGATCACAATCATTCTATTTTGTCGGCGGACTATTCGCAAATTGAGCTACGTATTATTGCAGAACTCAGCCAAGATCAGGCGCTAATTTCAGCTTTCGAAAGTAACTTAGACATTCATACTGAAACAGCTGCTAGGATTTTTGATGTACCCTTTGATCAAGTTGATAGTGAAATGAGAAGGCGTGCTAAAATGGTAAATTACGGAATCGTCTATGGTATTTCACCTTTTGGGTTGTCACAACGATTGGCGATTCCGCGAGGAGAAGCTGTTGAGATAATTGATCAGTATTTCAAACAATTTCCGGGCGTACCAATTTATATTGAAGAAACGGTCGAGTTCGCCCGTCGATATGGTTATGTCCAGACAATGACTGGCCGAAGGCGTTACCTGCCTGATATTCAGTCTCAGAATGCTACCATGCGGAATGGTGCGGAACGTAATGCTGTTAACTCACCGATTCAAGGTTCTGCAGCAGATTTAATCAAACTCGCTATGTCTAGTATTTACAAATCCATCTCCAAACGAAACTTGAAAACCCAGATGATTCTTCAGGTTCACGATGAGTTACTTTTTGATTTGCATAAGGACGAACAGGATATAGTCATACCACTAATTGTTAAAAAAATGAAAACAGCACTATCAATGTCAGTACCGATCGAAGTCGAAATTGGAATTGGCTGTAACTGGCTAGAAGCACATTAGAAAATAAATATAGAAAACTGTCAGTATGGACAAAGAAAAAAGATATCAACTAATTGAAGATGGATACTGTTGCTTCCCAAAAATTTTGGATTCCGAAATTTTGGAAAAAACTCGTCAAGTCAGTGACCATTTGATTAACCATCAAAAAGCTGGCCACTTTGAGGCCCAAAAATCAACAGGCAGTATGATCAGCGTTTACGACGACCCGTTTTTCGCTGAATTGATTGCTTATCCCAAAGCATTATTTGCTTTAAAACAACTTGGCTATGCTGATCCACGTTGGTCATCAGGGTACATAATTAGCAAACCTGCTCATTCTCCACCACTATTCTGGCATCAAGACTGGTGGGGATGGAACGACCCTATCAGCTATACCAAGACCCCACAACAATTGTTTTTGATGTACTACTTGGTTGACACTAGTCCACAGAACGGGTGTTTACGTGTGATAAAGGGATCACACTTGAAACGGCACCCCCTGCATATTAGCGATGGAGAAGCACACACAGCTAACTGGAGTCGTTATTCTAACCCTGAACACCCAATTTATCAGTCGGTAGCCGAAGAAGTTGCCGTGCCTGCAAGTGCGGGAGATTTAATAATTGGGGATTCTCGCCTAATACATGGTGCTTACGCTAATGAATCGGATAAGCGAAGAACAGTTATCACACTTTGGTATCACCCAGAATACAGTAAATCGCCAGAATCAATAAGAGCCCATTTGAGCCGTAAACAATCTTGGGTATCTAGATGGCCACTATGGGCTCAANAACAAGTACAGAATTTAGTNCCAGATTATTCAGGGAATTGTGAGCCATTAACTTGGAATCGAAACCCAAACTACAGTTACGAAATCTAACTTGTAGCTCTGACTTTTTCTTGACAGGAAATGGTGCCAATTCTATAATAGGAGCGTCAGTTTCTGACGTAATCAGCCTGAAGTCGATTCTTACCTCAATTCAGTCAATCAGCGTTTAAAAATAGAGACGATGCAGATACCATTTATGAAGCTTAGTGGTGCCGGGAATGACTTCGTCGTTGTAGATAATCGCCGAGAGATTTTGCCAATACCAGCTACTGAATTCGCCCGTCAGGTGTGCCAACGCCGATTATCCGTTGGTGCCGACGGNTTGTTGTTGTTGTCAGAGAGTATCTCAGCTGATTTTCGTATGGAATATTTCAATGCTGACGGTAGTCAAGCGGAAACCTGTGGCAATGGTGCTCGTTGTATTGCTCAGTTTGCTCACCTCAATGGTATCGTTGGTACAGAAATTCGTTTTGAAACTGTAGCTGGGCTATACCAAGCCGAAATTTTAGGCTCGCAAGTAAAAGTACAGCTAGGTAACCCACAACAAGTACGGATAAACTTCCCCATGAAACTAGAAAACGAATGTTTGTCAATAAGCTTTGTTAATACTGGGGTTCCGCATGTAGTCAATCTTGTGTCGGAATTAGAAACCGTTGATTTAGCCCATGTGGGAGCTGAAATTCGTTATCATGAAAGTTTTGAGCCGGAGGGAACTAACGTTAACTGGGTGAAAATTCAAGGCAGACATGATATTGATATTCGAACTTATGAACGAGGTGTCGAAGGTGAGACGCTNGCTTGTGGAACTGGTTCCATCGCTGGAGCTATTGTTGCCGTGTTAACAGGTAATGTTGAAACACCTGTGGCTGTGAAAACCGCTAGTGGAATAATACTGACNGTCCACTTTGACCACGAAGTTGTAAGCGAAAAAATAGAAATTACCAATACCAGTCTAGAAGGNGATGCNAGGCTAGTATGCCGTGGACAACTAACTTCTTCTGCCTGGGATTATTAGATCTTACTTCACACAAGGAGATTTTGATGTTTGAAGGTTCTTTTGTTGCTATTGTAACGCCATTTAATACTGATGGATCACTAGATGAAGGAAAGTTACAAGAATTAGTCGAGTTCCAAATTCAAAATGGTACACATGGTATTGTTCCTTGTGGTACAACAGGCGAATCGCCGACCCTTACACATGATGAGCACGACCGTGTAGTCGAATCGACAGTTACAGCTGTTGACAATCGAGCTCAGGTAATCGCCGGCGCTGGGTCTAACTCGACAGCAGAAGCCTTGCGTTTAGTAAAACACGCTAAATCAGTGGGAGCAGACGGTGCCTTGGTCATCACCCCATATTATAATAAACCAACTCAAAATGGACTCTATGCCCATTTCATGCATATTGCCGACCAAGTTGACATTCCAATTGTTATTTACAATGTACCTAGTCGAACGGGGACGGATTTACAAACGGAAACCTTAGCTAAATTGGCAAGACATGAGAATATTGTCGGTCTCAAGGAGGCAACGGGACAACTTAGCCGGGCAAGTGAAGCTGTCAACGCTTGTGATGATCACTTTGCAGTTCTGTCAGGAGATGATGTGAATACATTGCCCATACTGTCAGTTGGTGGCAAGGGGGTTATATCAGTACTCGCAAATGTAGCTCCGAAACCCGTTGCAGATATGTGTAATGCCTTCCAAGTTGGGGACCTGAAAAGGGCGCAACAGATCCATCATCAGACCATGAAATTATCGCTGGATCTGTTCATAGATACAAATCCAATTCCAGTTAAGACAGCACTGCAAATGATGGGGAAACTGAATGGGCACATGAGGTTACCACTTGCCCCAATGTCCAAAGACGATTACCGGGTACTAGAAGCAACAATGAAAAGTACAGACTTGAATTTACTGTAGTCCAGTAGCAGACAAGGCATAAACTCAAAATTCTAAGATTAAGACGAAGAATTTGGTAACCAGTATCTAGTAATTAGTTTATTTTTAAGGGGAGGTATGGACTCGCTGACCTGTGATTTTACGACGCTACCTACTCTCCCCTCTGCACCGAATCCTATGCTGATTTATTCCTTTGACCAGATATCCTACATCATCTAGCATCTAGAGGTCTTGCTATTGAATTGCATAGTGTGATGCTAACATCAGGCGTCTCGTCTTGTTTTCTGCTGATCAATTCTTCATCTTCACACCTGTAGGTTTAAAGCCGATAATGTTGGTGACTTTTGATGTCAATTTTTTTTTCTAACTCTTTTATATTATATCACCAATTCAAGCATTCAATATGGCTTTGTACTATCTGGTGGGTCTTATTCAATCAGACGATAATTGGTGAAGCCAAAATAATAACTGTGGATTCAAGTATCAGGCAATCAGTAATCTCCGGTGGACAGGCTGTATTCACCAGTATTCAAAAGGCAATTGATACTGCCAATAATGGAGATACCATTAAGATCAAGCCCGGAATCTATAAAGAGTCTATCACATTTAAGAAAAACTTAACATTAGCGGGTTCTGGAAGTGAAAGAACTCGTCTGGAGTTTGATCGAGAAGGTTTGGTCTTATCTGCAAGTGATGTAAAACGCGCCAATATTCAAGGATTAACCATTGCTTATACAGGCCAAGGTCAAAGATCAACGCTTTGGTTTTTCCGCTCTAATATCATCCTAGAAGATTGTACAGTAACAGGTGGGTTCTATTCTGGGATTTATATTACAGCAGGCTCAAACGTAACCATTCGTAGATGCCAAATCAAGAATAATCGGCGCATAGGTATTAACATAGCTAATTCGACTGTGCGCTTACTGAAATCTAAAATCAGTGAAAATGGTCACTACGGGCTAAAAATTACTAAATGTCGGGACACAATTGTGGAACAGTGTCAAATACATCATAACAAGTGGAGTGGCATCTATATTTCTGATGGGAAATCTGACGAAAACGAACCAAGATCCACTGTAACTCTCAGGCGAAATACTATTCAAGCGAATCAGCAAGATGGGGTTGCCGTTTACATGATCCGTCAGATTATCGTACAGCAAAACTGGCTACAAGACAACATAGGAAACGGTTTCAAGATAGAAGAGACTGCTAGTCAACTTATTGGTAACTTAATAAGCGATAATAAGAAAAACGGGGTCATTGTACGTAATTCGCCTAGTATTTTGATCTATCATAATACCATTGCTTCTCAGAAAGTGGGACTGGATCTACAGAATATCAATAAGTTGGATGTTAAAAACAATATCATTGCCTATCATAAGACGGGTGTTATTACCAATTCTGTTATTACTACCAACTTCGATCGTAATAATCTTTGGGCTAATCGAAAACACTATTCGAACTTACCCCCCCCAAGTAAAGATATACAATACAATCCCAAGTTCGTTTCAGTCGAAAAGAAAGATTATAGACTAGATGATGATTCACCTATGGTCAGAAATGCAACTGATAAGACTGATATTGGTGGTTTTGCTCACTCAAATCCAACTGACATAGTAGAAAAACCACAAGTTGATAGTACTGGTTCGGAATTCCAAATGACAGAAAGCTTTTTACCTCAACCTCAACCTCAACCTCAACCTCAACCTCAACCTCAACCTCAACCTCAACCTCAACCTCAACCAAGCACACCTAAAATATTAGAACAGATCAAAACACCAGAAAATAATGTCCAGTTGCCTGAATCATTACCCAAACCTCCGACTATGCCTAATGTTGTTGTGCATATTACTCATATACAAAAACAACCCTACTTGATTGAAGTTGGGCAAAGGGTCAAAATCTCAGCTCAAACGGTCTTTCCCAAAAATGATTTAAGAATGGTTAGCTGCCAATTAGTGGGTGATAGAAGTGGAAAAACATCTGGTTTTGTATACCAAAAACAGGAGTTAAACTGGCAAGTTAGTTCTGATCAAATAGGTTTGCAAACTATTCGTTTTCAGGCAAATCAGTTAGTCGTAGACGTACGATTTTTTGTTTGGCAACAAAAGAAGCCACCACGTATTACCAAAATCAATGGCAATTGGATAAATCGAACTGATAGCCAAAAGCCAATTGAATATGGAGTCCCTGCTAACAAAGAAACTAAGTTAGTCTTTGAAGCAGAAGGCGGGGATTCGCTTAAATTCTCTTACGTATTTCTGCCTGTTGGTGCAAAAACAAAAGAAAATACCCTGACTTGGAAGCCGCCACGCAGTCTTACAACAAAATCGGGGGCTAGGTCATCGACTCGAAAGAAAAACAAGACTTCTCCCGTCGAAAAACAGCCGGCAAAATTCCCACTATTAGTCGTTGCAGAGAATGGTAATGAAGTAGATGTTCTAGACCTAGTACTGATAGTTGAATTAGATTAGTCACTTGCCAACATGTAACCAATGAATACACCAAGACTGGTCACTGCCAAAATAAGAATGATCGCACATAGAGCATATTTCCAACTCGTTGAAATCGACTCTTGATTGATATTTGTTTTGGGTCTCATGTTGTTTTCTTCTGGTTCTTGATGAAAAAATTCATTATTTANAGCTTGGNTTTCAATCAGAATATCAGATTCAATAACAATATTTGGGTCNTGCTGTATTGTTTGGTTTAAGTTCGAAGATAGCGATTCATCAAGACTGNCACCTAGCATTTCGCGTCTTCGATTTTTAACTTTCTGTTTTACAATTTCTTTTTCTGCTTCTGATAGTGCCATTTTTAATCCTCCGAANCAGTAGCNCTGAGGATTTCTGTACCNATTCCTTGCGAAGTAAACATCTCCAACAACAAGGCNTGTTTCATACGTCCATCAATAATATGTGTTTTACGAACCCCNGCTGACAGGGCTATTGTGCAAGCGAATACTTTAGGTAACATCCCTGAACCAATAATTCCCTTTTGAATATAGTCATCAATTTGGTNAGTATCAAGTGTTGAAAACAACGTTGACTCATCGGTAGGGTCAGATAAAAGCCCCCTCGTATCAGTTAACAAGATCAACTTTTCAGCTACTAGAGCAGCAGCGACTTCACCAGCTACAGTATCCGCATTAATATTATAGGCATTNCCATCATTTCCAATACCATTGGGTGCAATGACCGGAATATAACCTGCAGATTTCAAAGTATGTAACAGATCGGGGTTCACTCGAACGACCTCGCCGACATAACCAATATCGATTTGCTTAGCTATTCCTTCTTCGGACAAAAGAGTTGGAGAATATTTCTTTGCCTGAACTAGGCTGGCATCCTTGCCACATAATCCAACGGCATGCCCACCATGTTGATTGATCAGTTGAACGATTTCTTTATTGATTGAGCCAGCCAATACCATTTCGGCAATTTCTACTGTCTCATGATCCGTTACCCTCAGGCCTTGTACGAATTTAGACTCCTTACCCATACGTTTCATCATCTGACTTATTTTAGGGCCACCACCATGTATGACAACCGGTTGAATACCAATATANTTCATTAAAACAATATCCTTCATTACTGAATGTTTCAATGAATCATTGGTCATGGCAGCGCCACCATATTTAATCACTACCGTTTTTCCTGAAAACTGCTGTATATAGGGTAGCGATTCAATTAAAATCTTCGCTTTATTCACTAAATCGGTTTCTTTAAGTGTCATCAATATGATTTCCGCTTGGCGTGTTGATTAAACCACTACCAGGACTTGAAGCTGTAGCATATAACTTCTGTGGAATTCGACCAGCTAAAAATGCTTCTCGNCCAGCTTCAATAGCTTTTCGCATAGCAGACGCCATCAAGACCGGATGGCGCGCTTTTGCTATTGCGGTATTGAGCAAAATTCCGTCACAACCTAGCTCCATTGCAATAGTTGCATCCGACGCTGTTCCAACCCCNGCATCGACAATCACTGGAACTGAAATGATATCTCGAATAATTTGAATGTTATAAGGGTTACGAATGCCAGCTCCGGAACCAATAGGTGCTCCCAATGGCATAACTACAGGACACCCTAAATCCTCTAATTTTTTACAGGTTATCGGATCATCATTACAGTAAGGCAAAACTGTAAACCCATCCTTGATTAAGACTTCAGCGGCCAAAAGAAGTTGCTCAACATCGGGGAATAGGGTCTTGTCATCTCCTATTACTTCCAGTTTTACTAATTGAGTTTCAAGAGCATCTGCGGCGAGTTGAGCTGTTAGTATTGCATCTTTCGCTGTGAAACANCCAGCGGTATTGGGAAGTATAAGTATTTTTTTTTGTCTTAATAATTGAAACAGATCTCCTTGATCTTGATTGTCAAATCGTACTCGTCGAACAGAAACGGTCACTACTTCTGTTCCACTAGCGGTAATAGATTTGAGCATAACCTCAAAATTGGGATAACCAGAAGAGCCAAGTAATAAACGAGAAGAAACAGTTAGATCTCCTATCTGTAGCCCCTTATCCACCTTGCACCGCCCGAACAATTTCCACCTGACACCCTGAAAAAACTTCGGTTGTTGGCCAAAGTTGGCGATGTATAACCCGACGATCAAGAGCTACAGCAATACCAGCCTGCTCAGGCTCTAACTCTAAGAGTTGTAAAAGCTGATAAAGATTCAGTACATCTTCAGGAAAATTTTTTGTTTCGCCATTAATGTATACTTGCATAAATTTAGATTTAATTAGACTTCTTGTCTGTTTAACTCAGGTTAAGAGTTTCAAATCTGGAAATATTAAATGGTTTTATCACTTCTGACACTATACCAGTTAAGACAAGTTGCGCAATTTCGTCACAGGTGACTGGTGTAAGTAGAATACCTTTTCGAAAATGACCAGCGGCCAAAATTAACCCATCCACGGGAGTTAACCCAAGAATTGGGGCATTATCTCGGCTCGCTGGGCGTAAACTTGCGAAAGTATCAACTATGGGAAATTCGTAAATACCTGGAAGCGCTTCCCATGCCCCACGCAATAGTTCGAAAACACCACCAGCTGTCAGATGAGTATCAAACCCTTGTTCTTCAACCGTTGCCCCCACTACCAGAGAACCGTTGCTACGTGGTACTAGATAAGCGTCTGGTGCGTAAATTACATGAGAAATGATTGGTTCTGTATCCATTTGCAATCCCAATATTTGACCTTTAACAGGTCGAATTAAGTATTGGTATGATTTGGGCAGGCCCTTCACTTGACTCAGCCAAGCTCCTGCGGCTACGATCACCAATTCAGCTGGAACAAATTCTGAGTCGATATGGATACCGGTTACCTGCTGATCTTTTATATTAATTTTTGTTACAGGTGTCTGCTCAAATAGCTTGCCACCAGCTTTCTGAAAAGCAACAGTCAGCGCAGTAGTCATCAAACGACCATTAACCTGTAAATCAGATGGGCAATGAATGGCAGCCACTACCCGTGGAGAAAGAGCAGGCTCCAACGTACGAGCCTGATTTCCAGTTAACCAATCTACTGGCAAATCGAAGCTCTTTTGCATTTCAAAGTGGTGTTGAAGATCGGCCCGGTCATCTCGGTCCAAAGCTACCATTAACGTTCCTTTTCTGCGGTAGTCAATGTCGATTTGACTTTCTTCTTGTAGCTCACGAACCCACTCAGGGTAACGATTAGAACTTTCTAAGCCGAGCCTTAGTAATTCTGCTTCTTGCGTATGTGCTTCTGCGAGTGGGGACAACATTCCTGCTGCAGCCCAACTTGCGCCGCGGCCAACTTGATTACGTTCGTAAAGTGCAACCTGGTAACCTAGACGTGATAATTTCCAACCAATTCCTAAGCCAATTACCCCGCCCCCAACGATAATGATACGCACGATATTTCCTACTNATTACGCGCCGAATGGTACATTAGCTATTCGAATAAAGTCAAGGTTGAGAAGGATACTAAGATGAACCAAAACTTTTTCTCTATTAGATTAGCCGCTTAGCTCTGAGAACAANAACCATATCCTTCATTTCTTCGATGATTTGGTACTCTTTTTTAGCCGTTNTATCAAGAACAGAAACAGGTACAGATGCATTATTGTACTGCTGATTGCTGATCCACATACGATCTGGNTGATCTAATCCTAGGTAGCGAATNGATAAGAAATGTTTCNCTTGTTGAATNGATTCTTTTCCATTCAAAATTTTTCCCTGTTTTTTAGTTTCATAACTAACACTATAGCAGCGGCCTGTTCTTTGATTAACAACCGTATAACCAGCTCTACTTATGGATTCATTCCAGCATTCTTCAAAACCATTTGTAGGTATACGCTCTCTTAATTCTTGAGCAGATCTAACAAGGGACTCTTGACCGATAGGATTTCGAACCACAGTAATATCATCTTCTGTTGTTCGTTGAGAAGCTAAGCTTTGTGTCAAATAGACACTGTCTAAACTGTAAACTACCCCATTCTTAATGCCTTTGGCTAGATTTAGATGGCACTCAGAAATTTCAGTGTCAAATGGATGGAGTTGGTAGAGTGAGCTACTAGTAAACATCGCCCTTAATTCTTTACGACAATTAATACTAGACATTCGGCTCTGAGATGTTGAAACCTCTAAAATCAACTGATACCCAACCAATAAATCTCTTACAACCCCCAATTCCGATTCTTTTGCTTTAGCAAGATAGGTCAAACCAGTCTGACTTTTGGAAATTAGTCGACTAATCAGGTACTTTCGGCGGAGTGATTTTATTTGTCCTGAAATTGATTTGAACACTGGTGGTGATAGTTGGTCGATTAAGATTTTATGTTCCCATCGGCTGCCACGCTCATGTGTGAGGATTTGTAGTTGTTGTATTTGTTCCTCAGAACGAATATAACCAAGAGTAGTAAAAGGATCAAAGGTAGTTCGATAACCATCCGTTTCTGAATCTGTCAAAACACAGTCTCGACGCTCATAACGAGAATAGAGACCGAACTGGAATTCCACTTCACCAAATGGTTCTATCGCTTCCAATAGATCTCGTGCAAACTCGTTTCCACTCGGATATTGGCTAAAGATAGCTTCGGTTTTTTGAGGGCTGTTGAGTCCATCGAGAAAATGACCAATGGGAATTCCACTCTGGCTCATATTGGAACCAAAGACTTTAGTTTTGCTTTTGAAGGGGGGTTGTTTCAAAAATAAGTCTCTTTGTGCCGTTAGATGCTGTGCGGGATCTGCTGATAGGTTCTCGATCGTCGTTGCGTCTCCAAAAAAATCTTCCAGCAAATCGTAATTCCCACTTTCAATTACATCATCCCCCCTTTTTAGCTCGGCAAACTGAACGAGATCGTCAGCCTGATAACAGAGTGGGGCACTTGATGAGAGATTATCGTAATTACTTCGAGTGAAACGAATACGTGGTTTAATTCGCATGACAGGTATTAGACCATAGTTTTTCAGTAAAGCATATAGAGTAACGGTATACGATTCGTCATGGATTTTCTGTCTTAAAAGACCTCTTTTACTAGTTCCTTTGATCAAATGAGATTGGACTGTTTCACTGTCGTTAGAAAATATCATCATTCGGTGTTCTTCTCGAATATTATCAACCATTACTTTCCCTTTTCTTTTTGGTTTTGACCTGTAAAACACCTACTTTTTATTGTATAAACGTCTCTTTAGGGCGCCATAGTCGAATCAGTTGCCCTCGATTTTTATTGTTCAAGGACAAAATCTCGGGCCAATTGTCTATAGGTAGACACACTTGAGCTAATGCAGCCGTTGGCATAGTTTCATGACAACCGGTAAGTTCATCTATCAGTAGTTCTAGCCCAGGGTTATGCCCAATCACCATCACCCTAGAATAATGATCGGGCAAATCGGATAAGTAAGACATATATGCCAGTGGCTGCGCCAAATAAAACTGGCTAACTTCAGTAATCCCATGAGCATACTGGCTCGATCCTACTACTAAATTAGCTGTTTGTCTAGCCCTCTTAGCCGAAGAAGTTAGAATTAAGTCAGGAACGAGTTGCTCTTCTATCAGCAATTGTCCTACTTTAGGGGCATCTCTTTGCCCGCGCGAGTTCAAAGGCCGATCTTTGTCCGAAATTGAGGGGGTGTCCCAACTCGATTTAGCGTGTCGTAAAATTAAAACAGTTTTTGTTGTAGAAGACATCACTGCAAATCATACTGTGGATACGTCTATTTTTCAATATACTATTTAGCTAATGATCGATTAGGGTAATACCAGAAGAGTAAAAAAATAAATCAGCCTTCACTAAATATTGATTATCGGTTTTATTTGACATTGTCTCCCGTCTATTGTAGCCTATACCTCTTTAGTTTACCATCACTGTACTTAGGCTAGTTTCATGAATGAATTTAACCCGGCTGAAATTTTGGATTCGCTTCAGCCAAACTTCAATCGATTCTCGGGGAAACACCTGATTTGGGTTATTATAGTTGGGTTAGCCGTATATGGTCTGGCTACATCTATTTATACGGTTCCNGAAGACTCCCGAGCAGTAGTTTTGCGNTTTGGTGAATCTATTGAACAGAAGGAATCAGGATTACACTTCAAGCTTCCTTTTGGTATCGATCGTCAGTATCCAGTGCCCGTGAAACGGATATTCAAGGAAGAATTCGGATTCCGTACACTTCAGGCTTCAGTTACTACTCAGTACGATACTCGGGATTATCCCGGCGAGTCTTTAATGCTGACTGGAGACCTAAATATTGCTGACGTGGAGTGGGTAGTTCAGTACAAGATTTCTAACCCAGAATCATATCTTTTTTCGATTCGTAACCCTGAGCAAGCCCTGCGTGATTTAGCTGAGTCGGTAATGCGATTAGTCGTTGGTGATCGAACAGTGACTGAGGTTCTAACCATTGGTCGTAGTGAAATTACGCTGGAAGTGGAAACAAAACTGCAAGACTTATTAGAAGTTTATCAAACAGGTCTCCGAGTAGANAGTGTAACGTTNCAAGATGTAAATCCACCTGAGGCTGTCAAGCCTGCTTTTAACTCGGTCAATGAATCGAAACAGCAAAGAGAACAGCTTATAAACGAAGCACGTCGAGACTACAATACGTCTGTCCCAAAAGCTNCAGGGTTGGCCCGTAAGGTGATCACTGAAGCTGAAGGGTATGCACTAAAACGAGTCAACGAAGCTCGTGGAGACGCAGACCGTTTTACAGCCATCCTTGATGCTTATCAAAGNGCCAAATCAGTTACTCGTCGGCGTTTGTATCTAGAAACAATGAGCCAAGTTCTACCGACCGTAGATGAAATATATATCATCGATGGTAAACCTGGTACACCACTACCAATTTTGCAATTGGGACCAAAAGGGAAATAGCTATTATGGATAAACTGCTAATCACTTTTGCAATCATACTTTTGTTCATTATTCCAACTGTAACCAGTACTTTTTATGTGGTTAAAGAGGGCGAGCAAGTAATTATTACCGAATTTGGTCGGGCTGTTGATCAAAAAACTCAGGCAGGGTTGCATTTTAAGAAGCCATTTATACAAAATGTTGTTTCCTTCAGCAAGCGGATTCTGGAGTGGAATGGGTTNCCTAACCAGATTACTACAAAAGATAAACGTTTCATTTGGGTTGATACCACAGCTCGGTGGCAAATCGTAGACGCATTAGCTTTCTATCGTTCTCAACGTAATGAGGATATTGCACAATCTCGCTTGGATGACATTATTGACTCCNCCACACGTGACCTGATTACCGGGCAGTTGCTAATAGAAGTTGTTCGAAACTCCAATCGAATATTGAGTTTGGATATGTCAAGATTAGCGGAAGAGGATCAAGACGCTCCTATTCCAACTGAAGAAATTGAAGTGGGACGAGAGCAAGTCACACAAATGGTACTAGAGAAGGCGAATCAGAAATTATCAAAAGAATTTGGTATTCAGTTGGTAGATGTGAGGATCAAAAGAATTAACTATGTTGATGAAGTNCAACAGAAAGTTTTTTCTCGTATGATTTCGGAACGGAAGCAAATTGCGGCTAAATACCAGTCGGAAGGTGAAGGTGAAGCGGCCAATATTCAAGGTCAAATGCAAAAAGACCTAGAACAGATCCAGTCGGAAGGTTATAAAAAAGCCGAGCAAATTAAAGGACAAGCAGATGCTGAAGCTATCGAAATCTACGCCTCAGCACATAACCAAGACCCTGAATTCTATGCTTTTTTACAGACTCTGGAAACATATGCAGCTACCATTGGTAATAACTCTAAACTATATCTTTCCACGGATAGTGATCTGTACCAGTACTTGAAAACTACGGGCACGACTAGCAAACGGTAAAAGTAGTCTTAGTAAACTAAAATAGTGGTCCAGCCGATGTGGGAAAATATAATTCTCACCGCTACAAATTTTGCTCAGGCAGAAGTTTTCGAGAGCCAACTGCAACGACTTCGCCGAGCTAAAGTTCTAGATCCAGAAGTTCGCACTTGGGTTATTCCTGACCCAGACGGCCAGAGAATCGGTAGTGGAGGCGCTACTTTTAATGCTTTGGCATCTTGCTTCCCAAAAGGTGTTGACTTCGATCAGAAGACGCTNTTACTCCATTCCGGTGGTGATAGTCAACGGATTCCNCACCAGAGCTTNCAAGGAAAGATATTTGCTTCACTGCCCGCCCCAGATTTTTCAGTATTCGAATCTATTTACCAAGTACTAAGCCAGATTGGTCAGCAGTTAGAATCTGGCATCGTAGTNGCCTGTGGTGATACTCCTCTTCGATTTTCTGGTCAGCCTCAGCTTCCATCCCAAGATTTTGATATATTAGGTGTTGGTTATTTGGCAGGTCTTGATCTGGGTACACGACACGGAGTATATCAAACTGAGAAGTCTGGGTTTTCGAAGTCCCAAATCNTACATCAGGTTAAATATGTGTGGCAGAAGGCTTCAACCGATTTACTAAAACGATTTTGCAACACNGACCATCAGGTAGTCATTGACACGGGTGTTCTGATTTTTCAGGGTCGATCTATTGACCAATTACAAGATTGGANCATGGAGTACAATCCGGGTACTTTTGTAGATTTATATGGTCAGCTGCTGCCCCAGTTGATAGCAAGCTCGTTCATTGATTTTCGAGCGTGGATACCAGAACAATTACAATTTTTCCATTCAGGGACAACTCGTGAATACTTTGATTTTATCAATAATTCTAAGCAGACAGTTAAATTTGCTGTTCCTTTAAGTGAACCCGCTGATAGTTGGNTAGAAATTTCATACAATGTTGACGATAACCCCAAAAAAGTCGATGATCAAGCCACCTTATTTGGACAATCAATCTACCAATGGCTTAGGGTAAATGCTCATTCAGCTACCAGTATTTGGCCACACGAAGAGGAACGTTCTTTGTGGAACGCTCAACTATTTCCGGTTCACAGGGAAATCCAAGATGATAACCCTGGGTTGTCAGCAGACATAGATTTTCCAAATTGGTATTTGGATCCAGATGATAACTGGCTAAAAAGTAAACGATTGTCGATTGGGGAAGTCATGAAACTGGCTGATAGACATAAAATTTTCAAAAANGAGCAGAAGATCAAGGCTGAAGCCTTAGCATCCCGTATTACCGACAGAATTGGATCAGATAGTGATTTTCGTTCTGATCTCAATCAGATATTAACACCGGAAGGTAGTCATGTTCTTATCGACAGATTAAGTAAACAATTAACCGAAGTTGAGAACCCACTTTATCAAGCACGTTTGCACAAGGTGATTTCAGACTTATCTGATAAGATGGAGGATGACAAACTTAAAAAACAGCATCTAGAATTGGCCTTCCAAAAAATTGCACAATCGGTATCAGAGAGTATGATACTGGATCAGGAGAACTCCTCATTCAAGAAAAATCAATTTTCCAATTCTAAAACTATAACTGTCAAACTACCAGTTCGAATTGACTTAGCAGGAGGTTGGACTGATACTCCGCCCTATAGTCTGGAGCGGGGTGGTGCAGTTGTCAACATGGCACTTTTGTTGAATGGAGATTATCCTATTCAAGTACAAGCTAGATGGCTAAATCAACGAATAGTAAGGTTTCGTTCAACAGACCAAGATCAACAACTAGAGATTACTGATTTTGATGAACTTCATAATAGACCAAGAATTGGTAATGCGTTAGCTCTGCCACACGCGGTTCTGTTAGCTGGAGATATTTTGTCAGTCTTGAATATTTCAAAAACAATGGGTTTGGAGATTACAACTAGCTGTAATGTGCCAATGGGATCAGGCCTTGGTACTAGTAGTATTTTAGCAGCAGGCTGCGTTATAGCAACTTGGGAACTAATGGAACGTGAATGGAGCCAAGAAGAGTTATTTAATCAAGTTCTGTATGTCGAACAAGTTCTAGGTTCAGGTGGAGGCTGGCAAGATCAAGTAGGCGGAATTGTAGGTGGTGTAAAATTGACAACCACCGAGGCCGGAATACCTCAACATTTTTCAGTTCAGCAGTTGGCACTTGTAGGTTCATTTGCCCAAATATTGCAGGAACGAATGATACTGGCATATACGGGTGAGCAAAGAATTGCCAAAAACATTTTAGAGTTGGTGGTTNCTGATTGGCTTTCCCGCCGAGTAGATNTAGTCGAAACCCTGAATAATCTNCGTACTGATGCTTACCAAATGGCTATGGAAATTCAAAAAGGAGATGTAGATAAATTCAGTCAATTATTGGTCAATTATTTTGAAGGTAAAAAAGTATTGAACCCGCANACCACGAATCCACAAATCAATAGACTTATTAACCCTGATTATTGTCTCGCTTGGAATATTGCTGGTGCAGGTGGAGGCGGATTCTTGATACTTCTTGCTAAAGATGTTGATTCGCGTCGCTTGATGGAGCAANACCTAATTGACTATTCTGCCACGATATATAATTGGGATTTTGCTAACGGGTACGTCGTTGATTCACTTCCATAAAAAGTATTTAGTATTCTTTCTTAAGGAGTCAAAGACTCATTTGTAGAAAAGATAACCACAGCTAATATTCTCCTGTTTTCGAGTCGTATGATCGTGGAGTGATATAGGAGTACTACAGAATCAACTCGATTACAACGGGATAAGATCAAATTATAAAGACAGACTAACTTTTTAGGTCAACGGGAGGCAACGATGCCAGTTAAGTTTAAAAAAACGCTCATTTCAGAAGAAACCTACGAAACAGCTGCAGCTTTCGACGTTGATGGTGATGGAACTTTGGATATTGTATCTGGAGGTTGGTGGTATAAAGGTCCCAATTTTAAAGAGCGTTATAAGATATGTGATGTTATGCCGAATGGTGAATATTACGACGATTTTTCCACGATCCCTCTGGATGTTAACGGCAACGGGCGTACCGACTTCATTACAGGCGGTTGGTTTGGTTGCCATATACGTTGGGTGGAAAACCCAAGAGACCTAAATCAAGAATGGGTCCAACATATTATTGCTGATTGCGGTAATGTTGAAACCACTAGGGCTTGGGATGTTGATGGCGACGGTCTTCTTGAAATTGTACCAAACACCCCATCAACACCTCTGATTGTCTATAAACTGATGGTAGACGCAAACGGTCAAGGACAAGGCGAATTTGTGGGACACCAAATTTATGATTCCAATCAGGGGCATGGCCTCGGCTTCGGTGATGTTACAGGTAANGGTCGTGGCGATTTTATACTCAATCATGGCTGGTTAGAATCTCCCGAAGACACCTACGATGGAGACTGGAAGTTTCACGCTGATTTCGATCTTGGTTCGGCCAGTGTACCGATTTTAGTAGTAGACGTGAATGGAGATGGTCTCAACGATCTCATTGTTGGTCAAGCTCACCCTTATGGCTTAGACTGGTGGGAGCAACAGATCAGTTCGACTGGTAAACGAACATGGGTGAAGCATCCTATTGACCCCTATAATTCCCAATACCATGATATCCAATGGATCGACATTGACGGTGATGGTGAATGCGAGTTGGTAACTGGTAAAAGGTATAGGGCACATTGTGGTAATGATCCGGGGGCNAATGATGACCTCGGTATTTACTATTTCAAGTGGAATGGTGAATCTTTTTCAAAACAAATAATCGACTATGGTCCGGCTGGAACTGGCTCAGGTTGTGGTATCTATTTTCATGCTGTGGATATCAATAATAACGGTTTGATAGATATAGTTGCACCAGGTAAAGATGGACTCCACCTATTCCAAAATCTGGGAATTACCTAAAGAAAAATAGGACATAATTTCTTGGTATTTAACACCAAAATAAATTTGATCGAGAAGAAAAAACATATCATGGACTTTCTTCTCGATCTGATTATAATTCGTAGACAAGATTAAAGATCGGTGATAGACTTGTGGTCATTTTCGAAATTTATGATGTGTGATTAGGAGTANAAAGCGGTATGAAGAAAATATTAATTGTTTTAGCCCTAATTCTATCCGTCCCCTTCTTGGGGCAAACGGCTGAAATTACAGATGGCCTAGTACTGTATATGCCACTGGATGAAGGTACTGGAAAAAAAGTAAAAGACTTGTCGGGGACAAAAGCCGAAGGCGAATTGAAAGGTGGAAAGTGGGTTGATGGGAAATTTGGCAAAGCTTTACAATTTAAGGCAGCTCAAGAGAAGGTGGTTGTGGAAGATAATAAAGCCTTCCACATTGAAGGTGCAATCACTCAAGCAGCTTGGGTTCAATTAGATCAGTTGCCTAGTGCTCACGCCATTATTTTCGGTACTCGGTCGGGAGGTGGCCGTAACATTGGTTTTGGTTATGGAATGAATCCTGGTAATGGACTAAAAGTTTGGACTAATGACAAAGGCGGTGGATTCAAGGATATCAATGATAACAAGACTAAACTCAAAACCGGTACATGGTACTACTTAGCTTATACTCATACTGACGATGATAAAGGTATGGTTAAGATTTATGTAGACGGGAAAGTCACTTATGAGGAAAAATCTGGTAACCCAGTTGCGCCTGCAGGCGCCCCTGATGNAGTTCAAATTGGAACTTGGAATGGTGAAAAATGGCCCGGCATCGTGGACGAAGTTCGGATGTGGAATAGGGCTTTGTCCGCAGAAGAAATTCAGTTTAGCATGGAAGCTGGTGAGGAGAAATTCATGGCAGTTCAACCAACAGCTAAATTAGCTGCCACTTGGGGAAGACTCAAAGTCCAATAATAAAACTTACATATCATTTAGCATTTAGCTTATCAAATACCAGCCGACCTTACCTATGAGTAACGGTTGCGCTGGTATTTTTTTGATCGTTTTCCAATTTTGAATTTAATCTTGAGAAATGGATGAAGTTTCGCCAACAATATGNNATATGGAGGTAAAACTAAATTTTGAAGAAAGATATGTTCTTGTGCGATCAACAAATTATGCAGTGGCAGACAGATGGTTATCTTTTACTGAAACATTCGATCCCACACGCACTGATCGAGGCTGTCAGACAGCAATTTGCTCATATGGTCGATAACATCATACGCGAATTACAAGTAGAAGGACTAATTCAACAAGATGGTTCAGATTTGCCTTTTGAAGAACGGCTACATACCGTAGCTGGAAATTATGCCAATCGCTTCGGCCGCTCTTGGCGTCAGCAAGTACTAGGCCAACCGATTTACGATTTGTATCGAACTCCAGCTCTAGTATCTGCTATTAATCAAATTACGGGTACCGATGTTATAGGCCATCCAGTTTTTAATGCACGCCCTAAGTTGCCAGGTCAGCAACTAACAGTGGTACCCTGGCATCAGGACAGTGGTTACTTTGGTTCCGAGAGCGAACAGGCTCTAATCCCCACCGTTTGGATACCCCTGGTGCCTGTCGATTCGACTAACGGCTGTCTGCAGTTAGTAATTGGCTCGCATCGTCGAGGATTGCTAACGCACCACACTGAAGTACAGGAAGGCCAGTTTCTGGAAGTAATGGATCGATTTATTGACGAAAGCAAAATTGTGACTTGTCCAATGGAAATCGGGGATGCACTACTCTTCCATAACTTGACCTTACATCGATCAACAGCTCACACGAATAATAAGACTATCCGTTGGGCTATTGATATTCGTTATTTACGGGATGGCGATGATGGTGGTAGTGTATATTGGAACGACCCAAAATTTAAATGGGTAATATCTAGCCAGACTCAGCCTATTACTTCGTTCGAAGAATGGCTGTCAAAATGGTAATTATTTCTGATAACCATAAAGAGTCCTAAGATGAAAAAGATAACTGACCATCTAGTAGAATATAGAGAAAATGGGTTTACGGTCTTTCCTGGTTTATTTTCTGATAACCAGATGCAAGAATGGCGCAAAAAACATACTGAACTAATGTCAGACTATGATCAACGAACATGGTTTGGAAATATGCTAGAGTATGCTCCTAGGCTGATGTGGCCAGCAGTTAGCCACCCCATCTTGCTTGACTTTTTACAAAAAGTGATGGGGCCTTTTGTTCAGCTAGATAATTTGACTTTAGCTGCGTTTCCTTCAATAACTGAGGATAATGCCAATGGGGTTGTGTCTGGCTGGCATCGTGACCGATGGGCTCATTTGCCACAGGAAGGAGTCTACACAACACCGCTGGCTTCTAATGCGATTAGTTACTTACAGGATTTAACAGACGATTTCGGTCCACTAAGGGTGATCATCGGCTCTCATCGTAAACCTATTACGATTGAGGAGGGTGAAAGNCGTCGCCGACCACATCCTGATGAAACTCTNATACATATGAAGGCGGGCGATGTGATAGTTACCCACAATGGACTGATTCACTCAGGCTCACCAAATACTTCTGGTCAATTACGTTACTTTTTCAGTATATACTACAACTCAAGTTGGCTCAAGCATACGGATAACCATAATGGTCCACTAACTCAACAACTACTAGCGGCCGCTCGGGAATGCAAAGATTATCGCCACATGCGTCTTTTAGGAGATGATCCACAGATGCCAAGTCGCTGTAATTCTGGCTTTTTACTAGCAGACGAATCACAGTGGCAAAAGTGGATTGAAGCCGATCATCAGGCACTAAAAACTACTAATTGACGTTATAATTTCAATGATTAACTGAAGGTTGGGTTATGCGAAAGACGATCGGTATATTTACTCTTCTACTTGCAATTTTTTTACTGACTGGATTACTAGAATCTAATCTCTTTAGCAAAAAATCGTATTTTTTTGACAGTGGAAACGTCTTTAATATGGCTAAGTGGACGGGCTTATTTGGAATTCTTGCTGTTGGTGTTTGTTTTGTAATCATAACAGGTGGTATTGATTTATCAATTGGCTCTTTAATTGGCTTAACGGGTGCTTTGTTTCCGCTTCTTCTGGTAGGAAAAGGTTGGCCGATTTTTGCGGGTTTTGCAATTGTTCTTATACTGGCCATGACAATTGGATTGGTCCACGGGCTACTTATTACCAAATTAAAGCTACAACCATTTATTGTTACCTTGTGTGGCCTTTTTATTTATCGTGGCATAGCCCGCTACATGACGGGTGAAATGAATCAAGGATTTGGTAATAGTTTTGGAAATCTACGCCAGTTGGTTAAATTTAAAGTCTTTGGCTTTATACCAATGCCATTTATGAATTTAATCATTGTTGGTATTATTGCTGCNGTATTTCTGAATCGTACAACTTATGGTCGCTATTTGTTGGCTCTAGGAAGAAACGAAAGTGCGGCTCGTTATAGCGGCATTAATACTGATCGCATGGTAATAGTTGCTTACATTATCTGTTCTCTGTTAGCTGGTGTTGGTGGTATTCTATTTGCCTTAGAGCAAAATTCAGTTCAGCCATCTACCTTTGGTAATTTCTATGAACTTTATGCTATTGCGGGCGCAGTTTTGGGTGGATGTAGCCTACGTGGGGGAGAAGGTGCTATTTTAGGAGTAATTTGTGGGGCAGCAATGCTGGAGGTTATTCGTAATGCTGTCATATTTTTGAATGTGAAGACCGAATCCGAGTTTACCGTTATCGGTTTTGTCATTTTAATTGGGGTAACGGTAGACGAATTAGTTAGGCGCTTTTCTGAACGGCAAATTAATATACGCCACNAAAAAGAAGTTGGTATTTAAAGCATGATTAAACATAGCTATTTCAATCTTTCCGGTACATCAAAACTATCATACCCCTTCGAAAAGATAAAATTAAGCNTACTTTTAATAAAAATAGTTATGGTACCACTAGCGATCGGTCAAGAGATATCAAATTTCTTGGATGTCACAGAACTTTCAGGCATTACTTTCAAGCACAATAGCGGCTCATTTGGCCAAAAATACCTCCCGGAAACCATGGGACCAGGCTGTGCTTTTATTGACTATAATAATGATGGAAGGCAAGATATTTTGTTAGCTAACGGTAAAGATTGGCCTAATCATGAAACCAANCGTCGACAAACTATGGCTCTTTATCGAAATGAAGGAGACCTAGATGGAAATGGTGTCCCAGAATTTTCAGATCAAACTTCTGCGGCCAAGTTGGACGAGTCGCATTATGGACTGGGTTTAGCAGTGGCAGACTATGATAATGATGGAGATGATGATTTTTACTTGAGTTGTTTAGCAAACGACCGATTGTTTCAGAATCAAGGAGATGGAACATTTATTGATAAAACGGAGGCCGCAGGCATCGATAACCCTAGTTTTGGTACGAGTTGTGCCTGGTTTGACTATGATGGGAACGGTGATCTAGATCTTTTCGTGGCTAATTATGTGGATTGGTCTATCGAATCTGATCTCTTTTGTACATTGGATGGTACACATAAATCCTACTGTACGCCAGAGTCCTATGATGGACAATCGAGTAAGCTGTTCCGGAATCGAGGAGACGGTACCTTTTCTGACATCAGTCGAATCGCTCGTATTGAGGATCAAGTTAGTAAGTCTCTTGGTGTGTGCATATTCGATTGTAATTCGGACGGATTACCTGATATTTTTGAAGCAAACGATACTCAACCCAATAAACTGTACCAAAATAATGGAGATGGAACATTTATCGAGCAAGGAATGATCTACGGCGTGGCCTTCAGCGAGGACGGTAAGGCTACTGGNGCAATGGGAGTTGATGCCGGCGATTATGATGGATCAGGTCGTGAAGGTTTNGTTGTTGGAAACTTTTCAAACGAGATGATTAACCTATACCATAATGAAGGTGGTTTTTTTATTGATGATGCACCTGTAGCTAATGTAGGGAGTAGTAGTTTGTTAACCTTGACTTTTGGATGTTTTTTCTTCGATTTTGATCTTGATGGTCAACTGGATATCTTCGCTGCTAACGGTCATTTAGAGGACGAAATTAATACAGTACAAAGTGAGGTNACCTACGCCCAGCGGCCACACCTATTCCGGAATACTGGTAATAGCTCCTTTCTGGATGTTGTAACTGACGCTGGTAAAGATTTACAGAAGCCAATTGTTGGCCGTGGTGCAGCTTATGGGGACATTGATAATGATGGGGATTGGGACTTGCTGGTCACGACCTGTGAAGGACCAGCCTATTTATATCGTAACGACACCATCATGAATACAGAGGTGCTTTCCAATCGTTCATGGATCAAGATTAAACTAGTTGGAAACCAATCCAACCGAAATGGTATTGGAGCCAAGGTTACTGTTAAAACGACTGGGGGGCAGCAAACTAGAACACTACGTTCTGGTGCAAGTTACTGTTCGCAGAGTGAGTTGTCAATCATATTTGGGTTAGGGACCAGTAAAATGATAGAGGAATTAATAGTGGATTGGCCCCTATCAGTGGCAAACAAAAAACGTCATCAGACGCTATTAAGTGATGTTAAGGTCAATCAACATCTGACAATTCGAGAAAACAATTAAAATTCACCATAAAAAATAATAAATTTTAAGAGGTTTATAAAAACGTGGAAATTCGTAACCAACTGGGTGAAAAATTAGATTACACATTAACCGAATACCCTGATTCNCCATTTACNGTTATCATCGGGCATGGAGTTACTGGTAACAAGGATCGACCTTTTCTTATCGCTTTAGCCGAGGCACTGGATCTAGCCAAAATTACTAATCTGAGATTTTCCTTTGCAGGTAATGGCAATTCTGAAGGCGATTTTGCATCTGCAACAATTAGTAAAGAGGTGGAAGATTTAGGTGCAGTTTTGGATAAATTCAGCAGTCAAAAAGTTTGTTATATTGGNCATAGTATGGGAGGTGCCGTGGGTTTGTTACGAGCTAGTCAGGATAAACGAATTCGGCTTTTGGTATCGCTGGCTGGAATGGTGCGTACAAAGAAATTTGCCGAAACTGAATTCGGGCAAGAAATACCAGANCAAGGCTTCATGTGGGATGAACCCACTTGTCCCTTATCCCAAGATTATATGGATGATCTATACGGTATAAACACCCTAGAAAACATGGCCAGCCAGATCCGTATTCCTTGGTTACTAGTACACGGTACGGCAGATGATGTTGTTTTGATAGACGATTCAGAAACGGTTTTTGACAATGCAAATAATCCGAAGAAACTGGTTGTAATTAATGATGCTGACCATGTATTCAGTGGTTCAGCACAATCTCAGATGGTCGAAACCGTAGTCAACTGGATTATTGAGCAGAAATCGAATTAGAACATCAAGGAGNAACTAATCCAGAATTTTTTACTTGGAAGGCNTAGTAACTCGTCATCAAGATGAATTACCTAGACATACGTAAAGAATCAAATTAATTTAGCCAATAGCTCGAGACAAGTCATCCCATTAGTCAACTGATGGTAAAATGGGATCAGTTGATCAACAAAACATCGGTTTTGGCTCAAATTGACTGTTGTTGTAGCTCCAGGTGAGGACCAAAGATCAGTATTAGACAAAATTGACTCCAANCGTCGACTGGCATCGTTTTGTCCGAAAGCTCCTGACAAAGCTTGCTGAATTACTCGGTTGGGGTCAGAAATAGGGTACTTTTCTCCCGTGTCAGTTTGACCGAAATAGGTATCTCCTTGTTTTGTAGCTGGTGTCAAAAATCGTAGTACCGTAGCAAACGAATAAGCAAATGCTAAATGAAATTGGCTAGAAGATTTTGCATAGTTGGGAGAAACGACTATATCTACAGCTCGTTCTCTCAATTTAACTGTTTCATTGACGTTAATACGAGCATTAGTATCCTCAATACGCCGAATACGATGTACAAAATCCATTGTGTATTCAAGTGCTGATCGTCCTGGAATTGGAATATCCTTGGATACCAGTTCAGCATATCCGGTCATCAATACTTCTATGTGTGGAGCGAATTTGGGATGATTGGCAGCTTCGTTAACGGTTTCAATCCCAGATAAAAATGCCTTGTGGGTAATACCTGGTACGTGAACCGAATTTACTAGAAGTAATTTCCAGTCGTGAAAGGGATCAATAGGTTCAGAGGTGACAATTACTCCCAATGACTCTAGTTNACCAAAAGGTACACGTAAACGCTTATTTGTATCTTGCAACACAAGAGATACAACCGGTAATGATTCGGTATAGGTAATCAGGTCATCTGGTTGGCCTATTTGGTCAATAGCNACTTTTTGAGTTTGGTGTGGTACTATAGAAGATTGTGGTACAATTCGATCCCCCATTTGGTCCAGNAAATCGACCTGATTTTCCAGCCAATGTGTAAAATCAGACGTTGGAGCTTGGTACTCATCAAGTATTATATCCCGTAGTACTTGACCGTTGTGGCGAATATTATCGGTATTGATAACGGAAATCGAACTATTGGATCCNTGGTGTTCATAATAACGTATGAGNGTTTGNTNTAAAANATCCATAGCGATTTNGCCCTTTCCAATACCAGCTTCCGTCACACCAACAAGAATTAGATCGAGGGGATTTTCCACCTGTTTCAGGAACAGTTCTCTTCCTTTTTCAGTCGAAAGGGTTGTCGCACCGACTACACTCTCTACCTTTTTGATCTCTGTGATTTCATTTAGGTCAAAGACAACCAAATGATAAATACCATTTTGTTGATTGAATGCTTCGGCTTTGTCCGTCCCACGTGGCTGGCCAACGTAAATCCCCCCGTGGTAACGGTTGTTTTTATTTAGATAATCAATAAATTCATGAGTCAAAGCCCGTTGCAAACCACCGGCGCCAATGGCCAAAACTTTTATAGGGTAACGCATTATATTTTCTTTTTTACCTGCTAATAGATTCTTTTCTCTTTACTGAAAAAATTCGTTTCTACATTTTTTTACAAATTTATAATACTTACTCATTGATTAAAGAAAACAGAAAGTTTCTGAGGACTAACATTTTGGGTTACGCGATCTGTATATCTATCCCTTCCCGTAGTGATAGATTAGCAGACGCAAGAATGGAAGAGTAACCCGGAATCTTGATTTTGTCAAAGTTCGTCCTATCTTGACGATAAGATTCCTCATTCGTACTGTTCGTTCTATCTGCTAGTATTTATGTGTGTGGTAATCAGTTTAATTTTTGATTTCATCAAATCAAATATGGCTAAAGTCAAAAATTGCTCGGCGAAGGTTATGGCTGAGTCTACCAATTCACCTGATAATTTTGCCAATCAATACTTGATTTGCTGCGCTGACTTATAGTATTAACTGTTGAGAATCCGGAAGGTCAAAAATTGATATGGCCTTATAGTTACAATAGCGTATTGTAATCGCCTTGGTACAGACTCTACATGTTAGAATAAAGAAAAGATATTCGTGAGTCTCTCTAGGTAAATACATTACTGTGTTATTTGCCGAAGAATCCATTTTATATTGTTCATCCATCAGGCATAATTTTAAACTTTATTAGACCTCGAGAGTAAAATCATTTCTAGCCCCAACACATACCTAGAATTTTTATTGGATGATTCTCCTTGCTGAACACACTTTGGAGAACAAAATCTTACTGACAACCGAGATTAGTTAATCACTGTTACTAAGGTCTTCTATGCCCTTAGTGAAGATTGACAGTATCTCGTGGGAGTCAATCACGAGTGCAGGCAAAAATGAGCAACATACTTGACTCGAATATTGATTCGTCATCTTCTATACAAGCATCCGAAGAAGATAAACGAGCGAACTATCTCTAGTAAATGATATTTGATAAAAGAACAGCATTAATTTTTTTGAATGGGTTTTACGATACTCGCCAACTCCCTTTTTATCGTAAAGCAATTCAATCTGCTATTACAAATGGGTATTTAATCGTTTGTGCTGATGGAGGCCTTCATATTTTTGAATGTTTGAACAGAACTTTCGGACTAGACTTGTGGCCTACACACCTGATTGGCGATTTGGATTCGGTCAACCCAAATCTTTACTCAAAAGTAACTACTAGTATCACAACTATCTCAGATTGGATCGGGCATACTGATAAGGATAGTACCGATGGGCAACTTGCAGTTGAATTAGCCCTGAGGCAGTTCGATTTCAGCGACCTCTGTATCTATGGATCTTTACCCCATAGATATGAAACTGACCACTTTTTAGCGAATCTAAAATTGTTAAGACTTGCAAACAAGATCAGACCTGATGTGGAAGTAGTTTTGAGTGATCCTCAACAAGCAATTTATCGCCTACAGTCCAAGCTGACGATTAGACGCTATACCAGTGATTCAACTGAACAAATTTCATTGATAGCACACGACAAGAATGTTAAGGTTCGCTATTCCCAAGGATTACGTTGGAACTTAGATGGGTTATGGATTGATCCAGACAAGCCGACTGCAGTCCGAAATGAATTTCAATCAGAAGCAGAGGAAGTTATAATTGAACTTGAAGTTTCTTCAGATCCTGTTTTCGTGATTCATAACTTCTGAGTTTCTTTATTTCAGACTCTAGTCTTTCTAGATCCTTATGTATCAATCAGTCGTAAAGAATCATGCCGCGGATATTTTTACCAGCATTTAGATCATCAAAAGCTTGGTTGACTTGATCCAATGAGTAAGTTTGGGTAATTAACTCACTCAGCTTGATTTTACCTTGATCATACCAGTCTAAAATGCGCTGCATATCAAGACGCAAGTTTGCTGAACCATAAAAAGAACCAACTAATCGTTTTTCGCTTCGCACTAGATCTTGAGCTGGAATCTGAATATTAGCCGAAGTCTCTGCAATTCCAATTACTACTGTCATGCCACCTGGGCTAGTCACTTGGTAGGCTAAGTGAATAGTTTCTGGTTGGCCAATCACTTCAAAAGCATAATCAACGCCCTTTCCATCTGTTAATTCTGTCATGATTTCTTTCGGCTGGGTACAAGAAGCATTAATGCTATCTGTAGCACCGAATTGTTGAGCATAATCTAACTTCTTTTGCACTAAATCGATGGCAAAGATACGTTCGGCTCCCGCTATCCTTGCTCCTTGAATCACGTTCAGCCCAACACCACCAACGCCAATCACAGCAACCGATTCACCCGGTTGTACTTGGGCTGTATTGGTGACTGCTCCTATACCTGTAGTGACACCACACCCAACTAGGGCTGCTTTTTGTAGAGAGTAATCTGAAGAGATCTTAATTAGACTATTTTCTGAAACAACAGCATAATTCGACATGGTTCCAATTCGAGCCATCTGTGGAATTGGCTGCCCACTTCTATTAGTAAATCGACAAGTATTATCTAAAAGGCGGCCGTNGTTAGCNAAAACCCCCTCGCATAGAACGACTCGACCAGACTGACACATTCGACATAAACCACAATANGTTACAAAAGATAAAATGGCGTGGTCCCCCGGTTTTACGTATGTCACACCTTGCCCTACAGCCTCAATTATTCCTGCCCCTTCATGACCTAGAACAATAGGAAGATCATAACGGATTGTACCTTTCACAACCGACCAGTCAGATTGGCAAATACCACTAGCACCCATTCGGATAAGAACTTCTCCATCTTTTGGGGAAGCTAAATTTAGATCTTCGACGACAACGGATCCACNGTGCTCATATACAACTGCCGACCTACACTTCATTTCTCACTCCCATTATTTGTATTAATTTATCCTATTTCCTATCTTTCTGGAAAAAATTACATACAGGATCTCCGAATTCAGAGNAGCTATTTCAAGTTTTGTCTGTATCGTATAAACTGTAAAAGTAGATTTTCGAATTAATCAATTGGTGNTTTTTTTATAACCAGNTAGGANNAGACTAATGNTTCTTATTAGTTGACTGTTTATATTTTTAAATATGAATCAATTAATCGACTCCAAGATAGTGTATATATTTATGCCTGATTCTTACAGGATCTAAGGCAAAAAGTTCTAAATTACTTTTCTTCAGCTCAAACAAAATGAATGAGGTTAATATAAACAAACTCCGGAACGTCTTCTATATTAAAAACTAACCTAGGAAATATTTACTGATTATCTGTCGACGCTAATCAGTTGATGCAAGCTTTTGAATGAGCTTAATATAGCACAGTCAATTCTAAAGNAACTCTATTTTTTTGATACTGAACGAATGATATAATAGNTGATGAGTATTGATATTTTTTCGAATTCTCAAATATTATCGTACGATGTCAGANAGATTAGTCGTTTAAATTAGGATAATGTAATCTGGATTTGCAGTTATCGTAAACGTTGGTTGATTTCATTCCGTTGATTTCTAGTAGGCATCGAAAGTAACACTCTGGTAGTTAATGTTGTTTCGGTGACCAAACCAGAGGCTAATCAAAAGTGCTAACAAGGGTTATTTTTGATCGTTATTCTTAGTTACTTCGGTCGTTTTTCTAACATTCTCGTTGGCAAACGATTTTCGCTTCACTCTTTTATTTTAGGCTTTTTCGTTCTTCCCTTGGCCTGGGGCGAAGTTATACCCAAAGACGCCGCACTCACACAAGTATACGAGAAAGTTGTCACCAGTAATTCTTCTCCTCCTTCTACCTTCAATTCCAAAGATAATTCGAAACGATTTTTTCTAGAAAAACCAAAAAATTTACGGCCTTGGCTACATTCTCCAACTCATCCAAGATCTCACGTATTGGAAGATGAATTGGAACCACCACACTATATTAGGCAGTATCTTTACTCTTTGAATCGATGGGAACGTGTTCCCCAGTTTATGGACCTCAGTGAATTATGGGAATACGACCCTAATCAAGTAGCTGGTGAAGTCGAGCAAGATGGATTTGACCTTCCTCTCAACTCAAACCTAAAAATTACTGGCCATAAATCTGTGACGGTTGAACTCAATAAGACACATTACTTCGGCCAAACTGATCGCTATAGCTTTTATGGTATGAATAGTGGGTATGGTAGCTCATACAACTCTGGCCTAGACTTAGGATTGAACTCGTCTTATGGAGATTCCTATTCTAGTTATGGTAACTATGGTGGTGGATATGATTCTTTTAGTGGTGGAGGAGGCTTCGGTGGTAGTAGTTATGGCGGATATGGAAGTGGCTTTTCAATGTCTCGCGGTGGTGCACCTAGAGCTAGTGGTATTAACATCCGTCAGACCCTGCAAGTTGGATTACACGGAAGAGTCGGTGAACATACTCACGTAGAAGTCGATTATAGTGATTCAGGAGGCGACTCATATGGAGGAAGTAGTTATGGTGGCTACAGTGGTGGTGTTGGCGGAGCTAAACAGCAAAAGATCCGAGTATGGTATGAAGGGAAACCTGAAGGCATCCTGAGACGTGTCGCCTTTGGCGATATTATGCTTAATTTACCAAATACACGTTTTCTAGATATTAACCGCAACCTATTTGGTTTGGAAGCTATTGCAGAATATAAAGGTGCCAAATTAACAGCTTTTGGTTCACGCTCTAAAGGTATAACAGACCGACGACGATTCAGAGGTGAATCTCGTCGTGCAGGTTATGGTAGGGGACAACAAGTAGCTGACCATAATTACGTCAAAGAGCGGTTTTATTTTATTCAGCTAGGTGAAGATGGGTTACTTCATGATTCGTATTTACCTATCAAAAAAGGTAGTGAGCAAATCTATATTGATGATGGAGTTGCTAACAACAATCAGGGGGGACAGAGAACAGTAAATGGCTATTTCAATCTACAGTATCCGGGCCAAGACTACAATATTGACTACGAAACGGGGGAGATTGAGTTTCTTATTTCGATGTCCCCTAGTTATAAGATTGTGGCAGCATATGAATATCTTGGAGATGGAACTGGTGTTGTTGGCTCACCAAAAAATGTTTTTGTTAATGAAAATGATGACGTTCCTACCACTGGAGAAACTCAACAGAAAGGATATGTAACTCTAAAAGATAAAGCTGTTCGAGGTACTGAGTCTCGGCGCGTCTATAATTTAGGAAACAGAAATATTAATCCGAGAGATTTCCAGCTGACCATTTGGCGCCAAGGTGCAGGCGAGGCATTCGATACAAAAGAAGGAGAGATCCCATATATTCAAATTTTTGGTTTAGATAAAGACGGGGATGGTAGGGTCGAGCCAGAGTATGTCGATTTTGATCGGGGTATTTTAACATTTCCGACCTTCCGCCCATTTATGATTGAAGATCCGGAAAGCCCTTTCTATCAGTATAGAGATCAACTTAATAATGAAGCTATTTATGCTGAGAACACACGTTATGGTGATCAACTTTATACTATTCAAGCTGACTACGCATATCAGTCTAACAGTCACAACGTAGGTTTATTTGTTATTCCTAAAAGTGAAACTGTCCGATTAAATGGTCGAAAGCTGCAAAGAGATATTGATTATATGATGATCTACGAAGTGGGAACACTTCGCCTAATGAACATTCAACTAGATGAATATGATGAAATTGAAGTCGAGTTCGAGCGTGCACCTTTTGGTGGATCATTACAGCAGACTGTAGCGGGGGTTTGGCTAGAATATCAGTATCAACCAAAAGACAAAAACTCGACTGACGCAAATACGCCCACCAAAAAATTTAATCGTTTCGATCGATTGATGGGACGTACTAATCAAACTACAGGAGCTTTTTCTAAACCTAATTCTACAGTAGGAACAAAATTTGGCTCAGGTCAAATGGGGAGAGGATTTGGAGCCAACCGGTTTGGCAGCGGTTCTTTTGGCTTTGGTGGAGGTGGATCTTCGGGGTTTGGCGGTGGATTTTCCTCTTCAAGTTTTGGCATGGGTGGTCGTTCGAGGCGCGGTATGTATGGTACAGGTGGGCGAACTCATTTTAATCCTGTTTTTAAACAAGGATTGAATTTTTCAACTGGTTATATCATTAATACAGGACAAAAACCAGTTGAGGTCCCCAGCCCAAATGAAGTTCCTAGCCGTTTGCAAGCTTTTAATTTAAATACTAGTTTTGGCCAACGATTCAATTTAGCGTGGCTAGTTAATCCTATACCTTTTGTTTTTGTAGATGAATTTCCATTGGTCTTCAATTTTAGTGGTGAGGCTGCATTCTCACACAATAATCCTAACAGCGTGGGTTTATCCATGATTGACGGTATGGAAGGAGCCAGAGAAACAACGGCTGTTTCAACTTTTAAGCATAATTGGAGCATGGCAAGTGCCCCTTATAGCCAAGATCGCATCTCGGGTCAACAGCTAATTCCACCGACTGTAGAAAATAGAGCTGTCTTTCGTAAATTGGTTAGCGATGAAAAAGATGAAAAAGCTATTGGTAACTATATGAGGAACAAGCGTCTTCCTGCCTCAATTATTAATCCGATGGCGCGTTCAACTGAAGAAATACTAATCATGGAAGTTGGTTATGATTTCAGTGATGTAATTGAGGAATGGGGTGGATTTTCCTATGGTATCTCTTCTGCTGGTGCTGATTTTTCTCAGCGCCAATTTTTGGAAATGTGGCTTCGTACTCGTGGCGATGACAATGTTATTTTGCATATCAATATCGGTGTCGTTGCTGAGGACGCTGACCAAGATATGCGTCTGGATAGTGAAGATTTACCTAAACGACTAGATGATAATAATGGAGATGGAAAAATTGATGCCCTCGATTTAGATTTAGAAAATCTACCTCTTGAACACAAGTATCGAGCTAATGGTACATTAGATACTGGTGAAGATACTGGCTGGGATTATAATCCGCAAAGTGGTTTTCGATCAGCTCTTCGCCTCGGAGATAACAATAAAGCTTTAGATACTGAAGATCTCAATGGAGACGGTGTCCTGGATGATATTAATGCTTACCTAGAAATCTCTATACCTTTGGATCAAATTCCTGATCAATGGATTAAACGTAAACGGAGTAATGGTTGGAAGTTTATTAGTATTCCCCTAACAGTTGCCGTACCCCATGGGGACCGAGTTCCTAATTTGGGCTATGTACAACATATACGATTTTGGTTACAGAAGAATCAGCCAGGTTCTGTAAATGGACAACTTCAATGGTCTTCAATCGAACTTGTTGGTAACCAGTGGGAACAAGGTATTGTTACTCAAAATGGCTCACCAGTAAATGACACTAATGAAAAGTTCGTAATTTCTACCAAAGATAACTATAACTTCGATGATTATCAAGGTGCTTATGATCAACTTAAGGATGGTAAATTGTTTCGTAAGCTTCATCCTTATACAAACGTGAACTTTTCATTTGATTCATCACATCAAAAAGAACAATCACTGGTACTCAACTATAATCTCTTACCTGACTCATTTGGTATTACCTCTAAACGACTACGTGGCCGCCAGCAAGGAGAAGGGCAAGATTTTTCTAAGCATAATAAACTCAATTTTTGGTTATACGGTGATAAAAGCCAAGCAACTTTCGTTATGCGGTTAGCTTCAAGTGGTCTTAGATCCAATTATCGATCCTCTTACTACTATGCTTCGAATGATCCTTTCTCTGATCCACTTAAAGATACGAAAGATGAAGTAAACGTTTTTGAAAATCTAACCGATTATTACGAATTTACTCTTCCTATAGATTTTGAAGGATGGAAATTTGTTGAAATCAATTTAACGGATGAACAGAAAAATGAAACGGAAAGCAAAATTGAATCTCAGCCATCATCGACTCAAATAGAAGACGCAAACAACCAAGAAGACCAAAACGAATCAAGCACAAAAATATCCCAGCCCGATGGCCACCCAGATAGTTTCAAACTCCGAGGGCAAAATAGTAACAATTTATCGATCAAAAACATTGGAGGTATTTTATTAGGCTTAAAGAATGATGATCAAGATGAGATTAGCGGCGAAGTTTGGGTCAACGATATTCATTTGAGTGATCCATTGGTCAAATCAGGGTGGGCGAGACGTGGTAATTTGTCAATTGAGTTGGGACGTATACTCAAGGTTCAAGGTGGTTTTGCTGGACAAGATAAGGACTTCGAGAGTTCTGCCGGTCAAACAAGTAGGCAAAGTATGTATGATCGTGGCTATAGTACTACTAATAATGATTACAATCTTAACAGTGATATTACCTTGCTGAGTTGGTTACCCATTCGATATTCGATTAGCCACCAGGAGACTGAAACAGAAAATCGTAGGGGTTCGATTAGTTCATACCAAAGTGGAAAAAGTGAAACCCTAAATCGTGATATTTCGATACAATTCAATCGTCCGAAGTGGCCAATGTTGGGCTTCGCTTATAATAAGCAAGATTTTTGGAATGAACGTCAAGGTTCACAATTGAGCGATCTTTACACAAGTACTTTCCGTTACAGTTTTGGACAACGTATTGGATTAGATGTTCAGTACAGGCATGAAGATGTTGACTCTGATACTTCCACTGCCAGCTCAACAAGCACTAGTCGTTCTAGTTATGGTGGATATTATGGGTACAATCAAGATGAAAAAGTAGATACAGGTTCAGTTTCTTTCAATCTACAACCTTTCGATAGCCTTAGTCTCAACACGCGTTACGATATCAGAAGAGAATTAGAAAAAAAGGGAAGCAGACAATCTTCTAGGTCTTATAGTTCTTATGGAACTTATTCATCATACGCTAATCAACCGACTAGCAACCTGGCGGAGCAAGAAAACGAATCGAAAGCAGATAGTGAAGAAATTTATACATTAGCAGCTAGGGAACACCGATTTTCAATTAATCCTCGTATCAATAGGGACTTACTCGGTTTACGACCAACAATTACCAACCAAGTTAGTTTTAGTGAGAATTGGTTCGGTGAATCGAAAGACGCATCAATCAATGCTAACATTCGTTTGGGGCTTGGTATACGTCCAAAGTCTTGGTTTGGCTGGCTATTGAAGCCTAAATCTAATACTAGTGAATCTGAAGAGCTATCATTATTCGAAAAAAATACAGACGCAGAACGATTTGAGAAAGAGATTGAGCAACAAGATAGGCTAAACCAGCTAGAAGATATAGGAATTACCAAAGAAAGTGTTGAAAATGCTGAAAGCCTTAAAGGAGATTGGATCCAAAAAGAAAAGCAAAAAATAGATCAAAAAATGGCCTTACGAAATGGCTTAGATCAAGAAAAAAAGACCGGATTGTTTCAAAGAAGCCTCGAATCATTATCATTAAATACTGATATTAGCTTTAACACTCAAGACTACCTACGACAATTAGAGTCTGGGGATTCTTTTCGTGATATTCTTGAGTTTGATGAAGGAGATAAGCGACGTTCACGAGCTAGAACAGGTACTCGATACAATTTTCGTGCTTCGGTCGATCCGTGGTCTTGGGCATCAGTCAGCGGAAATTATTCACATAGCGACAGCTTTATGAAGTCTTCCAGTACCTCATCTAAATCAAACACGACTAGTTATGATAGTAATCTCAAGTTATTCAATGCTAAGAATACCTCTACCTTACAATTACGTTATCGATATATGACACGAGACCATAGTAATATAAATGCTAGAATTGGAGGAAGTCTCTCTCATGAACCTTCCATTAGCTGGCGTCATGCTTGGCAAGGCGGAAGTCGGACTACAATTGGTGTCCGAACAACTCTCCGCGACCAAGAACGTGCTGGTATTGACAGTTTATCGTTCATAATCACACCTAGTTTCAACGTAGATTACAAACTTAGTATCGAAAGTGGTATTCGTATTCCCTTTCGACGGAAAGTCCTTAAGTTGGAGCATGACCTCGATTTGAGTAATACGTTCTCAACAGTAATTCGTCGTGAACAATTTGGTGCTAACAGGGAAGAGCGTTCAGAGCGTTACGAGACTACTGTACAAATGCGGTATAACTTGAGCGCTAAGCTAACGGCTAATTTGAATTTAGGAGTTAGTTACAATCAAGATCATGTAGAGGAAGGTCGTGATTACCTGTCTATTGCCAGTTCATTAACTGTAAGGGGTGAGTTCCGGTAGTTAGCCATTGTAACACTAACTAACTGGACGCTAAGCTAACGGCTAATTTGAATTTAGGAGTTAGTTACAATCAAGATCATGTAGAGGAAGGTCGTGATTACTTGTCTATTTCCAGGCAAAAAAAAACCCAGCAACGACCTACTTTCCCACGGGGTCGCCCCCGAAGTATCATCAGCGCTGAAGGGCTTAACTGCCGTGTTCGAAATGGGAACGGGTGGGACCCCTTCGCTATAGTCACTGGGTAAATCTTAAATCCGCCTGAACAAAAAAATAATTTATGTACATCAGGCCTATATGATTACGGGGCACTCGCCTAATACTAGACGAATGCAATTCCATGAAACATTGAAAACTGTGCTTATATTTAGCAAGGACCTTGTTAAAGATGAACGAAATAATGCAAAAAAGTCAAAGCCTTCGGATTATTAGTACCAGTCTGCTGAATATGTCGCCACACTTACACACCTGGCCTATCAACCTCCTTATCTCGAAGGATCCTTATCAGATTAACTCTGTGGGAAATCTCATCTTGGGGTGGGCTTCACGCTTAGATGCTTTCAGCGTTTATCCCTTCCAAACATAGCTACCCAGCGGTGCCACTGGCGTGACAACTGGTGCACTAGAGGTTTGTCCACCACGGTCTTCTCATACTAGCAGTAGCTCCCCTCAAATTTCCTACGCCCATAGAAG
The DNA here is from genome assembly GCA_002714785.1 of Candidatus Poribacteria bacterium. Taxonomy (GTDB): domain Bacteria; phylum Poribacteria; class WGA-4E; order WGA-4E; family UBA9662; genus TMED15. The sequence goes on along the minus strand of PAYP01000043.1, from coordinate 10,096 downwards.
ATAGGGACCGAACTGTCTCACGACGTTCTAAACCCAGCTCACGTACCACTTTAATGGGCGAACAGCCCAACCCTTGGGACCTGCTACAGCCCCAGGATGTGATGAGCCGACATCGAGGTGCCAAACCGCGCCGTCGCTGTGAGCGCTTGGGCGCGATAAGCCTGTTATCCCCGGAGTACCTTTTATCCGTTGAGTTACGGCCTTTCCACACAGTACCGCAAGATCACTAAGTCCTACTTTCGTACCTGCTCGACATGTCTGTCTCGCAGTCAAGCTCCCTTATGCCTTTGCACTCTACGCGTGGTTTCCAATCACGCTGAGGGAACCATTGAACGCCTCCGTTACGATTTGGGAGGCGACCGCCCCAGTCAAACTACCCGCCTGACACTGTTCTTGATCCGGATACACGAACCAAAGTTAGAATTCTAGGGCAACAAGAGTGGTATTTCAAGGACGACTCCACTGAGGCTAGCGCCCCAACTTCAAAGTCTCCCACCTATCCTACACATGCTACACCAAAACCCAATATCAGGTTATAGTAAAGGTTCACGGGGTCTTTCCGTCTTTCTATGGGTAACCGGCATCTTCACCGGTATTACAATTTCGCCGAGTCTCTGGCCGAGACAGTGCCTATGTCGTTACGCCATTCGTGCAGGTCGGATTTTACCCGACGAGGAATTTCGCTACCTTAGGACGGTTATAGTTACCGCCGCCGTTTACCGAGGCTTCGGGTCAGAGCTTCCAGATTACTCCTTCACCCCTCACCATAACCTTTCGGCACCGGGCAGGCGTCAGTCCGTATACATCATCTTACGATTTAGCACAGACCTGTGTTTTTAGTAAACAGTCGCATAGGCCATTTCACTGCGGCTCTTTCGAGCATCCCTTCTTCCGAAGTTACGGGATCATTTTGCCGAGTTCCTTAGCCAGAGTTCTCTCGAGCACCTTAGGATTCTCTCCTCACCTACCTGTGTCGGTTTACGGTACGCACACCAAAGTTCGTCCACACAAAGATTTTCTTGGCAAGAAATCAAGCTGAAACCTCTTGTAAAATAAGAGGTCCTTGACGCTTCGGAGCCATCTCCTATTCAGCCCTTAATCTTGCGTCTCTTTGTGTTTCATACTCACCCGGTGGTTCAGGAATATAAACCTGATTGCCATCGACTACGCCTTTCGGCCTCGCCTTAGGATACGACTAACCCCGTGCGGATTCGCCTCGCATGGGAAACCTTAGGTTTTCGGTGAACATGATTCTCACATGTTTTATCGCTACTCATGCCGGCATGGTCACTTCTAGTTCGTCCAGTAAGTCTTTCGATCTACCTTCGTCCTACAATAGAACGCTCCTCTACCACTCTAGTAATACTAAAATCCGCAGTTTCGGTAACAAGTTTAGCCCCGTTACATTTTCGGTGCAAAGTCACTCGACCAGTGAGCAGTTACGCACTCTTTAAATGAATGGCTGCTTCTAAGCCAACATCCTGGTTGTCTGTGTAACGACACATCCTTTTCCACTTAACTTGTATTTTGGGACCTTAACTGGCGGTCTGGGCTGTTTCCCTTTCGTCAACGGAGCTTATCCCCCGCAGACTGACTCCCATGTTCTAAGACAATGGCATTCGCAGTTTGACTGGAGTTGCTAAGATGGTAGTCCCGCTAGTCCAACCAGAGCTCTACCACCACTGCCAAACACATGAGGCTAGCCCTAAAGCTATTTCGAGGAGAACCAGCTATCACTGGGTTTGATTAGCCTTTCACTCCGATCCACAGGTCATCCCCCAGGTTTTCAGCCCTGGTGGGTTCGAACCTCCACATGTTTTTACACATGCTTCATTCTGCCCATGGATAGATCACCCAGTTTCGGGTCTACTCAACGCAACTTATCGCCCTATTCAGACTCGCTTTCGCTACGACTACACTTCAAAAAAGCTTAATCTTGCTACGCAAAGTAAGTCACCGGCTCATTATGCAAAAGGCACGCGGTCATGCACATCGGTTGCCCGATCTCGCACTTCCACAGCTTGTAAGCTCACGGTTTCAGGTTCTATTTCACTTCCCTAACAGGGGAACTTTTCACCTTTCCTTCACAGTACTTGTTCACTATCGGTTGCTAGGACGTATTTAGCCTTAGGAGGTGGTCCTCCTGGATTCCCACAGGTTTAGTCTATCCGCGTGGTACTCGGGATCCCCTCAAGACACAAGTTTCTTTTTACTCACAGGACTATAACCTTCTCCGGTCGCCCTATCCCAGGGACGTTAAGTTAAAAAACTGTTATCTTTTGTGAGGGTCCCACAACCCCAGACATACGTGTACATCTGGTTTAGGCTGTTTCCGTTTCGCTCGCCGCTACTCAGGAAATCGATTTTTCTTTCTCTTCCTCAGGGTACTGAGATGTTTCACTTCTCCTGGTTGGCGTCTGTACTGTTACCGTACAGACGGTAAGTAATAATACTTACCCGGTTGCCCGATTCGGGGATCTTCGGATCAAAGCATATAAACAACTACCCGAAGCTTATCGCAGTCTGTCACGCCCTTCGTCGCCGCCTAGCACCAAGGCATCCACCGTGAGCCCTTAGTAGCTTTGACATATTAAAAGTCAAATTAAAAAAACAGTATATTGAATACTGTCATCTTCCTCAAGGTACTCTTGCTAACTAATTTCTATCAGTTAGCACAGTTTTCAAAATTTCAAAGAACAAACGGGCCTCAATAACTTCCAATTACTACTGGCAGTTATCAAGAATCCCAAGAAAAGTGGAGACGAGCGGAATTGAACCGCTGACCTTCTGCGTGCAAAGCAGATGCTCTCCCAACTGAGCTACGCCCCCACAAAGTGGGCGTACCAAGAGTTGAACTTGGGACCTCGCGCTTATCAGGCGCGCGCTCTAACCAACTGAGCTATACACCCGTAGCAACCTCTCCGCAGGAAACCCCGCGAAGCTCTAGGGAATCTCACCCATGCACCAGTTGCCCCAGCGCAATAAGACTTCATCTCCAAAAACTGAATTACACATTAAATGTCGCTGTCGGTATTAATATTTTATGAGCGCCTGTATCCAGCAGAACTGGAACAGTACTACGGACACCAACCACTAAGGTTGGCTAAATGCCCGAGTGCTCCTTAAAAAGGAGGTGATCCAGCCGCAGGTTCCCCTACGGCTACCTTGTTACGACTTCGCCCCAATCGCTGATCTCACTTTGGACGGCTCCCTCCAAAAGGTTAGGCCACCGGCTTAGAATGCTACCAACTTTCATGGCGTGACGGGCGGTGTGTACAAAGGCCGGGAACGTATTCACCGCGGCATGCTGATCCGCGATTACTAGCGATTCCAACATTCATGGAGTCGAGTTGCAGACTCCAATCCGAACTGGGGCTGGCTTTAAAGGATTGGCTCCCCCTCGCGGGTTGGCGACCCTCTGTACCAGCCATTGTAGCACGTGTGCAGCCCAGGGCATAAGGGCCATGCGGACTTGACGTCATCCCCACCTTCCTCTGGCTTTTAACCAGCAGTCTCGTTAGAGTCCCCACCATTACGTGCTGGCAACTAACAACAAGGGTTGCGCTCGTTGCGGGACTTAACCCAACATCTCACGACACGAGCTGACGACAGCCATGCAGCACCTGTCACTTTGTCCCCGAAGGGAAAACCATATTTCTATGGCGGTCAAAGGATGTCAAGCCCTGGTAAGGTTCTTCGCGTTGCTTCGAATATAAGCGACATGCTCCACCGCTTGTGCGGCCTCCCGTCAATTACCTTGAGTTTTAACCTTGCGGCCGTAATCCTCAGGCGGGGTACTTAATGCGTTAGCTACAGCACAGAAGGGTAATCCCTCCTATACTTAGTACCCATCGTTTACGGTTAGGACTACAGGGGTATCTAATCCCTTTCGCTCCCCTAACTTTCGTGCCTGAGCGTCAGTATCGAGCCAGAAAGCTGCCTTCGCCGTGGGTGTTCTGTACAATCTCTACGCATTTCACCGCTACACTGTACATTCCGCTTTCCCCTCTCGTACTCAAGCCATGTAGTTTCGAGCACAGTTGATTGGTTGAGCCAATCGATTTCATACTTGACTTACATGGCCGCCTGCGCACGCTTTACGCCCAGTAATTCCGGACAACGCTTGCCCCCTACGTCTTACCGCAGCTGCTGGCACGTAGTTAGCTGGGGCTTATTCCTAAGATACAGTCAGATCTTCGTCTCTTAGAAAAGGAGTTTACAACCCGAAGGCATTCATCCTCCACGCGGCGTCGCATCGTCAGGGTTTCCCCCATTGCGAAATATTCTCGACTGCAGCCTCCCGTAGGAGTTTGGGCAGTGTCTCAGTCCCAATGTGGCTGACCATCCTCTCAGACCAGCTACCCATCGTCGCCTTGGTGAGCCGTTACCTCACCAACAAGCTAATAGGACGCAGGCTTATCTTTGAGCGGTTTGCACCTTTCATCGAGGGGGCCGAAGACTCCCCGATCGTATTCAGTATTAGCATCCCTTTCGGTATGTTATTCTTAACTCAAAGGCAAATTACCTACGCGTTACTCACCCTTTCGCCACTATCCTCACAGCCGAAGCCATGATTCTCGTTCGACTTGCATGCCTAATCCACGCCGCCAGCGTTCGTCCTGAGCCGGTATCATACTCTCCAAAAGAGTCGTTTTCTCAAGCCTACTCTCTCGAGCAGGTTTTGACAAGAATTTTGTATACTACCTTATCAGACGATGAATGACCAAATGGCCATTACATCGCATAGCGTTCACTTAATATGTATTCAGTTTTCAAAGATCAGTCCACAACGCAATTGGACACTACCTGATCAGCACTACATGCTGATCAATGTCTTCCTTGCGAAGCGGGGGGAAGTATAACACTAGACATATATAGTGTCAAGAGAAAACGAAGTTTTTATTACATCTTCTCATACCAATTCATTGATATGAGGTTTAAACCTAGTGGTAGTATAGGTTTAACGCCTTAATTATTTAGTGATATTCTTTTTAAAAAGCTTAAGATTAATGAATTTTGCCTCTACCCGAAATAGGCCAGGCGATTTCAATACTTTCACCTCGGATACCATATAACGTATCGTGAAGAAAAACAGTTGAGTCGCCATAGCCAACAATGAAATTGAAAATCTGACCAGGTTGAATCTCGTAATTTGGGCAAGTAAGCTTTACAGTGCCGTGCTCTGCCGAAGGGTGAAATGTTTCAAATCCAGGCAAATTAACAGCAATCGGAGGTTGGCCGGCCCAAGCAGGTAAAGCCTTAAAACCTGCATCAAAAATGATCCGATATGGGTCTGGTCGACTAGTAACCATACTTCGAACAAAAAGCGATGGTTGTGTCTTTGCTCCCCAATGACAATAAGAAGCATCACCAAATATTGCCCCACCGGCCTGAACTTCAGTTAGTATAGCCATTGATGTGATTATGTTGTAAGTGCCACTTCCTCCGCCACTAACAATATTCATAGTCAAATTGGCAACCTTAACCATTTCTATAGTTTGATGTAATTCTTTAACTGATTTACTGATTGTTTCTCGCTTTTTACATTCGTTTTCGATGCTAACAGCATGTCCCTCCCAAGCCATAAGACCTCGAAAATTTAGGCCAGGCGTTTCATCGACTAATAAAGCTAAATCAACAGCAGGCTGCCCAGGTTGTACGCCTGCACGATTCATTCCGGTATTTATCTCAATAAGAACACCAATCTCAGTTCTATTTTGGGTGGCGATGACTCCCATTTGTTTCACATTATTTGGGTGATCAACGGCCACCTTCACGTCTGCTTTCTGACACAGCCGAGCAAGTTTCTCAATTTTCCGTTGGCCGACAATTTGATTAGCAATTAAAATGTCCCAGATCCCACCGTTAACCATCACTTCGGCTTCACTGATTTTGGCACAAGTCCCCCCGATGGCTCCGGCTTTTAGAGCTTTATGAAGAATTGCAGGGATTTTAATTCCTTTAACATGTGGTCGCCAATCTACTTTTGAGCGACGAAAGAAATCCGCCAAAGTCGCTATATTCGCTTCTAGTTGATTTAGATCAACCCAAAGTGAAGGGGTATCCAACATATGTATATTCATCTGTCTATCTTTTTTAACAAAAAACTAATCAAAAGCAACTCGAAAACCTATCACAAATTCAGAATAATCACGACTAAAAAAATCGTAGCTACTACAGCTGGCATGATCGTGATTGTAATACCAAGCCCCACCTCTCACAATACGAAAAGTTTGATTTTCGTCATACCATGTTGAGCTCCACTCCCAAACATTACCAAGTAAATCGTAACAACCAAAGGGACTGATACCATCGGGGAAAGTACCAACAGGAGTTGTATTTCCAACCCCCGCCTCGGCCGTGTTACAACGTGGCTTATCAATCTCATTTCCCCACGGAAAGGTCCGGGCATCGTCCCCACGTGCTGCTCGTTCCCACTCCTCAAAACTAGGCAACCGCCCTCCAATCCAATCTGCATAAGCTTCTGCGTCCGTGCAGGTGACATTAGATACAGGGTGGTCACCGAAATTGGGTGAGAATCGTCCGTCTAGCTTTGGATCCTCATTTCTCCAATCAGCTGGGGGGGGATGGTTTGTATCCTTAACGAAGCGTTCGTATTGAGCATTAGTTACCGGATATCTTCCCATTCGAAAGCGGTCAACAAATATTGGATCCAGATCCGTATCCAGCAGAACATCACCTGCTACAATTTCAACTGTGCTGTCGAGAATTTCTAAGGATGCACGAGCTAAGTCTGTATCAAAATTTGAGAGAGCTAATCCAAGAGGTGAAATCAGTTGTTGTGATGTTACTGATGATATCGTTTTTGTAAATGGAGTAACGGATTTCCACTTTAGATCAGCTAACAATAAATGTTTTATTGATGTCATTTGGCTTGGGTCGTAGTGCCAAGGCCAATATTTATTCAGAATATCTTGAAATGAATCAGGATCATTCAACTGTTGATGTTGTAGGCCTCTTTCTTCTAGATAATCTGGTTGTTGAAGATTTATTAATCGGGTCAAAATTGGATACCTGCATTCAGAAAAATCAAAAATTCACATATTAGTGTCTGAGAATTTTTGATTGTTAAGCTCCCTTGACTATTGGAGCAAATTATGGAAAATTTTTGGACTTTTCAAGGAGTCGACTGATGAGTATTACTTCCTTAAATTATCTCACAACGGAACAAGTTGATCAATTTCAAAGAAATGGATTTTTGGTCATTGAAGATTTATTACACCAAGAAGAACTAAAAACATTAGGACAAAGGACCGACAGTATTGCTGCTGGCAAATTGCCAAATATCCCCCAAACTAGCGTTCAGCTAGAACCTATTTTTCGTTCTGGAGAAAACACCATAGTTGACCAGGTTTTGTCGGTTCGAAAATTGTATGATATCGCTGTTTACGATGACCGTATGTGGCAGCACGTTAAGCACCCTAAAATTGTGGCAGTGATAACTGATCTACTTGGTGTGGCAGACATTAAAATGTATGGTGACCAGCTGTTTATGAAAGCCCCAGATACTGGCAGTGCTCAAGCTTGGCACCAAGACTCCGCCTCATGGCGAGATATTTTCCCTATGGATCTGGTGACTGCTTGGACCGCAATAGACCAATCATCTATAGAAAATGGATGTTTACATTTTATTCCAGGCACACATCGTTGGGGAATGTTACGAGGCGAGCAATTGGCCAATTTTGTTCCTGACTTTGGGCATTCCCCTTGGCCAATAGTACCAGTAGAACTTCGCCCAGGAAGTGTCAGTTTCCATCATAGCTTGACGTTACATATGAGTGAAGCTAATTTGTCGAATCAGAGAAGAAGGGGTTACGCTGTCCACTACATGCGGGCAAGTTCATGGAAGGACTGTTCGGTCACTGATGCCCCTAAAATGCCCCCCTTCAAACAAGTTTTTGGCCGCTCGTTCGAAGGGCGTGTGTAGTGATATGAGGCGAACTGTTTCTATCACTCCGGTTTTTACTGGTACTTAGTTTTCCAATGTTTATTTACCGAATTATTTCCCAAGCTAAATGTTGCAATTCCGGTTTAATTAATTTGTCCCAAGCCAACTTAACTGCTTGGGGGGACCCTGGTGTTGAAATGATGAGTTTTCCCTTATAAGTACCAGCAGTCGCGCGAGAGAGCATTGCTGCAGCTCCAACTTGATCATAACTCAACATACGGAAGATCTCACCAAATCCTGTTAACCGTTTTTCCAACTTCCGGTCAATAACATCAAAGGTCCGATCCCTCGGTGTTATGCCTGTCCCACCATTGAAAATTATGATACGAGCAGAACTTTCGATCATTTCTTCCAAAACAATTTCTATTTGCTCTGGTTCATCTGGTACTATTTGATAAGACGTTATGGTATGCCCTTCTTGTTCCAATTCACCTCGCAAAAAAATGGCATTAGTATCTGTTTCGGGAGTCCTAGAGTCACTAACGGTCACTAGACCAATAGCAACTGATTCAATGGCTTCGGCCGCCATTTCTCGATGTGTTGCACTACTCTTTATTTCTGACATCACGATTTTACTCTTTTTATATGAGAGTTATTAATTCTCCTTGATTTATTAGTAAAAGTTCAGTTCGAAAGTGTTTTCCAAAATCGCCAATTGGCTCTACGAAGGATTTCTGGCCAAGATTTTCCAGGCAAAATCCAAGGCATAGAAGTTGCCCCTGGCTGTTCCCAACTATTATCATATCCTGTTACGTCCCACAATAAATCGGCGCCCGGTAGCCCCAATTCAAGAAGTTTGGAATCTGGCTGTTTCCCATTATTTTCCAGAATATTATCGTGAATCCAGCAGCCAGAAGCAATAGGGTCGACATCCAGTTTTTTTCCTTTTGGCTGATTACTAAGTGCAATAAGACCAACACCATAGGAGTTGTTACCGGTGATCTGGTTATAAGCAACCTCGACTTCGTCCGCAGCCATAATCATAATACCACTACCGGACGGTACACCACTAACTGCGGAATTAGGGTCCGCAAAATTGACATGATTATTATCAAATACTTGATTATTTATAACCCGACAGTTGCGAGAAAATTTAGACGGATTATTAGGTAGGAGAAAAACTAAAATTCCACCTGCGTTATCATAAGTTATATTTCTTTGTACTACTGCGTTAACAGAGTTTTCTATTTCAATACCTGTTACGTTGCTATAAACTCGGCAATCTTCGACCACGATATCTTTGGACTGTCCAACGTATATCCCTGCATCCCTAACTCCTGTGACTTCGCAGCTCTCAACGTGAACACCAACACACTCAACAGGATAAACTCCATACAATCCAGTATTGTGACAATACAGTTTTTCAAAAGTTATATTGTGAGCTCTATTGATCATGACCCCGTTAGCTGTGTAGTTTCTGATTATCAAATTTCGAAGGGTAATATTACTTCCGGAACCTATAACTCCATCAGCTAATTTTCCTTTACCATCTAAAATTGGGCGACTCCCGTCTTTTAATACACCTTCGATCACCACGCCTGATATATCAACACTGAGCGTTTCATGGTACAACCCAGGCATAATGCGGATTGTATCTCCTGCTACTGCGAGATTGATACCGTCCTGTATCTTTTGTCCTGATTGGACTGTAATGATATTATCACGTTTACTGACCGAAGAAAGTAACTCAGGGGTTAACCTTGAGGCTCGCCGTAACTCAATAGACTGGTTTTCTAGTTTCGAAACGGTTGGCAGACCAGACGGTAAAACACTAGGAATAGATGGCTTGTTCGATTCATCAGTTAAACTGTGAAGAAAGGTGATCAAGTCTATCTTCTCTTGTTTTGTCAAAGTAAATGGTCGGATTTTGTCATCGATGTTGGATAACCCTTTGCTGTTTCCACCACCTTTAGCATAAAAGTCAATTACATCTGACAGTGTATCAAGACTACCGTTGTGCATGTAAGGGGCTGTCAAGGCTATATTTCGTAACGATGGAACCTTGAAGGCAAAGTTGTCATTCGAGTTACCCGTAATTCTTCCCCGTCCTAAATCAGGCTCTTCTAAATGAGAATCAGGTACACCAATCACTTTAAAATCAGGATTCGCAAAGGTCGGAAAATTATG
>PAYP01000042.1 GCA_002714785.1 Candidatus Poribacteria bacterium | reverse complement strand
TTTTTCAACAGTAATACCAGCAGTATTTGGTACCGCAGAATGGGTTTCAACTTTTGAATGGACCCAGCGACCTTTGAGGGATATCCGGTTTACTATAAGGCCACGGAATACAATACTGATGTTTATATTAGGTTGGTCAATGCTGGGCTTACTAATATATCGCCCCCGCTATTTCTTCCCTTTTGTTTGGATGTCGGTTCACTTTATTTTAGATCCTATCAACACTTGGCTTGGCCACGATTCGTTGCTGAGTCACACGAATCGTGGTGACTGGAGGCCTGTCTTTTCATTAGCTGTTGGATGCCTGATATGTGGTTTTTTTTGGGAGATGTGGAACTTTTATTCTTACCCAAAATGGATTTATCAAGTACCGTTTGTCGGTTTTTTGAAAATTTTTGAAATGCCATTACTTGGTTATGGTGGCTATATTCCCTTTTCTTTTGAGATTTATGCGGTGTATCATCTTATTACTGGTATATTCAATATGCGATCAGTTACCGACCCCTTTAAACCGGTATTGTAAAATCCATGTTCATAGAACCATCCGATTTCATATTCTGGTCAGCTGAAGATTAGAAATATTCGGAATGTAATTTGATTACAAAACATCTGGGCTTATGGNGACCTGTATCTCGGGTGTTGTATGACACTTAAAAAGTCAAACAACAATTCGAAGAATGTAAAACTGGTCAAGTCTGCCCTGGTAAAATATCGACTTTTGAAACGCGAAAACTCAATTTCGTTAACATATAGAGAAAGCGCAAATTTATATTAACTTTGAGGGGAAATAGCTCCAAAAATATAAGGCAATCTATAAATTGAATGATTCTTCTTAACCGCAACTTTTAGATGGAGATAATATGGCGATACTCGGTAGTGGTAATTATAAGTATCAGGTTTCAGGTGAAAACTGGGGTAACTTACCGGAAGGTTGGTTCTATAAAGAGGCAACCTCGGTAGATGTTGATTCTAAAGATAATGTCTATGTTTTTAATCGAGGCAATCATCCGATGATTGTATTTGATACGGATGGTAACGTAGTACGAAGTTGGGGGCATGGGAGTATTTTTACCAATCCTCATGCAGTGACAATTGCCCCTGACGATACTGTCTGGTGTGTTGATAATGTAGATCATTCTATTCGACAATTNACACCAGAAGGCAAACTCATAATGACGCTTAATGAGCCNTATCANCACTCACCNGCTATGAGTGGTAAGCCGTTTTGTAGTCCGACTCGCGTGGCTATCGATCCAAGAAATGGNGACATTTTGGTAGCTGACGGGTATGGTAATGCCAAAGTGCACCGTTTTTCGCCTGATGGCAAGCACTTACTTAATTCTTGGGGGCAAGCAGGAACAGAATTGGGCAGTTTTAATATAGTTCATGATATTGATATTGACCCTGATGGCTACATATATATTGGCGACCGTGAAAATCGACGCATACAGGTTTTTAACCCAGAAGGGCAGTTAGAAGCGAGATGGGGAGATCTATCCAGAACAGCAGCTGTCCACGTCAGCGACGGATTAATTTATGTAGGTGAATATTATGCTGGTGGTGAAGAAGCTTACAAGGTTGCAGGTCAACTAGGTCCAAGGATTTCCATTTTGGATAGGAAAGGTGAAGTTGTTGTTCGGCTTGGCAATGAAGCCTTTGGAGACCAACCAGGAAGATTCTATGCTCCACATGCNGTTGCAACGGATTCCGTCGGAAATATCTATGTTGCTGAGGTCTCGTTCGCAGAATTCGGCCGCCTACTTGACCCTCCAAAAGAACTTCGGTCGATGCAAAAACTGATTAAAAATTNACGTAGGCCAACTTTACGGGTTACACATTAGGCCCACGATAATCAAATAAGTAGTCGTGGCATTCGTCTATGAAGACCGCGTGTGGATCTACACGACAATTTTGAAAAATTGACTCGCATCCTTTGACATAACGAAGTCGTTGACCTCGACGCAACCAACCAACGTTATGGACTAAAGCAATCATGTGTCGGTACTGATCAGATCTGTTAGGTGTACCCCTGTGCCACAGCCGCATGTCTCGGATGAGCACATCACCCTTTTGTGTTTCACCTCGAACCGGAGGCCGTACTTGGCGTCTATTTTCTTCTGCTTCAGTATCTAAGCCACGGGAAACATCTCCAATCAAATGTGTCCCTGGCCAGAGTTCGATCGCTCCTTCTGCCTCTGTTACTTCTATTGTTGGAATATTTACTACTACTGAAACAGTAGGGTGAGAAGGGTTCAGATTTGGCCACAGATGTCCAGCATCCATATGCAAACCTTGTTGAGTACTACCCGGTGAATTGGTATTACCATTATAAAATCCATTAAAGGCTCCTTCCCCCAATAGTGTGATACTAAGGTGCTCAACAATGGGATTGGAAACAATATCAGTAAATAAATAGGGGGCAAAAGGTGGTGGCCCTTGCTGTAATTGACCGATTTGAAGACGACCAGACCACTTTTCAGCGTTGGCACTGATGATAGAGTGGGAATCATCTGTCATTTTCTGATGCAAGAAATCTAAATGATCGGTTGAGACAGTATTCCCAAGAATCGTGTACCCTTCCACCTGAATATTGTTAATAGCCTGTTCAAGATGATCATTCGATAGCTCTCCCTGTTCTAACTCGTTAGAACTAACCTCAATTCTCATTTATTTTACTCCATGAAATGCATTAACTTAACACGATATTCACGCTGCTGGCAAGATTTTCAGTAAAATAGATTAAAGAAATCAGATGTTGTCTAATTTTTTGTTTTAATTCTATCAACAGATCATTCGTTATTTTTCAGAAGAAGATTTTAGTAGACTTGTAATAATAAATTTTGAGGGAAAATCAGAAATAACCACCAATAAGTACACATAAATTACGATTGATCTCACGTGTGGCATAATTTNTTAAATATTTTCTAAATTCAATGAGGTCGAAATATGACTTTTCACTTCTGCTAATACTCTTGACTTTGTATATTTCCTTGATATGATAGGTTCGGAAATTGGAGATTATAAATCTTCATTAATTTTTTACCAACCAAAATTTGGAGATAGTTGTAACATGTTTCGTAAAATTAGTTCTATTGCTATTATAGTAGCAGCCTTATCTTGCTTGACAGCTCAAGCTGGTATCCAGGACGTTGATTTGAAGAAGGGCTTGGTTATGTATATGTCCTTTGATGAAGGAACAGGAAAATCTGTCGCAGACACTTCCACTAATGAGCTAAAAGGTTCTATCGAAGGGAATACTAAGTGGGTCGCGGGTAAATTTGGCAAAGCTCTTCAATTTTCTGCATCCTCTGATCGTGTTTTAGTTGACGATAATAAAGTCTTTCATATTGAAGGAGCAGTTACTCAAGCCGCTTGGGTCAAACTAGACAAACTACCTAGCGCTCATGCTGTAGTTTTTGGCATTAGAAAAAATCCACCTGCTGATGGTGGACGCCATATCAGCTTTGGCTATGGAATGAACCCATCAAATGGAATCAAAGTCTGGACCAACGGAGCCACAGGTGGATTCAAGGATATCAACGACAACAAAACTAAACTTAAGGTCGGGCAATGGTATTATCTCGCTTATACCCATACTACTGCGGATGACGGACTAGTCCGAATCTTTGTTGATGGCATAGCTACACACGAGGAAAAGTCTGAGAACCCTGTTTTGCCCGCAGCCAATAAGGATGCTGTACAAATCGGTACTTGGGGCGGAGAGGCTTTTCCTGGCTCTGTTGACGAAGTCCGGTTATGGAATCGTGCTTTAAGTGATGCCGAGATTAAAAAGAGCATGCAAATCGGGGCTAAAGAATTTTCAACTGCTGTTGAGTCCAGAGACAAGCTGGCTATCACTTGGAGTCAGATCAGGTTAACTCCTAACAAACAGTAAAAGAAAAAAACACAATCTGACTATCTTTAGACTAAGAAACAGTGGAGATCTACTGTTTCTTAGTCTGTTTATTTCTTGGTGCTATTATTTACTAATCGGTGTCTTTATTTTCAAACATAGATAATCGATGGTTGATAGTTGGGTAAATTTTCCTCTGTCAGTGAGCCTTCACCGAATATGATTGGAAACTCTCCGCTTTGTGGGGGCTGGATCTTAGTGTCCGCACGCATGTAGCAAACACTAAACGCTCGACGTGGAGTTTGGGTTCGATTAGTACCCGATTTGTGTAGTGTCCAATTATGTAGCAGTACAACTTCACCAGCTGATAGTTCCAATGGCTTTGTTTGTGCTTGATTAGTAATTTTCTCTAATTGCTGGGGGTTAAGTTTTCCAGCTTTTTGGTATGAGTTAAACTGGTTTCGGTGAGACCTTGGAATTACGTGGACACAACCGTTTTCACAAGAAGCTGAGTCAAGCGCTGTATAAATAGTTATTTCGGGATCTTGATCAAGATCGTCCCACCGATCTTGATGCCAAGCAAGGTCAGTACCCTCTTCTGCAGGTTTATTCATGAACATAGCTCGATAACAGCTGACTAGTGTTTGCTGACCGTANGTTCGCTGACAGATAGCCTCAAAAATTGGATGCCTCATGTAAGANAGAAAAAAAGGGTCAAACTCTAGTTGTTGAATTTTACGATACAGGAGTGTTGNCCCTTTGTGTCCCTTCGTTTGTGGTCCTGGTCGGCCAGTACCAGGCTCTCGGTCTAACTGCATCATAATTTGGTCATAGTTAACTTGAGCTAGACCCAACATGATATCATCAATTCGCTGTTGCATACCGGCTAGTTGTTTTTCACTTGCTACTCGACCTAAAAACAGAAATCCTTCCCGATCGAATTCTTCCCACTGTCTGGCTGTAATTTCCATTATGATTCTTTCCANGATTCTATATAGTTATCAACCCAGAGACAAGCTACGATCAGCTAAAGGTAAATCTATTTTTTGTCCACCTCGTCGATGAGATTCACGTAAGCCAATAGCAATTTCCAGTGCTTCCCGCCCGTACTCACCAGGACAAAGTGGGGTNGTACCTTCTCGTAGATTTTCAACTAGTCCTTCGATAGCAGCTTGCTGGGAGCTTTTAGGGCGTTTGGGATTAGGAAATTGTCGACGAATCGGTTCTCTAGTCGATGGATGCCGACTCCAAAACTCGAAATCAGCATGCTCATTACGAGCGCTGATCCAGCCATCNTTNCCGATGAAATCAATATTTAACCAACCGCCAGAATTTAAAAAACCTTGGATTCCATTTTCGTAATAGATCATACCGTTTCCACTAAGATCTTTATCAGTTTTGGCTGCTTCGTCNCTATTCATACGACCAAAAACCCACTTGGCTGGTGAATCAGCGAATTGGCGAAAAAGCGATAGTGTATGGCTATGTCCGTTAGCTAAGTTCCAGCTATAATTACACACCATCGACATAAAAGAGCCAATTTGACCTTCCCGGATGGTTCTCAAACAAACTTGGAACCAAGGACTCCAGTTTTTATGACAAGCAATAGCTAAGATAGTATTGTTCTTCTGGCANGCCTCGATCATTTCATCTGCTTCAGCCAAACTACGACACATAGGTTTAGTTGCATAAATAGCCTTTACACCNGCCTCGGCTGATTTAATAACGACTTCAGAACGTTCTACTGTTTTTGTGGTTACACAAACTAGGTCTGGTTGCTCTTGTTTGATCATCTCTAGATAATCAGTATAAAGAGCAGAGACTCCCCATCGACTTCTAAAGTCATCCAACTGTTCTGGATGGACGTCAGATCCAGCTATTAATTCAATTCCCTGAGCTTCGATAACGGCTGGTGCGTGAGCCCAAGGATAACGGAATTGCGGACGATTGACTTGTTCATCGTCTATTGTACTACCGATTCGGCCACACCCAATAACTGCTGCTCGAAATGTCATAATCTCTCCTCATCAAACATTTTTGCTAGNTAAATAATGTTAGGCTACTTTTTAAGGTAATTNAATTACCGGAACAATGCTCGTATGAACTACTTGTTTCCTGTTTTTTGACTATAAAATATCATTCATGCGAATCCCCAGAAGAATCCGCTGCTATTATCAATAGCCGACGATTTATTCTTATTCAGAGGACTTTTGTGTGGTCTGAAGAAAGATGTNTTCTGACTTTAAACTGAGTTGCGCCGCTGAATTTTTATCAATAGTATTACAGATCCTTGTCCTATGTTGAGACTTTAGGAAATATCAACTGAAAAAAGTAANCCAGACCAGTAGATTNCTTCAGTCATGAGAAAAATAGGNNCCCTAGCCACTCATTGTATTGGACCAATTTATAAGGTATGAGCAAAAAGTAAAATCGTTTGGAGAAGCACCTTGATCTAGTAACTCATCAAAGTATGTTAAAGCCATTTCAATATCTTCCACAGACTCAACTATAAAATGTGCACCTGCATTCAACATTAGCTCTCCCACTGAAGAAATCATGTGACCCCGTTGACCTTCCGTCAGTCCTTCTACCTCTTCCGAAGAGAGGCCTAATAAATTCCCAGTCCGTGTAATTCCAACGTTCCAACAGCCTGCATTCACCCCNGCCTTAATTCCGAGTATTGTATCGTCAACCTTCACAATTGTAGACATTGGATAAACATCCAGTCGTTTTGATGCTTCGTATAGCAAGTAGGGTGCAGGTCTACCNCGTGGTGCATCTTCAGCACAAAGAATTAGGTCAGGTTCATATCCTTGTTCTTTCGCAATGGTCGAAACATCGGCCATTAGTTCTCTCGTGTACCCCGTACTCGATCCAATTTTTAACCCAAGATTTCGGCATAATTCTGCCGCTTTCGTGGCACCCTGGATCATTTGGCTATGATCCTTTAACGTTTCTTTTTGTAACGGTAAGAACTGTTTATACATTTCGTCAATATCCGAATCAGCGGCCGATTTACCAAATTTGTCAACCCATTTTTTCTGAATATCTGGCATTTGAGTAATAGCTAAAATATGTTCTCGTTTTGCCATTCCCATCGGTTCTCGTGCTTGGTCAATAGTTATTTCTATTCCTCGTTGCCGAAAAATTTCTTGAAAAACGATTGCTGGAGCTCGGCTTCCGTGATCAATCATTGTTCCTGCCCAGTCAAATACAATAGCCTTGAGGTGTTTTAATGATGGCATTTTAATTCCTACTTAAGTTGTTCCAATATCGATCTGCTAATCCAAAAGCCATTGTCATTCCTGCACCACTTGTACCGACGAATAAGGAAACACAGTCGTTAACACGATGATCAAATACAGGTAATTCTGGATGCTTTGCATACACACCATACCATCGCTCTTTTATTGTCCAGTCATCCAATCTAATAACTTTCTTGAGCTCGCGAATCATTAATTCGTCAATTTCTGTTTTATTGAATGGTGTAATTTGATCCCCATATTCGTGGGAATCCCCCAGAATGACCTCACCATTGGGAAACTGAGATGCTAACACATGAATGCCAAATAAATCTAATTCTGGTGTTTCCGATTGAATTCTTTGTTTCAATTTTTCTAGAGAAGTACAATTTTCAAAACAACTATAGTGGCGCAGAGTCAGCCCGCTAGCAAGATGTGGTGTCTGGGTATTCAGCAGTTTTCTTTGAGATACAGATTTAAGCATCTGCAGTTTACACAGGACTAACTTAGATTTTATAAACTCATCTGGGTATAAGGTTTTTAAATCGCTACCACTACATATCATGATTTTATTGGCTTCCCAAGATCTGCTGTCGGAGGAAATCATTCGATTATTCTCAATTTTGATAATTGAAGTATTAAACTGAATTTCAACGTTAGATTTTTTTGACAGCCAGTGCGCAATTTTGTGCGAAGCTGTCCGGGGGTTAATTCGCAATTCAGTTGGAGAATACATTCCACCCAGTAGCCGAGATTTGTTGACGAGCACTGATCGATTAATAACTTCCGTAGCATCAATGATTTCAGACTGATGAGTATTTTGACTGACAAACTCTTCCAATAAGATCATCTCATCAGAATGATGGGCTAGGTGGATAGATCCACACTCGTCCACTTCGACAACTTTTTCGTCATTTAGCTCTAGCCAAATCTGTCGTGACAAAAGTGCGATATCATATAGCTCACCTGCATTCTGGCCGATTGGCCAAACCATACCGAAATTTCGTACCGATGCACCTTCAGCCTGGTCTGTTCTTTCGAAGATAATAACTTTGAGTCCTCGTTTTGCAGCCTGAAAAGCATGAGCAAGCCCTACAATGCCAGCACCTACTATCGCTACGTCATATTTTTTCAATTTTTCTTCACTCGGTTAATTTGGCTAATAGATAGTTATTCATTAAAATGATCATCAATCGATGCTATGAAACACACTTATGGTTCTATCATAACTCGAAGCGGCTTGAAATTAGTTGCAAATTCGATAGCCTCGTTGATCTTTTCTAAAGGAAAAGATCTTTCAACAAGTTCAGAAAATGGATAATTATCAGCTTGTTCCAAAAGAAATTCAATAGCTTTATTTAGGTGTTCCGGACGATAATTATGTACTCCATATATTGAGATCAATTTTCTAACTAATGACTCCGGTTTGAGAGTTAGTTCGGGTGCAGGCATTACCGTTCCAACCAAGATTAATTTACCACCAATAGTGAGAAAATCTACTGACCGTTGAATTAATTGGGTTGAACCTGCAAAATCAAAAACGAGATCAAAAGCATCGGCATTATCATCCATACAATCTGTAAACGAACTTCCAATTTTGGTTGCACCGAACGACTTAGACAACTCAATTCGTTTCTTATCCTGATCAAGAAATACAATTTCCTTAGCTTTTCTAGACTTACAGTATGCTCCAGCTGTTAAACCCAACATTCCCGCACCAATAATTAGAACTCTCTTGTTCTTTACTTTTCCAGCTAGCTCCATAGATGCGATTACGGTCGCTGTCGCACAATTTACAGGACAAATTACTGTTGATTTTATTTCAGGAGAAATCTGGAACACTGTAGCTTGTGCCGGTAATAAAACAATGTCCGAAAAACCACCAAGTAAAGGTCCATCTTCATCTACATACTCATGTCCGAACTTCTTCAAGTTGCGACACTTTTGTGGCATATCGTTTCGGCATCGATCACAATTCCGGCAACTGAAGCAAACTGACCAAGTAATTCGGTGCCCAACTTCTAGTTGTAAACCGTTAAAATCACGGACCGGNCTGGATAAATCAATAATTGTACCGACAACTTCATGCCCCAGAATGGTTGGTGATTTTTCACTTCGTTTCCCTTGAATGGTATGAATATCACTTCCACAAATTGTGCAAGCTTCAACTTTAACAAGTAATTCACCCTGTTTGGGCTCAGGTATTGGGAATTTTTTTATTGCCAATACTTGCTCACCTTCAAAAAATACAGCCCCTCTACATGTACTCATATAATCACCAATTCAAATCAATATTTTGACGCAGTTCGATATTTTCGCAAAGGATTTGGAAGTAAGCTATATCGGAATTAGACTATCTAGGCTTGAAATTAGAGGTTTATTTTAAAATTAGCATTTTTCGTACTTCTATGTAGTCGCCTGCTTGCAATTGATAAAAGTAGGTTCCGCTTCCCATGGTTTCGCCTGTTTGTGATTTTCCATTCCAGTAAACAGCTTGTTTTTGGCTTAAATAACGACCAGCCAATTTTTGTCCTAGGTTGAACTGCCGAACCAAATATCCTTCGATACTATAAATTGTGATCGTCACAATCGAATTATTGCTTAACTGAAAGGGTATCCAAGTTTCTGGGTTAAACGGGTTAGGATAATTCGTCAGCAGTTTTGTTACATCGGGAGTCTGTTGTTTAACAAAGGGTATTAGCAATTCTAAAATGCTAGCTTCAATTACTGATAAATCAATTTTGTTCTGTAACTGCTTTATCACGTTCGACAACCGATTTGTTTGTTGGTTAGTCAATGCTAGTTTGATCTGATTCGGTGCGCCAGATAACGTTTGGCCAAAATTATTGGCAATCAAGACTAAATCAAATATATTTATCAGATTGTCTTTATTAATATCTCCCGCTAAATTCGGGCCAGTCGCCCCAAATTGACCAGCTACCATAACCAAATCGAAAATATTGGTCAATCCATCTCCATTGGTATCTCCGACTAACTCAGGTTTTTTAGATGGTAGAACGACCGATAATTGGCGATGGTTATTGGATTTTTGGTAGTTCCTATTACCTAGCCAATTCACCGTCAATTCCCAAATACCTACTTGGTCAGCCAGAACTGGTTGCTCAAAATAACCATCCCTATTAGTTTGAACTCGAAAGGTAATTGTTTCCGAAGTTTCCGGTAGAAATGCAGTTAAGTCAACAAACTGACTGGCTACTCCTGTATGAGGTGAGTTTTTTAGACGAAGATGTCCACTGATCTTAACTTCTTGTCCTAAAGTTATTTTTGCAGGAGTGCCCCATTTTAGATTTGTTTCCGCTGATCCGGTCAAAAATGTTATTTCCTGTACGATAGGTTTAATTAGATTCGTTCCATCAAAATGCACACTAACCTTCCATCGTCCTGAATTCTCTACCAATTGCCAAAACTCGACTTTTCCTTCTGCATCAGTTTTAGCCAAATGTTGGATGGATTTCTCATATGGATCGGCCAATAATAATTTCAGTAATAGTTGATCTACTTTTGGTACAGGAGACACAATCGTTTTAATTGGTTGTATAGTAAGATGTGCTGAAACCAAAACGGACTGACCCACGGTTGGATTAATAGGAGTTATCTTTAGGTCCATGAGAACAAAAGGCTTTGTTGATGGTGAGACAATTACGGTCATTTGCTTACGCCTTGTTTGACCAGTGTCTGAACCCGTAGCTAAAAGAACAAAAGCTCGACCCGTTGTTTCAGCATCTGGGCTAATAGTAAGCTGGAGCATGGCGTTTGCTTGTTTATTTTCTTCATTGATATCAACCGAAGGGGGTTGGATTTGAGCGGAAATACCCTTTGGCAGACCAGCTAAGAATAAAAAAATAGTGTCAGTAAACCCGTCTTCAGCCAAAACTGTAATTTCCGTCTGGGGTTGGTCACCAATTTGGACAGACTGTACTGGACTCTCAATTTCCACTTTAAACTCACCTTGTGACAAGACAGCAGGTTCAAAGAGTCGAACAGTAACTTGGCTGAGTTGCTCATTGTCAGTTTTTAAGCTCAGTTGAGCTGACCCAATTTCGGTTCCACTAGTGTAGGTAGCGGTATAGGTCCCATTCCCATTATCTACTAAATCCGTCAAGGATCCTGTAGTAGCTAACATTTCAATTTGTTGACCTTCTAGCCCTTTATCCATTTGATCGAATATGGATATTTCAACTTTTGTTGTCGATTTCCCGTCTGCAGGTAATGACCTATCGGTAACTACTACTTTCATTTTCATCGGTCGCATTGGTTCGGTCAATCTGATTAAGCTCATACCTATTGGCCCATCGGTCTCGACAATCAGGTTTTCCTGTCCTTTTTCAGTTCCGGCCGTATATTTTACCGTGTAGGTGCCATCCCCATGATCTTCCACCAACGAAACATAACCCAAGCTAGCCTCTAGCTCGATTTTTTGGTTAGCCAATCCATTACCATTCTGATCCAGAATCGTAATGTCAATAGGAGTAACTGATGTACCGTCCGCTGGCAAACTATTCTTTCGAGGAGTAATCGTCATTTTGGTTGGTACCAGAACCTCAGGAACCTCTTCCATGAGTCGGACTGATAGCATTTTATCCCCTTGACGCAATTTGTCTACTACTGCCATTCCCTCACCTACAACCCTACCAAAAGCTGTGTAGTTACCGTCTAAGTGAGGGGCATCAGCTAAACAAATATAAAACTGACTACCAGCTGAATCTGGGTCTGTAGATCTAGCCATAGCTAAAACGCCTCGGGTGTGTTTGGGTATTTTAGCTTTCAACTTAGGATCCTGAAATTCACCTTTGATTGTCCAGCCTGGTCCGCCGCTTCCATTACCTAACGGACAGCCACCTTGAATCACGAACAATGGTACATAACGGTGGAAAGTTAGTCCGTCATAAAATTGTTGTCGGATAAGGTTATAAAAATTTTTGACTGTCAATGGGGCGGACTCAGGATAGACAGTGAGTCGAATTTTTCCTTTGTTAGTATCAATCAACACGTCAGGAAAATTTTCAGTTTCAATCGGTTGAGTCTCAAGTCTTTGGCCTCGACCATGTTCGTAAGCCCCAAGGTCAGGTTGTGTTTGGCTCGGAAATGGCCTATCTTGTCCCTCAATATCTACTGTTGGCATACTCTCGTCATTGATCCCACTACCTATAGCTGGTGATTCATCTTGCAAGCGGTAGTCCCCAGTGGTGGGACTCACAAATTTGGGGTCTGCACTAATATTACCACTTCCCCATTTCAATGTGACCGTCTCATCTGTGATGACGGAAATTTTTCCACCTTGAATCAGGCTATATGAAATATCAGCTACGATTGGTTGCCCTGATTTACCAAAATGCATTTGTTGGGCTTGATTATCAATGTTTTCTATATTTTTGTACAGAATTGAATTAACTAAGAGAAGATCTGAATTACTACAAAAAATTCCACCACCAAACATCGCTTGATTATCGGTTATCGTATTACAATTTAGAAACATCAGTGAATCTGACCAGCAAAGTATACCTCCTCCATAATCAGCCTGATTACTGGAAATAACAGTATTAGTTACTACAACTGAAGCCTGCGTTGAAAAAACTCCACCGCCAGTCTCAGCCTTATTATTGGTAATTTGGCAGCCAGTGATAGTTGGTGTTCCTTGGTGTGCTTGGACCCCGCCACCTCCTTTAGCCTGATTTTCCAAAATCAAACAGTTACTAATCATGGCATCTGAATCTTGGCAGAAAATCCCTCCTCCCGCTGCGGCCACATTTTGGGTTAGAATGCAACTGATAATCGTTGGAGAAGCGGAGATACAATAAATGCCACCGCCGTTGTCATTTATGACATTACCGTTCTGGATAGTAAAACCACTTAATACAGAACTCTGACTCTCTTGGTTCTGGAATAAGAAACCACGGCTGGAACTAACCTTTTGGCAGTCGATAACACAAGATTGAGCTCCATTAGCAGACTTAACTGTGATGGATTTACCCTTGAAATCTAGATTAACATTACCTAACCCTGTATAAATTCCGTCGGCTACTAGAACAGTATCTCCGTCAGCGCTCAGATCTATAGCAGCTTGTATTGTTAACTGCTGTTGTGGAACTTGAATTGTCTTCGAGCATACTTCGTCAGCTAGCAATGATAAACAAACGGAAAGATAAGCTATTATCCTGATAAACTGGAAGAAAAGGCAGAACCAGGAACTAAAATTTCGTTTGGTAATTGGCAGCTTGAGACACATCTGCTTTTAGGACAATATGTGCCTTTCTAAGGTCTTGGCTAGTCCGTCTTGGTCATTTCGATCAGTCAGTTCGAAGCTAAGTTTAGACCCGATCTGTTGTAATTCAGGATCAGCATTTCCCATTAGGACCCCTATACCAGCATATTGCAACATGTCTAAGTCATTATAATTATCACCAACGGCCAAGACCGATCGGTGGTCAATACCATTTTGGTCAGCCCAAAACTTGAGTGGTCCACTTTTCCCAGCTTGTGAATTTGCGACGCTAAAAAAAGATCGATTTGGGTTCGGCACAGTCGCCACAATTGTTTTGATTGCTGACCCAAAACGCTGCTCAAAAACCTGAGAAGTCTCTTTTGTTTCTTTGGCTGGGATTACACATACTACCTCGATGATTTTTCCTGTGATTTGTCGGCTAAGATCATCAAAAAAGCATGTATTCGTCTGGCTTTCCTTTAAATAAGCTATGGTTTCCTTATCATGTAAATAACCTGTTTTCATAGATTCAAAAGGTTCTACTAAGACTTGACAATTATCAGCAACACTTTCAAATACGATCGGATATAAACCTCTTGACTTCGCGAAAGCTACCACCAATTTGGCAAATTCTAAATCTAATAAACAATGATACAGCAACTCACCATTGAAACGTTTTAACAGGATACCATTATGACAAGAAAGAATGAGATCTTGTAAACCAAGAGGTGTGACTTTTTCTCTGGCTGTCCAAAATCGTCGACCAGTTGAGATTATTATTTGAATGTCTAAATTGGCAACTGCTTCCATGGCAGCTTTGGTTCGAGGTGTAATTTCTCCGTAGGGATCAAGTAACGTACCATCTATGTCGATAGCCACCAGTTTGATCCCACTCACCTGCGATCTCCACCTTCGATAGCCGCTTGCCATTTCGGATCTAAAGCTGGCTGTTCAGTATTCATCTCAGTTTTATTGTTCTGTTGTGCTTTTTGCTTTAAAATTGGGTAAGAATCGACTAATGGTGGATCAAATTGACTATTAGGAGGAACACGTTCTAAAGCCTTTCGAATGGCGGGAGCTAGTCGCAAGGCTTTCTGCTCTGCTAATATTTTTTCACGTTTTTTAAAGTCTGGCATTACCAAATCTGAAAATAATTTCAAAGAATCACAAATATCTGAGTGTTGGTTATTACCCGCCTGCTGTAGAAAAATAACTTGGTCAACTCCAGCGGTTTCAAACTTTTCTAGATGCTCTCTTAATTGAGCTGGCGTACCTAAACCACCACGGTTGTTTTTCTGCCCCGAAGATTCTTGTTTTTGAAAGTTCTGCCAAATATTAGTTTGGCCAGGAATATGAGATCCGTTAATGTAGTAGTGAGCTAAGGCAAATTGAAAAAAACGAAACCCTTCTAACCCTCTCTTTAAAGCGGTTTGTTCATCTTCGTGACATGAAAAACCTGTTACCATAGCAACATTTGGGTTAACTGTTTGACCTATTGGTTCACACTCAGTCTCGAAAACGTGGTAGTAGTCATCAACCCAATTTTTGGCTTCTTCAGGATCGACGAAGGCAAAAGTCAAAGCTCCAATGCCATTTTTAGCAGCGAATTTGATGGTTTCTCGGCTAGAACAAGCAATCCAAATGGGTGGGTGTGGTTTCTGTAGTGGCTTGGGAACTACATTTCGCGGTGGCATAGAAAAGTAAGTACCTTGATAACCTTGATAAGGATCTTGAGTCATCATTTTAGCCGTTTCTCTAACGGACTCGGTCCACATGTCCCGTTTTTTGGTTGGATCCAAACCGAAAGCTTCAAGCTCGATTCGGGAAGCTGATTCGCCTGTTCCCCAGTCTACTCGACCATTTGAAACCAAATCTAATGTAGCCAGCCGTTCTGCGATACGAGCTGGATGATTATAAGCAGGCGGATGCAGAATAATCCCGTGGCCCATTCGGATTTGTTTCGTACGTTGACTACATGCACCTAAGAAAACTTCCGGCGCTGATGAATGCGAATATTCTTCTAAAAAGTGATGTTCTACTTCCCATACGTAGTCGAAGCCCAGCTGATCGGCTAATTCCACTTGCTTAAGCGCATTTTGAAAGAGCTGGTGCTCAGATTCTTTAACCCAAGGTCGAGGAATCTGATGCTCGTAAAAAAGGCCAAACTTCATAAGCTTACTTCGATCGTCCTGATCTCTTTTTCTTTAATTCGAATTCAAATGTCGTTCAAAAATTTTAGACTGTTTTATTCTACTTTTTCGTCTTGGGTCATGGTTTTGGTGGAGATTTGGGGCAGAGGCTGTTCAGCTTCCTGGCCTCGTGAAAACAAATCAAATCGACTTAAACAGAAGGCTAAGAGCCAACCTACTAATCCAGTAAGTGCTCCAAATGATACAGCAACACCTAGCCCCCTTGGTGTTGCTACTTTTTCTAGTGTTTGTTGACTAAGTTCAATGCTAATTTGGTCTGGGCAAGTGAGTGTGATTTTACGTTGATCCTTATTCTGTTTATAAGCAAGTCGAGGAGCATAAACGCCACTGGACTCTAGGGTGACAAAGCTATGGCCGTCGTTCAATTTCAGCTGTTTTTTTTGCCATTTTCGCGTCTTCTCCCAGATGATTTCAGCTTGTGGTTCACCATTGTCATCATCTATTTTCCCAAAGGAAACTCTTTTTAGAAGTTTTTCGTTAATTTGTGCTACTGTATCACTGATTCGAGAAATGGACTTTAGCCAACCAGCATCTTGCCGCATTGTCCGTCACCTACGGTTTACGAAGTGAGAAAAATTATAACATTAACCTTCAGGTACTTCAAAATTAGTCCCGCGCCTAATTTCCGTCATCACTCTTAGAACTTCCCTGACAGATTGAGGAGTAACATACACCTTAGCATCTTCTTGTAAAACAGCAGTCACATTATCGTAGAAACTACCGATATTTGGACCTTGAGCGGGAACTATTTTCTCGTGCCAATCAATAGGCTTAGTACTAGAACCATAAGCTCGATCTTTTGCAGCACCTTCAANTACAACNACTTCACCAGCTTCAGATGGGTNAAACCAGCGNATGGTTGATTGTTTCCCATCATTGGTTAGTGTGCCTGTGGTTCCACACAAAATCCAAGTTGGTAACTGAGTCGCAATATTTTGAGCACTGGTAACTTCCATATCAGCCGTACAGCCATTGTCAGCTTTCAAAAAAGCTTTGACNTGGTCTTCAACATCGCCACCGGAAGCAATTTGTTGTAGATCACCCATAANCGTTTCAACTTTCCCACCCATTANTTGCATGATCATATCCAGATTGTGGGTACATTTATTNTTCAACACCCCTCCACCATTTTTGGCCAANGTTTGCCAATCATCCCTACGAGCAAAGTTACTATTATAGTTACGAATATGGTACAGATCACCAAGTACTCCAGAATTGATAACTTCTTGCAGGTGTGTGAAGATGGACTGAAATCGGTAGTTCTGGTGAATAAATAAGTGCTGGTTATAACTCTCTGCTGTCTGAATCATCAAGTCAGCTTCGACCAAATTCATTGCCATTGGTTTTTCACAAATCACATGNTTACCAGCTTCCAAAGCTGCGATTGAGTTACGTGCATGATCCACTGATGGTGTGGCTACCACAACTACATCCAAATCGCCGTGTTCCAACATAGATTCAAAGTTCTCATAAGCCCGACAGCTAAATTCGTCTATTGCCTCNTGCCGTCGTTCTTTGATTGGATCAACAACTNCNACTAGCTNAGATTCTGACCGAGATCTGATCTGATTAGCATGAATATTCCAACCAGACCGGCCTAGTCCAGCTATACCATACCGAATAGGTTGATTGGCCATTCTTTAACTCCTCAAAAGTTTAATTAATCNGAAATTAGTANAATCAATTAAAAAGGGTAAAGCNTGAAACTTTACCCTTTACTTGACCTTCATAAAATGTAAGATTTGTGTGCTTATACAACTAGTTTCTTTGTCTTTTTACGCTTCCCCAGCTAGTTGTTAACTTGGATTCTGGCTCAACGGCCAAGCCTGCGAATTTTAGGTTGTAAGTTAGTTTAGCATCAATGCCAACAAACATACTCCAACCTCCACCTTTCTCGGTTACTTTGACCATCAAGACATTGTCTCCTTTCTTAATATCGACCTCAAAGTTATCTTGAAAATCACCAGCACCTCTATCAACAGCGTTTGTGTGTACATCCTTCCCGTTAAACCAAACTTTTACACCGTCATCACTACCAACTCTAGCAGAAGCCCCTTTCTTTGCTACTTTCGAAACACAATTNATAATAGCATAAGAAGCATGATTGTTTATATCACCATTACCAAGTTTGATCTTGTTTATTGTGTCGTTTACATTATTACCACCTGCNGGAGCAATTTTTCCTGANGTCCATTTCAGNTTGTTCTTATTTTTTATNTTAAGGATTTCCTTAGTAATTCCNTGTTTGGCTAATTTGTCTTCNGTCAGCTTACCNCCTGTTACTTCTTTAATCCAATCATCTTTAGTAACTGCAGCCCCACCTCCTTTTTTACTNGTGTCTACAATTAACCAATACCAAGGACCTTCTATCTTATCTTGAGCTTCAATTAGGCTGAAATTTGAACTGCAAATAAAAAGAACTAACAANACAGCACAAAAAATATTCCAATTTCTCATCTACACTCAATCTCCTTTATATATAAAAAAAGGGGTAGGACTTTAGCCCTACCCCTTTTGGTAATCTTNTTTACAAATGTCTAATAAATTACTGATTTCGAATTGTTGCCCAGGTAGTTGCTAGCTTGTCANCTGGTTCGACAGCAACAACAGTATATACNGCATCGATACCGACAAACATACTCCAACCACCACCTTTTTCACCGACTTTAACCAGCAGGCGGTTAACACCATCAACTAAATCAACCGGAATAGTTTCTTGGAAGTCCCCTGCGCCTCGNTNNTTNGCNACTGCCTGTACNACTTCACCATTTANCCAGACTTTGATAGCATCNTCGCTACCAGTGTGAAGATCAACACCTTTGGCAGCCTTGGCCTCGAANTCAACATAAGCCCAAGCNTCATGATCGTTNATGTCGCCTTTCTTGAAATTGAGNCCATTCTCATTCATCAAGTCNCCAACNTTATTACCACCAGTGGGAGGNAATNTACCCCACATAAAGTAATGNTCNCCAACNTTAGTNCCNGCTTTTACACCATTTTTGGCTACGCCTTCTTGCGTTACNGAGCCACCACTAGCNGCNTTAAGGGTATCTTGNTCNATTGCNNCNGCGCCACCANNACCATCAGTCGGGGCNATTACCCAGAGCCAAGGNCCTTCAATTTTNTCAGGNGNGGCATGCGAANTGCNAACAAACANACTACTGGCCAAAAAGCCGAACAACAACAAAAATATAAAATTCTTTCTCATTACACCGTATTTCCATTTTACTTTTGACTTTAGAGTTAATTGGTCTCCGCGTGCGAGACTGGCCAAGTCTAGCATGCTTTTAATAAAAAAGTCAACAAGTTACAGTCAAAAAGGTGGCAATTTACAGCCAAAAAAGTGACAAGTTGCAGTTGGCATGGAAACATCTTGCAGTCAAAATAGAGGCAACTAGCTTAGGATTGTAGCATACATCATATTTCAGCTGACAAGAGATTCTATTTCTAGATTTAACCACTGTATTTCGTTTTGACTCAAATTTACTTCCAAGGCTCCCAGGCTGGAATTTAATTCATCTAAGTTAGCCGGTCCAAAGATGGGAAAGGTAGGGAAAGGCTGATGTAACACATAGGCCAAAGAAATCTGGATTGAAGTGCAGTTCTTTTCGCTGGCTAATTGCTTAGCTCGATCC
>PAYP01000041.1 GCA_002714785.1 Candidatus Poribacteria bacterium | reverse complement strand
AGTCAGATATAATTCGAGCTACATTGATACTAGAGTATTGGATTGGTAAAGAGGAGAAATAAAAGCAACAATGAAAATCAGCCTCAATTGGTTGAAGGAATATCTTAGTTTCGAAAAGGAGCGCGACGTAGTTATATCGCCAGAATTATTGGCTGAACAGCTAATGATGCTGGGCATCGAAGTTGAAAAAACAACCTTCCTTGGTCGAGGTCTAGAATCAGTTGTTGTGGGTAAAATCGAGTCTGTCAAAGCCCATCCACAAGCTGATAAGTTGGTCATCTGCCAGGTAGATGTTGGGCAGGAGCAGGATTTACAAATCGTTTGTGGGGCTCCCAATGCTACTTCAGGACTAATTGTACCAGTAGCCCTAGTCGGTGCAATTCTGCCTAATGGTTTAGAAATCAAAACAGNACAGTTGCGTGGTGTCNCTTCGTACGGCATGCTATGTTCGGCCGACGAATTNAAATTGTCTGAANACCATTCTGGATTGATGGAACTTTCAGANAATTTGCTTATCGGTACCCCCTTGTCAAAAGCTCTTGATCTCGATGANATAATCATGGATTTGGAAATTACTCCCAACCGACCTGATTGCCTGTCTATGGTTGGTATTGCTCGTGAAATTCGGACTATAATGTCGTTGGATCTTGAGGATGAACAGCCAACGTTTAATTTACTCCAGCGACCAAATGANCCAGTCCAGGAAAACTCAGTATCAATCACTGAATTGACTTCCGTCGAAATTTTGGATCCAAATCTTTGTGCTCGTTATGCAACTAGGATAATACAAGGAATCAAAGTGGGTCCTTCCCCTGATTGGCTGGAGAGTCGNTTAAAGGCTGTAGGGCTTACACCAATTAACAATGTTGTTGATGTAACTAACCTAGTAATGTTGGAGCTAGGTCAACCCCTTCACGCGTTTGATTACCATAAACTAAATGAAAATCGAATTGTTGTTCGTCGAGCTGAACCCGGCGAAGTCCCTACGACTCTAGATGAGATTGATAGGGCTTTGACCGATGATATGCTGGTTATTGCTGATGCAATTCGGCCTGTTGCCGTTGCTGGAGTAATGGGTGGTTTGGAGTCNGCTATTTCTCGAANNACTGTTGATATTTTATTGGAAAGTGCTTACTTCAATCCAGTCAGTATTCGTAGAACAGCTAAGGCTCTAGGGATGCATACTGACGCNTCGCATCGTTTTGAACGAGGGACTGACCCAGAAGGTGTCATTCCGGCTCTTAATCGCGCGNCAAGTTTGATCCANCAGCTNGCTGGTGGGACGGTCGNNAAAGGGATTATTGATGTCTATCCTGNACCCAAGCAACCTAGAGAAATTCACTTAAGACCTAGTCGGGTCAATCATATACTAGGAACTGATATCACACTTCATCAAATGAATCAGATATTAATCTTACTGGGTTTTGATGTGGAGGTGAGCCAGAAAAATTTGTCTGTTACGGCTCCCACTTTTCGTCCAGACGTCGAGCGTGAAATTGATTTAGTTGAGGAAATAGCTCGAGTTTACGGTTACGATCGGATACCAACTGAAATGCCAGCTGGTCATATTCCTATTCCNAAAAGAGAGCTTAGTCTTGACCANTTACTGAAATCACATCTCTTGGCNAACGGATTNATGGAGGCTATTAATTACTCATTTTACCACGCTGATATGCCTGCTCGGTCTGAAATACGAGACCATCAACCTATTCCTCTCAAGAACCCACTCAACGAAGATTTTTCTGTCTTACGAACATCNTTGTTACCGAGTCTTTTNGCTAATGTNCACCGAAACCGCGCTCACCAGGTACCCGATATTCGGCTATTTGAAGCAGCTAAAGTTTTTCATAGATCAACTGAGAGTGATAACCAGCTACCAATCGAAATTTACTATTTGGCAGCTGTTTTAGTGGGAAGTTGGGGCACAGGAAGTTATGGTGATAATAAGATAGCCGTTGATTTTTATGATCTAAAGGGTTTGGTAGAAGGTTTACTAGAAACAATTGGTATCAACGATTATGATTTCAGACTGGCCACTAATTCAACTTTTCATCCTGGTAGGAGTGCGGAACTTTGGCATAGGGAAAAATACATAGGCGTACTGGGTGAAATCCATCCTCAAGTAACAGAAAATTTCGANTTGTCAGACAGAATCTATGCATTTGAGCTTGACGTTGATACTTTGTCGAAATTTGCCAAACCAAACAAACAATTCGTGCCAATTCCGACTCACCCAGGTATTAGTCGAGACCTAGCAATTCTGGTTCCNCAAGACCTGCCGGCTGACCAACCACTAGAAGTTATNAAAGCGGTNGGACAAACACTAGTTGACCGAGCCTATTTGTTTGATCTATACACTGGAGANCAGATTCCTGAAGGCAAGAAAAGTCTGGCTTACAGCATCAAATACCACGCTAAAACTGAAACATTAACTGATGCAATTGTGGACGCACTGCACCAGAAAATAGTTNCTGAATTAGTAAATCGTTTTGACGCAGAATTGAGGATCTAGAGTCAGAATATTGGAAAATTAAAAATCAAGATTTTCAGTAATACGGATGCCACCGGACTTCAGCTTATTCATGTAGAAACGAATTCGGTCTTTTGCTATTTTTAAGTCGTGGTTGTTTAAGTTTATGTTCAAAAGGTCTATGTACCACGGGACTTTGACGGGATCCAGAACATAAANCTCCACGATCTCTTTGGCAATAGGGAGAGTCGTGTCCTTGGAATTTTCGTGAACGTCTTTGTGATCTGCCAGTAGCAATTTGTCATACTCCTCCCTTAGAAGACGCTGGAATAATTCCATTGAAAATACTTGGTTTACTTGAGTCCCTGTTTCCTCATCAGATTCAGTCAATCGACCATTTTTGTGTAACCACTCCCATAAAATGCTCAGCCGTATTTCACCAGTTGCCATGTCTTCCATCAGATACATGACATTTTCGTCGTCGAAAAAATCTGCTGATTTTAGAGCTGCCGCCTGGAAGCCTTGGCCGAAAGCATTTCCGTATTGCAAACCTACACTGATTAAGTTTCTAGCTCCATGGATAGTTCGAGGTGCCGGTTCTAGCATAGTTAGTCCATCGGCATCAACTTGAGTGTAAGTTAATGGTGGGAAATTCCGCCCCAGCTGGTTAGACTCGCCTATTTCAGCCCAAACTGGTCGTACGATGTGAACCATTTTCCAATGGGCTACCCATTTACCACTGGCACCAGCAGATTGCTCTCGCTTAGCACCATTGACGGCTTTCGCCATACTATCAGCAACCCCTGATTCTGTNCCAACAGGTATGTTGGGTTCCATACCGCCTTGCCATAGAGCAAAATTTCCGTTGAGATCTGGAGTATTGACGGCCCGACGTACTCTATCCTCGTAATTTTTCATATACCCATAAGTCATGGTGATTGACTCAATGTTGGGATTGATAAAGNTATTGTTCCAAGCGACCGCGTCAGCCACACTATTAATATAATCCCATCGNCCAGTATTNTAACCTACAAAGTGNACTCCNAGAGCAGCTCGTATTTCCATTAACTGAAATGTTGCTTCTAACTGCTCAACCAAAACATAAACCTTTATNGTTCCAATTGGCAATTCAAGGTAAGCCTCTAGAGTTGATAATATATTATTCCAGAGAGCCGCTTCCTCTGCAGTTTGGATTTTTGGCAAATAAAGAACAATTGAAGAATCTTTGGCTTGAAGGTTTTNGTAATTATTGACAACGTAAGCCGTAACATCAACGAGTGAGGCGGAAAGCGCAACTCCTTTTTCATCTCGAATATGCCTATCATCCAAGTGTAATCCTCGTGCCCGAAAAATCTTGGTTGTGAAGTTCAGTTGCTTNTGCCAATCATTGATTNTTTCTCGACCTAAGAATGATACCGACCATTTGTTCATTTCATTGGCGACNTGTTCTGCAGCTTGTAGGAAAATATCTTCAGCGGAAATTGCCAATTTGAGATTACGTTGGTTGTCCAANGACATGGTNCTAATTTGACCTAGNGCATCTTCTCCATCAAACATCCAGCCATCCGCTCCAGAAAGAAGCGCNTAAGCCACATTGCGTATACTTCGTTCGATAGTTGTGTTTGGCTTAGCGCCAGGTCCAGTGCCTTGAATCCATTGGCATTGCAAATCAGCCGGAATTTCTGGACCTATAAACNTACCTGACCTGGCATCTTGTACCGTGAGATCTGTACCATCAATCTTATCGTCGGGATTGAGGAAATTAATCATTTCCAAATTTTCTGCCCGTTTTTGGCGGCGTTCCATCCGTTTTTTCATTATAGCTAACCTTTCATTATTCAAATCTGATAAGTAGCTAAGAGTGGATAATACTTCTGGAGTAAAAACGTCTGAATAGGTTTGCTCTAAATTGTCACGAATTTGAAGGGATGTCATGTGTTCACCTATTTTTCGGTCGATTTAAGGGCCTAAATTTCCATTGTCCATTGAAAAGATGNGGACGGGTCAAATTTATTTTCTCTAGCCCAATGAATAATTGCATCGCTATTTCCACCCAGTAATTGTTGCTGGATTGGGTTAACTTGGTCCAAAATTACCTCGTCTGGTTGGACTTGCTTCATATTATTTTTCCTTCCCCCCATCCACCTGTAACTGTAACCAAGAATAATTACCTTCGAAGTCCTAAAACTAAGATTAGGGGCTGAAGTATGAAAGATGCGATTCTCGAATAGAAATGCATCACCTGCTTTTAAACACAGATCAATAGCTGAAACTGGATCTACGCCACCTGTAGGAATTGGTAGAGGAGTTGGAAGGAGATGGGAACCTGGGGCGAACATAGTGAAGCCTGTCCTTGGTTCTGGGAAATCGGTTAAACAGTAACCGACCTTGATTCCCACTCTCAATAATTTATCATGTCCTAAGTCTTGGGTAATGTCAATATCTCGATGCCAACCTCGTTGATTCAAAATCTCTGGATCTTTTTGATTCTGTGATCGCTTATAGATTACGGCGGCTGTGTGTAAGTGAATATTCGGAGATAATAGCTGAGTTATTAATGGTACGGTTGGAGACCAATCTAGNAAAGGATGGAAATCTGTATTTTCAACAATACCTGATCTTCTTTGAACGTAAGGACTTTCTTGGTCGAAGGCTCCGATCATTTCATCACAAGCAGATGTCAGGTGATCTACATCGGCTGGTGGCAAAACGCTAGGAATTACTAAATAGCCGTTCGCATCAAAGAATCCTCGTTGTTTATTTGTAAGATTTACAAACTTCAACTTCTGACTCGCTTAAGCACATAATCGGTCTAGGGCTTACTATTATGCGGGTTTCCAAAAAAAATACAAGAGCAATACTATTTAACTTAATCTAGTCTGATTGAATCTTGACCGCACGAATCATCTCCCTTTTGTAAAGGGGACCCGGCAATGTTTCTATTTCAAAACCAACTTTGGCCAATAAACGCTTAATACTACCTTTTGCACAATAAGTTACAAGAATACCATCATTTGCCATCGATTGATAAAGTTTATCAAAAATGGCTCTTGACCAACATTCNGGTTGTNTACGAGGACTAAACGCATCAAAGTAGACTAAATCAAAGATTTGGGATGTTCTGTGGTCATATATATCGGTCTTAACNTTCTTGATANNGGTTTGTTCATTTAATACCACTTCCTGNTTCCAGTCAAGTAGGTGNANTTTTTCAAACAGGGGTCGATCTTGCAAGGGCATGGACTCAGCNTAGTTAAGGCAATCAGAATTTGAAAGTGGAAACTTATCAANCGTTTCATAGTACAGTTGACATATTGAGGGTAAATATTTCAGGGTCAGNAGAAGATTAAGACCTGTGCCAAACCCCATCTCAAACACGCGAACCTGAGGCTGATGAATTTTCTGAAATAAACCCATTTCTATGAATACGTAAACGGACTCAGACCACGCACCGTGCTTGGAATGGTATTGTTCTCCGAACTGAGTTGAATAAACTGAGGNTGAACCATCACTAGTTGCCACAATCTTGTTCATTTATTTATCGTTTGCTCTTTGCCGAATCACTTCATAAAGTAGTATTCCAGCAGCTACTGAAACGTTCAATGAGGCAATTTTACCTAGCATGGGAATCGATACACAGAAGTCGCATCGCTCTTTGGTTAAATGGCGCAGACCGTTCTCTTCTCCACCAAGTACAAGGCAGGTTGGTTGCCGTAAATCAGCTTGCGTATAGACCTTNGTTCCTGAGACATCAGCACCTACAACCCAGATCTTTTGTGTCTGTAACCATCCAATAGTTTGAACCAAATTTTTAACTCTTGAAACTGGAAGGTGAGTGACACCACCAGCGGATGATTTGAATGTACCTTCGGTTAGTTGAGCTGCTCGCCTCTCAGGGATAATAACTCCGTCGGCATTAGCTGCTTCAGCAGTACGAATAATCGCACCCAAGTTATGTGGATCTTGGACNCTATCAAGCATTACAAACAAAGGAACTGNATTAGACTGGGCCAACATGGTCTCAATTGGCATATACTGNATCGTTTGAACAANCGCNATGACCCCTTGATGTGGTAGNTTCGATAGTTGGTCAAGTTGGTCCTTCGTAGCGGATTCGATGGGGATTTTTCGTTGCTTAGCATTATCTAACAAACGATGGATAGGCCGTACCTTCTTAGTCGTCCCATAGTCAGATAATAAGTGTTTAGCTACTAACAGACGGTCAATTTCTTGTTCCCGGTTCTGTAGTAGCTCGCCCACTGGCCGCCGGCCAACAACTGTTGCGNCGGAACGGTTAGACGAAGGTTTTCTAAACTGAGGTACTCGGTTAGCCAAAATTTTTAGCAGAAAACAAACTTGAGAATGAGAAACTATAGAACTTTAGCTAGAGTATTTCCCATTTCAGCTGGGTTCTTAGCGACAGCAACNCCAGCTGCTTCAAGTGCATCTATCTTTTCCTCCGCTGTTCCTGTCCCGCCAGAAATTATGGCACCTGCGTGGCCCATACGCTTTCCTTCGGGTGCAGTAAGGCCTGCAATAAAACCAACTACAGGCTTATTAACTGATTGCTTAATATAATCCGCTGCTTGCTCTTCTGCCGTGCCACCTATTTCACCTATCATGATTATTGCTTCCGTATCATTATCTTCAGCAAATAGTTGTAGCGTGTCAACAAAACTAGTACCATTGACAGGATCTCCACCAATACCNACACAAGTGGATTGACCGAGNCCGAGTTGTGTTACCTGGTGTACTGCTTCATAGGTTAAGGTNCCACTACGNGACACAATACCTATTTTCCCGACCTGATGAATATAGCCTGGCATAATACCTATTTTGCATTCGCCTGGCGTTATAATGCCAGGACAGTTAGGTCCAATAAGACGGGT
The DNA here is from genome assembly GCA_002714785.1 of Candidatus Poribacteria bacterium. Classification (GTDB taxonomy): domain Bacteria; phylum Poribacteria; class WGA-4E; order WGA-4E; family UBA9662; genus TMED15. The sequence continues at coordinate 15,537 of PAYP01000041.1, read as the reverse complement.
TGTTTTACCCTCTAGATATCGTTTAACTTTAATCATATCTAGTACAGGAATACCCTCAGTAATACAAACGATCAGCTCAATACCGGCTGTTGCNGCTTCCATTATAGCATCTGCGGCAAANGCCGCAGGCACATAAATCATCGAAGCGTTAGCNCCNGTGGCANNAATAGCATTTTCAACAGTATCNAAAACAGGAATTTCATCCACACTCGTNTCACCTTTGCCCGGTGTGACACCACCAACAATCTGTGTACCATAAGAGACACATTGTTGAGCNTGAAAACGGCCGGCACGACCAGTTAGTCCTTGCACGATGACTTTGGTGTTTTTATTAACTAAAATACTCATTTATTCTCCAAAATTTTCACTGACTCTTTAGCTATGATANTCTGATTTATTAGTTANGGTTGTGATACCAGGCAATTCTTTACCTTCCATTAATTCAAGGGATGCACCACCTCCNGTTGAGATGTGAGAAATCTGGTCGCTAACTCCAGCTTTTTGAGCCGCTGCTACGCAGTCTCCACCGCCAATAATGCTCGTGGCTCCCGACTGAGCGATAAATTTAGCTANAGATATAGTACCAACAGCGAACTGGTCGAATTCATAAACACCGACTGGCCCGTTCCAAAATACGGTCTCTGCATCTTTGATTACTTCACCGAAATCCTGGACNGTTTGTGGTCCTATGTCAAAACCTTCCCATCCTTCTGATATCTCACCACGCAAAACGACCTGNGAAGAAGTGTTTGGTGAAAAATCTTGGCCGACCACGTGGTCAACTGGTAAATGGATGTTAACCCCCTTTCCCTCTGCTTTTTGCATTAACCGGGTTGCTAATTCAATTTTATCGATCTCAACAATGGAGTTTCCGATCTCATGACCTAGTGCTTTCAGGAAAGTATATGCCATACCACCACCAATTAGCAACTCGTCAATTGTGTTGATGAGATTNTCGATTACCCCAATCTTATCGGAGATCTTTGCTCCACCAATAATCGCTACAAACGGTCTTTGAGGATTTTCTAGTAGTCCACCTAAGTAATCAATTTCTCTTTCCATCAATTGGCCTACAACCGACAATGGATAGTGGCTTCCGGTAGTCGATGCATGGGCTCTATGGGCGGTACCGAAAGCGTCATTAATATAAATNTCAGCCAATTGTGCCAGTTTAGCGGCAAATACAGGGTCGTTATCTGTTTCTTGTGGATAAAAGCGTACGTTTTCTAAAAGCAACACATCGCCTGACTCCATTTCTGAAACTATAGCTTCTACCTCTGAACCAATGCAATCTAGCGCATGCTTAACCCGTATACCAAGTAGTTTGCTCAGATGTTCTGCGATTGGTAATGTTGAAAGCTTATCGTCAAAACCACTCGGCCTACCCACGTGAGTGACTAAAATCACCTTCGCTTGACTGGCNAGTAAGTGGTGAATAGTTGGTAATGCTAAGCGTATACGACTATCATCAATGATAACACCATCATCAAGAGGTACATTGAAGTCAACTCGGACTAAAACTGAACGATCTTGGAAATCAATATCATTTAAGCGAAGCTTCTGTCTGTGGTTTGTCATGAATTTCGTCCTGTACTGTCTGATATGCTAGCTTGGCTTGCTATTCGAATAGAATAATTCTCATATAATAGGTTACAGCCATAAAAAAAGTTGCTTCCGAAGAAGCAACTTTGTAACTACGTTATATCAGTCTAACACCTNGGGTGTCAACTAAATGTCNGNATCTAGTTTTGTTTTTTCTTTGCCTTCAGTTTAGCTAACAAAGCAGCTTTTTGTTTGGCTGCATCGTCATCAGTGCCACCAGCTGAGGCTTTCATTGCTTTACGCTTAGCCATCAAAGCAGCTTTTTGTTTGGCTGCTGCGTCGGCACTAGCTGATATTTTTTGTGTTGGCGTAGGTTTTGTCGCCTCATCCTTGGAGATGCCAGCCAATTCCTGCAGTAGGTGCCAGTTATCCAATCTCTCTTGCTTAGAAGCCAACAATTCTGGTGATGGATTTCCTTCTTTATCGAACTGCTTGGAAAAACGACCTTCACTTCTAGCAAAGGTAACAAAATCGATGACTTCTCCGGTTTTCCGGATAGTATACCAATCTTCCTTTACGGACGGATTGCCTCTCAAGTCGAGTCTCTCTTTGATGCTATTACCCTTTCGTGGATCGTAAACAATCAAAGGGAATGCACGAGAATCGGCAGCCAACTTGGCTTGATGCATTGCCATGTTATCAGCAACACCGTGTTCCGGTTGACAAGTTGAATACGCAATCACCACGGATGGTCCATCGTATTCATTGGCTTCCATAATTGACCTATAGAAGTGATTGAAATGAGCACAGGTCGTTTGCGCTACGTATACATTCGGATGCATTAGGCAGATGTTGGCTAACTCTTTCCGGCCTTCACTTTTCCCTTTCAGCTCTTTACCATGATCAGCCATGTCTGACCTTTGTGCCATAAAGGTCGCAGTTGACGCTTGGCCGCCAGTATTAGAATAGACTTGTGTATCCAGTACTAGAACGTTGATGTTCATCCCAGTCATGATCATTCTTGACAAAGATTGGAACCCGATATCTAGAAAAGCTCCATCTCCACCAACAACCCACAGCTTTTTATTCTCCCATCCCATCTGATCCCACCTTGACCGAACACCCATAGCAAAAGTTGCACCATTTTCAAATAGGGAGTTTGCCCAAGGAATTGTATAGGGATTATAAGGGTAGGTCGAAGTATACACCGTATTACACCCAGTAGATGCCACCATGCCGATGTTTTCAGGGCCATGAACGAAGCCTGTAGCGGCCACCATCATTCGTAGAGCAGTCGCTTCTCCACATCCCATACAAGAACCAGCTCCACCGACGTACAGAAGAGAATCTGGACTAAGCATCATATCAGTCAGTAGACGATCACTGATAAATCGTTTCGGTGTATCAGGTAGTCGGTTGTAAAAGTCAAACGTGTCCTGAAATTGTTTAAGTGAGCTATCCGTCTTTGGAATCATAGACAAAGCCTGATGATCCCCACAGGCTTCGACGCATTCAGCACATCCTTTACATTTGGTAGGATCGATAAAGATACCAAATAACCCACCTTCTTCACCTTTTTTCTCTATGCTAGTCGTGTATTTCTGTGTCTCGGCAAAACGTGATTTGAAAATGGCATGTGCGGTTGAATCTTCAACACCATTGAGCTCAGACTCTAGTTCTGCCGGCTCGACAACTTTTCCCAAAATAGCTGTGTCAGGGCACTCGATCACACATTCCATACAACCCACACAGTTAGAGGGGTCATATAGAGGTATTTCAGGTGCAATGTAACTAAAATCTCTATAGGCCCCCGTGCCTGCAGGAATGATACTTCTGGCAGTATGGACATCAGCTTCTAGGGCTAAAGGCCCAGAGCCTTCGTTATAGCCGTCAATTACACGACTGTTGAAATCCTCTACATCGACAAGAGTTTCGAGTCGATCTTCGATAGTTGGTGCAGTGGAAGGGATTTTTTCCATTTTTTTACCTTATAAGTTGTTGAGCCCAAGTTTCTTGTAACGCAGTTATTACTAGATCCATTGGCTCAGTTCTAAAGTTCACCTTCATTTTTGAAAACATCACCATTGACCCGAATTTCGGGTAGGCCGAGTAGCGTCCAGTCAGGTCGTTTTCCAGCTTCTATAGCTTCAATTTCGCCTTCTGCAATTTCATGCTTCATTAGGCTTTGGCCTTCATCATGAACTTTTTTTGAGGTCCATCCTTTTTCAGTTTTGCTATATTCGATGTAGTCGATGATCTTTCGTAACATTAGTTCTCCGTCAATGGAAGGTCTTTTACAATCGAGGTTTTTTCAATTATCTGACGAGGTATCTCAAAAACTTCTGAGTAACCACGACGAATCGCCTTCAGATTATCGGCTACAACTTGTTCACCATGCCGTCCCCAGAAGCGTCGAATGACCGACTCAACTCTCTCAAACAACTGTTCCTCTGTCATGTTGAAATCTTTCAAGAATGGAGCACTTTTGAGGAATATACCCAGCAAAACGATTCCTTGCATTCTTTGCTGCAAATCCGCTTGAGTTGCAACGTCACGGGCAATAGCAACTGTATCTAATGCAACCACTTGAATTTTCTTTTTGCGCACAATTTCCTGGGCGTGGACGGGAATTGAATCCCAAATTTCTTGCGGGTCGGTTTTTGAACTTTGTAGAAAAACCATTCCTTTTTCTTGAAGGCCTGCGAACGGATTGCCTGTATGGAAGGCATTTACATCGTTAAGCGGTACAAATTCGACGTAGTTTAGTTCAGAATGAGTCCGAACAGGATCTTTAGATATTGTCAGGTAGTATGTGGTCGGCAAACCTGCTTTTTCAGATCCATACTTAGGATAAGCTTGAACGTAGAATCCTAATGAACCCAGAATGGTTGCAATTACTTTATTTGTGGTCACAGAACCATAACCACCCACTGAGTGCCCCCTCATAGAGAACGAGCCTGCAGTACGAATGTCCGGATCCAATGGGACGTCCAGTGATAATTCATGTTTGATACCAATTACGAAGAAGCGTTTGGGTTCCTCTTTGCGCATGTTTTCAACCATCGAGATAAAGTCTCCAGGACGAACATCCCGACTACCCAATCCACCAGCACCAGACAAGATATCAGGTACTTGATCAATTTTCGTATAACCTGGAGCACCGTTCATTGCATCTAGGAATGCTGACTTGATTTCAGCTGTCAACGGATTTGATTGAGCTAGTGGGTTATCCATTCGTTCCAGAACAGAAAAAGACTTGACGTCTTTTAAGGACTCAACTATGACTGGGCCTGGGAAAGGTCGAAAAACGGATATGTTGGTAACACCAACGGGTATTCCCATCTCTTCTCGGATGTAATCGACCGTGGTCATCGCAGTTTCAGATGCACCACCCATCGCCACGAGGGCATACTCGGCATCATCCATTCGATAGTTCTCGACCATTGAGTAACGGCGACCGGTCAGCTCAAAAAAACTGTCCATCGCATTTTGCAGAGCGTCTGGCACTTGGTCATAGTAGTGGCGTTGTGCAATCTTCCCTTTCATATAACTGTCTTGATTCTGCACTACACCAATCATCATTGGGTTAGCAGTATCCATCAGATTTAGCAATTTTTCTGAAGAATGCCCAACATACTGTTTCATCATTTCTGGTTCTGGGTCGAGTACTGATTCGACAGTATGAGTGGTTAAGAACCCGTCCTGAACGTTGAAGAAAGGAGTATCGCTATCTTCTGCTNCCCGTCGAGAGATCAAGGCAAAATCACCAGCTTCCTGCGCATTTTTAGCGAAGATCATCCCCCAACCACAATCGGCCACCCCCATCACGTCATCGTGTCCAGCGTGAACGTTCAATGAATGAGAGGTCAAGGCTCTTGCCCCAATGTGGAACACTATTGGTAGACGTTTACCGGAAATGGTGTAAAGGACTTCTTTCATCAAAATCAGCCCTTGACCAGAAGTGAAATTACATACACGGCCACCGGCTAAGGCAAATCCTTCACAAGTTGAAGCAGCACTATGTTCCGATTCCAGTTCCATAAAGGCGAGCTTTTCTCCCCATAAATTTCTGAAACCATCTGCTACTAGCTTAGCGTATCCTTCCCCCATCTTCGAAGAAGATGTGATCGGGTATGCACACGCTCCCTGTGTAATGTAAGTTTCAACGTATACGACTGTCTCACCACCATCACGTGTGTTGGGCACACCTGGGAAGGGAAAATCATGGACTGCACTCATTTTGTTGTCTCCTGCGTCTATTCAATTCTGAACCACCTCGACCACCAAAATTACGAGGCAGAACAAGATCAGTTCTGACTCGAACTGTCTCAATTAGTTATTGCCTACACTTTATCAGAAAACGATTTTTTGCCTTGCGGCTCGATCAACAGAGAATAGAGATTATCACACCCAATAATGAAACACAAATGTATTATTAATGAAACATAACTGTGTTGTTAATGAAACACAACTGTATCATTCGGTTTGAACCCAGGAGTCTTCGGTCAATAACCCTTGGTGTTTGGCAATTTTTTATGATATTTTATGCCCGTCTGATCTGCAGCGATAGCATATGAGTATTAGATTAAGATTGTTCCTAAGCCATGTTGTTATTATTTTCTTGGTCTTATTGGGAATATACCTTTTCCTAGATTTCTCCCTAACCGATCTACTTTCAAAAAACATTGATACCCAACTACTAAGTCAAGCCGAAATGGGTCGCAATTTTTTATCTTACGCCTTGCCGGATGTCGCGGACTATACCTATCAGCAAATCGATCGTTACGTTGATAGACTGCAAACTAGTCAGTCAGGTAATCGATTTACCTTTATCGATTTAGAAGGTAAGGTTTGGGGCGATAGTAAACAAAACGGANAGAACTTAGAGGATATGGATGACCATAGTAAACGTCCAGAAATTATGGAGGCGATTGCTGAAGGATATGGAACTAGTGAAAGATTTAGCGANACTTTAAAAAGAGATCTTCGCTATTNTGCTTTATTAATAGAGCGTGACAGTAATNCGATCGGTATTTGTCGAGTTGCTATGGATGTAGAATCAATAAAGGAAANGACAGTAGAAATCAAAAAGAATATCTTNTTATCGGCGTTTNTTGGATTATTCATAGCCATTGTCTTAGCTACTATTTCAGCTCAAGCTATAACCTCACCGCTGCAGAAGGTACGAGAAACTGCTGACGAAATTGCCCGTGGTAACNTCNAGTCCAGGGTGGAGATTCCACCCGGAAAAGATCTAGCGGACTTTACTCGATTCTTTAACCAGATGGTAGATCAAGTTCAAGAACAACTACAAACATCTNATCAAGAACGTAACCGGCTAGAGACGATTCTATCAAGCATGAATGAAGGGGTTCTAATGGTCAATGATCAGTCTGAGATTATCTATGCGAATTCGGCAGCCCAACGATTACTAAATTTATCGGATCAGTCAATCGGTCAAAGCCTAATTGAAGCTAATCGGAATCCCCAGCTATACAATTTATTCCNAATGGTGAATGTAGACAGAAAGTCGGCTACGGACGAATTGAAGTTAGATCCCATGGAAGCTAGAGAAACTCAAGTTACAGTCGTACCTTTGANAACTAAAAATGAATCCCTAATATTATTTTTCGATGTTTCCCAATTACGACTATTGGAAAGAATGAGGAGCGATTTTGTAGTCAACGTATCNCATGAATTAAGGACTCCATTAACGACTATTGAAGGATACTCAGAGATTCTNTTAGATACTAGATTAGAAAGCCAACAAAAACAATTTGTTGAGAAAATTCTTCAACAGTCAGGGCAAATGGCTTTGCTTGTTTCCGATCTTCTCAGGCTTGCTCGCCTTGAATCTGGAACTGCTCTGTTGGAGCAAGAGCCATGTTTTCTAGATGATTTCTATCAACCATTGATTGATATATTTNCTCCTATTATTGAAGATGAAGAGCTAAAACTGGAATGGTCGATGCCACAGGAATTACCAGTTGTTTTCGTTGACCCAAAGCTGATTCGTCAAATTTTTGTCAATCTGGTGGATAATGCTATAAAATACACCGAGAGAGGAAACGTAATTTCCGTTAGCGCAAAAATTGACGACAACATGGTCCAATGTGTAGTAAACGATAACGGGGTTGGAATTCCTAAAGCAGCTATTCCGAGGGTTTTTGAAAGATTCTATCGTGTAGACAAGGCTCGAAACCNGAGTNTCTCTGGTACCGGTCTTGGTTTATCGATTTGTAAGCACATATGCCTTCAACATGGAGGGGCTGTCTGGGTAGAAAGCGAGGTTGGAAAGGGGTCTAGTTTCTACTTTACTCTACCAATTTATNGACCAGAAATACACGACCCCNCANTAGCNAGCTGAAATTCGAGGTTGACTGNAATTTGATTAATTTCTATTTCTTTCTATCAGTTCGATGACTTGNTCNCGCATGGGGATTGATGGTGCAGCACCGAGCTTAGTTACAGTCAAGGCTCCAGCTGCATTGGCAAAGTTAACAGCCGATTCCCAACTGTCTCCACGAGCAATACTGACAGCTAAGGTGCCGCAAAAAGCATCACCAGCAGCAGTTGNATCGACGGCTTTGACTGAATAAGATGGAAACAGCTGAATATCTTCTGCTGTTGCTAATAGTGCTCCTTGATCCCCCAAGGTTAAAATGACGGTAGGTGCCGATTCTGCCAGTAAATGTCTAGCTGCTGATTTAATTGTTTCCATATCAGTCAAACGACAGCCTGTCAGAAATTCAGTTTCAGTTTCATTAGGTACGATTATATCGACTAAATTCATTAATTCTACTGGTATTTGATGGGCTGGCGCAGGATTGAGTAACACTGGAACGTCGTTTGCTTTTGCGATTTCNGCCGCTCGTTGAACGGCTAATAAATTCACCTCTAGTTGTAACAATAAAATATCGGCCGCAGCTATTTCTGATTCGGCTTGGTCAATATTGTCTGGGTTGAGACTCATATTTGCTTTCGGAACGGCCACGATAGTGTTATTACCATTTTTATCCACGGTAATCATTGCGACTCCAGTTCCCATTTCAGTATCTCTGACTACAAANTGACNATTAACACCTTCAGCCAACAAGTTTTTNAGCAGTTCATCTCCAAAACNATCTGCCCCTAAACGGCCGATCATCGACACATCAGCTCCCAAGCGGGCGGCAGCAATTGCTTGATTGGACCCCTTTCCACCCACGAAAGTAACGAAATCTTGACCAACTACGGTCTGACCTCCAAGAGGTAAATGATTGCATTGAACAACCAAATCCATCATAAAACTACCGACCACAGCTACTCGGGGACGAGATTCTTGATTCATTTAACGATTTCAGATTCTAAAGTTAGCGCATAGTCAAGAAGAGCCTGAGCATACAGAGGATTGTGCATCCCAAATCCAGCATCTCCGTTTACCATATCATAATTCAATTTTGCATCTTTGTATGCTTTTGATTCTAGATTAGTAGCAGAATCAAGTATGGTTTTGACTTCAGCCATTTTTCTTCTAATATCAGTTTTATATTGTTTGATTTTNGTATCCATATTTTCGTGGCATCGGGAACATGTCGAATAATCAGCTTTGAAAGTATGGCCTCCGTGTTTGGNGACCGTTTTAGTATCGTCTTTTGCCATGTGGCAGTAGATACACCTTTTTTTCATAATCTTTGCATGTTTTGCTGGCATTGTTTTAACACCAGCTCCCAATCGCCCCATAAACATCTCTGACTGAGACTGATGAACGACCCCGGCTCCTGCACAACCACAATCCATTTTATGACAAGAAGTACAAAGTGTCTTCGGATTTTTGGTCAGATAGTTTTCGCGTTTGCTACTATGCAGATGACAAGANGAGCAAGAAACAGCATTTACTGCTGTTTCGAGAGTTAACTTTCCGTGTTGACTACCCCATTCGCCACTNCTGAATTTTGTATAGCCGGCGGAATGACATCCTAGACAGGAATCTTTTGTNTCATACTTGCCTTCAATCAAGTTTACCAAAGCGTGTTTATGATTGGAAGTATGCCATTCCTGGTAGGCAATTTCGTCGGCATGACAGTCAGCACACTTCTCTCGAAANGGACTTTTTAAATNTTCCTGATGTTTTTCATTACTTTCATGAGTAGCAACAGCTGGAAATAGACACACAAATAGGGTCAATGTTAGAAGTAATCCAAAAGCAACAGNCCAGAAAAACAATAATCTTTCCAACTATTTCTCCAAATTTTGATTAGCTATTATTTACCAAAACCGATGTCAGTTTAGCAAACTGTGGTAACCGAATCAAGATGAACTTTGAGGAGATCTAGGCTCNACATTTAAGGTTTTTTGGTGAGTATAGTGAACAAAACCTATACCACGTCGTTTTGTTACGTATTTGAACCATGTATAATCAATAGGNACGTGNCTTGAATGCTTGGCCTTACAGTTTGCAGCAGCTAATTGTGCTGCCATCAGTAGAGTCGGCATTGGAATTCCCGGCTTGCGCTCCGGGTTACGAATAATAACGTGAGAACCATTTATTTGTCGAGCGTGTAGCCACATATCATCACTTTTGGCGACTTTTCTNAGTAGAAGGTCATTTTCCAAATTATTTCGACCAACATAAATTTGGAATCCCTCAGGTGAAGTGTATCTCCGGAAAGTGGTCGTTGGATTCCGCTTTTTTGATTTTTGTTTATCACTTATCCAACCTCGACTTGCTAACTGTTCTCTAATAGAAAGTAGTTCGTCTATCGTTTTGGCTGATTCAACCTCAAGTTGATAATATNCTACGATCTCTAATTCCGCTTCATTATCTGCGATCAACTGTTGAATAANCGTTTTTCCTCTTTTAGCCTTGTTATAAAGTTTAAACAAGTGTTGTGCATTTTGAGCAGGACTTAATTCTGGCTTCAACTCTAAGACTTGCGTTTTCAAGTCCGGATCGTAGTAGTCAATTACCTCAACTTTCTTCTGCCCTGATTTGATTTTATGTAAATTGGCTGTCAATAATTCACCCTGCTTGCAGAATTGATCAGCATTCTCCGCATTTTTCCAATCAGCCCTTAGTTGGTATAACTTTCGCTCTACTGATTTTTGGTGNTTTTTTACTGCTTGCAGTATAGCCTGTNTTTGACGTTGTTTGATTTCCTGTCGTTCAATCTNCTTGTAGTGGGAGTACACNGCTTCACTAATCGTGTCAAACAACTGGCCTGTAGCATCTTCTAACTGTTGTAGAGGTATGGTCGTGACAATACTTNTTTCACTATTGGAAATTATTTGCGGTTGTTTTGTTGNGCTCAACCATTCCAACCTAACTTGATCAAATGCTAACCAAACAGTCTCTGTATTAGTGTCAGCCAATTTGGATTGATTGTTTTTTTTGTTGGCACGATAAAAAATCTCNTTTGCAAGGGTTGGAGTGATTCCGTCAATAGATTGCATTAAAGATCGCCAAGATGGAATAGAATCACCAAATATATCAAACCATTTCTGAAAATCGAGGTCAAAGGGATTAGCTTTGTCAATCTGGGGTGGAAGTTTATATGTCTCCCCAGGTTCAACAGTGCGTATTCGGCTCATTGAGTCATCGATGTGCTTGATACTTTCCAAAATCTTCCCGTTAGATTGATCTACCAAAATAATATTACTATGTTTACCCATCAACTCAGCAATTAATATCTTTGGTGAAATCGATANAATTTCGCTGTACGGTTGAACCGTAATTTTGATGATTCGGTCCCAACCAACCTGNTCAATGCTGCTAATCACACCTCTTGACAAATGACGAAACAGAAAATCAGCAAAATGAGATTGTCTTTGNCCAACCGGTCGGCGTTCATCCAGCAAGTGAGTCCGGGCATGAACGGCATGTACCGAAAACAGTAGGTGAATGGTAGTTGAAGATGATCGTTCAACTTTTGTCAAATCTGGAGAAATTTTTAAGGTAATAGTATCAGAATTCAATTGTTGAACGTGCCGAATAGTACTACCTACCAACTTCTGGTACTCGTACACTAACTGTCGTAATANAAAACTATCCACTTTTACTCACCCTTGAATAGCAAAAGTCTGGTATCCTNATTTTAGATTAATTTACATCTAGACTAACCTATCCGCTCATCATCCCTTCAAGTTTAGGTGAGACTGGATAGCTTTGGCGACGGCTTGACCGAGATGTGCTGAACCTGACTGATTAAAATGCACTCCATCTGACAATAAACATTCANTCACTCCAATATTCATAATCAGCTGATGGAGGTCGTTAATATGAACGCCGAGGTCATCAGACANAGAAACAGCAACTTGNTTATAGTCCGAAACGTCGGTTGAGAACCTGTCAAATCCTTTATTTTTTCGATGCCATTCTGAATTCACAGGAGTGGTNGTGGCCCAAATAACGGTTTCTACCTTTGAAGAAACAGCAGTCAGGATATACTGTAAGTTGGTCTTATATTCTGACAAAGAAACTGCAACTTCTCCAGAACTAAACTCGCGCTTAATATCATGTAGGCCACAGTTAATATGCAGGATATCCGGTGATTGGTCGATGACCCACTCATCTAGCTTTGATTTGACCCTTCGGCTATTTCCACCATTTTCGACTGGAGCAAAGATTTCCACTTTATCAGCGAGTAACTTCTTGACCTCGTTTTCGTAACCCATCCGAATCGAATCTCCAATTAGTACTAGCTTTTTCATAGAAGTCGACATCAAAAATATTAATTACCAACCACCATGCTGATCAACGAATTCAATGACTTGGTCGTAGGTTGGCATGAAGTTCGCGCAGCCGTGCTTGGTTACCACTATTGCTCCACAAGCATTACCGAGTCGGGCTGCTTTGTACCAATCCCAGCCTTTCGCATAGCCAGCTATAAAACCAGCTCCAAAAGCATCGCCAGCACCTAGTATATTGTGGACATCAACCGGAAAGCCAGGGGCATCAATAACCTGACTTGGTAGGTGAATTTTTACCCCTTCTATACCTCTTTTGTGCAAAATGACTTCTGGCCCTAGTGTTAGCATTAGATCAATTGCAGACTCTACATCACCATGCACTTTAGTATCTGAAACTTGTGAGTGAGTTAATTCTATCTGATTAGGATCAGTTAACATTGTTGCATTTATTTCGTCTTCAGTACCAATGACTATGTCAACTAATCTCAGAATTGATCGAATTGCCACACCAAAAGCTCGAGGGTCATGCCACTGATCAGGGCGAAAATCGATGTCTAATATTACTTTAGTATTACTCTGCTTTGCTTTTTCGGCAGCTAAAAAAGTTGCACTACGGCAAGGGTCTTGATACAGATTAGTACCGGCAAATTGGAAAACTCGACTGTCCTCAACCGGTAGTTTTAATACATCGTCTATAGTCAACTCAATATCTGCACAGTTATCCCGATAATATACTAACGGAAATCGGTCTGGCGGCTGAATCCCCAAAACTACAGCACTGGTCCGGTGCCCCGGCTTGCGAGGACAGTATCCGGTTTCAACCCCCTCTTTTTCGAGGAAATTGAGAATAAAATCTCCGACTGGATCTTCTCCTAGCCCTGTTAAGACTCCAGTTTGTAAACCTAATCGTTTCACACCAACACTGGTATTTGTGGGAGATCCACCCACGTACGCGGCAAAGCTTTCAATATCTACAAATTCTGCTCCCACATCATTAGCGTATAAATCAATCGATGAACGGCCCATATGAAGAGAGTCGTATGTTCGGTCAGCAAGATCAGTCATCAGTTACTCCTATTTATTGATGGGGTACAAAGGTAACCGTTCGTCAACATTCTGGTAAGATTCTTTGACCCAACTATAGTTAGGGTCATCTTGATTGGCTAAGCTTTGTGCTGATCCAGCCAACACGTTCAAGTAGTAGGTCGTATAGCCTGGAGCACTGACAACTGGATGATATCCTTCTGGAACCAGAATAGCAGAATTTTCGACTGCTTTCATAAGCGAATCAATCGGTTGACCTGCTTGATGAAGAGGAGAGTGCTTGTCAGTGTAAACTCGCTGGTAAGCATAGCCGTCGGTTTGGTCAATCTTATAGAAATAAACTTCTTCGAGGTCAGCTTCTATTAAATTACCATCATCATCTTCAATATGTACATCATGCTTATGTGGTGGGTAACTACTCCAGTTACCACTAGGAGTATAGACTTCAACTAACACGAGGCGATGGACAGGAGAACCTGGTGGTAATAAATCATTGATCTGGCGGCTAACGTTGTCACCACCTCGAATAGAGCTTGAAACTTGATCGGGTGTAATCAACCACGCATCGTTATCCTGATCGGTTGGAACCCAAGCTAATGCATATTCTCCAGTTGTTTCAGCCATAATAGTAAAATCACTTCCTCTTGGTAAGTAGAGAGCCGACCCCGCTCCTGCAAACACATTCAGTCTGCCACCGAAATTAGTCCAATTCCCAAAATTCGATTTAATTGAATAGGAACCACTTAAATTAACGATTGCTAATTCATTTTCACCACTACAAAAGGACCAGCTTTGTCCTTCGTTTAGTCGTCTAACTTGGAAGGAGATTAACTCCCAACCAGCACTTTCCGGTGTTATGGAGAGGATTAGATCATTGTCATTCGAATCAGCGAGAGGTGGAATAAATAAATTCTCTTGTGTGTACTGCATAGCTCTTACTCCGGGTTTTTATGGGGAATGAATACCAAGTATTCGGTCTTTAAATTTCCTGATCAAGTTTTGAAAAAATTCTATTATGATTTTAACGGAATTTTTGGTTGACTCCCTTATGTACATAAAGAATTGACGATTTACTTCAAATGATTAGACGCCAAATATGATATCAAATACAATTTTTGCTTAATCGAAGACATAATCGATAATTATTTTCAGTATACCAATTTTAGATTTCATCTCTTATTGATTCGTCAATTCCCAGTAAGATTGTTCTATGTGTAAAAGGTAAGTTACTGAATTTCCAAATTAGGACAATCTTAATTCTGGGGCAAGTCAATTTTGGCTCAATTGTTTCTATTAATGGTCATTAACCCGTTGCAAAATAACTTTTTATCATATCTACGAGAACGCCTCTTTAAAAATCATATATAGTTGGTTAAACGCCTGTGAAAGTAGATGGATGCCTATTTTTATCCCAAATAATGGGAGCTTTCCATTACACTTACTAGCCCAACGTAGGTCAAAATTGATAGTCTTTTTTGACTGCCCGTTTTCGGAGCAAAAAAATATCATTCCACTGTATCAATGGGACCATAAATTTCAATTTCCTCGATTCTGGGAGGGATAGGATCATATAATTTCTGGTTATGAACATCACCCTGTTTATTCACAATACGAGACATTTGGCGAAAACCAAGTCGGTTAGGCACTCGAATTCGTAGCTGACTAGTTTCTATTGCTGGTAGTCTCACCTCAGTTCTGAAGCCTTGAATCGGAAATAGCTTTACTTCGTTCCATTTTGTGCCTTTCTTGATGTACAAGTTACACTTTTTCCCTTTGAATTTTGGGTCATTAAGTTGTTGACTAAAAATGACAACTTTGCTGATCCACTTTTGAACTGGTAAAATAACTACTATATCAGACCCACCCTGATTCACCAACTCAGCATTACTACCTGTTTCATAATTTCCATCGATAATAGAAGCATGATTTGCAGCAGTACCTTCCATTTGAGCGTAGTTTTGGCTCCAAGACTGAGGTTGTAAAAACTGTTTGCAGGATATCAGAGTGACGGATAGGAAAAAAAACGCAAAATGTGATATTCGAATCTGATTCATTTTATGTCTACCTTTCCTTATATTGACCGAACGCTCTCAGTTAATTACTTAACAGCTTAACCTAACACCACCGATTAGTTCAAGACATGTAACTTTTGACTAGTTGAACGGCCTTCGTCATCGACACAAACGAGATTATGTCTACCTACCTTTGGAAGGATAAATACTTTTTGGGTGGGCTCATGACTGGCAACTAATTTTCCATTCAGAAACCAGTAAATTTTCTGAG
>PAYP01000040.1 GCA_002714785.1 Candidatus Poribacteria bacterium | reverse complement strand
CACCTCTGGAACGGGCCATGGGAGAGCTGAAAACGCCTAAATTTAGAAGGACACAGGAACTGCTTACGAAAGTTTGTCAATCATAGCAACAATGAAAGGTAAATGTCAACCTTCTTAACCACCAAATAGCTTAGAAGTTAAAAGCTTTTGGCGTGATTTTAGCCGGAAGGTAACCAGAGAATTAGTAGCACCAAATCCTGCACAAGAAAATGGTGAGATATAGGGAGTAGTNATNATCNNGNTTCGTTGACAACNTNA
This sequence comes from Candidatus Poribacteria bacterium, assembly GCA_002714785.1. Taxonomy (GTDB): domain Bacteria; phylum Poribacteria; class WGA-4E; order WGA-4E; family UBA9662; genus TMED15. Next base: position 33,864 of record PAYP01000040.1, on the reverse strand, counting down.
TNANGATTGTGTATACTTCCGACCTGTGATGGANGAAGCTAGTAATGCCAAGCAAAAATAGAAAGCAACGTTCAGCTCGTAAAGAAAAAAAACGTCGCAAGTTATTCTCTTTGCGCAAATACAATCAGTCTAAAGAAGAGAGAGAGAGCTCTGATCTGATAGAGGACCAGGTTTTTCAGAGTACTTTGCTAGCTAAAGAACCTGAGTTAGCAAAGCTTGTATTCGATCTTGACCAAATGCAAGTTAGTTTGGTTGATTTTATCGATCAGAATCCTAATTGCCAGCTTAATGAGCGTATAACGGTCCATTGTTCCACCGATCAATTATCTGGTTTGGTTACCTATTTCACTACCGACCTACTAAGTCAACTGTTAACCGATGAGTTTATTGACCAAATTGTTCGTTCACTCAAAGCTTGTGAAACGCGACTGAAAATGGTTGGTCGAGCAAAGAGTTCAGAGGTCGCCCTAGTCACACGATCGCTAATCAGTATTTCTGACCAAAAAGCTTTGTTAGATCATCCACTTGTTTTACGCTTAGCTTTTGTATCCTTAGATCAATTAATCTTGGAACTCGACAATGAAAAGTATCGGTTTACTTTCTGTGGATTGTTATTTGAATTATTGNAAGCCAACCAGATGTTGGCNGATTTTGTAGGTGATGAGCAAGCGTTCGAATCTAAGTACTATAATCAGAAACCAAAGNCTAATCTAACTGAGATTGATTTGCTCACCTTACCAGCCAAAGCACTATTTAAGAATTTTGATGCGCCACANGTAGCATCGACCATTCAGAAAGAAGATAATTTCTTTCAAGTTGAAGATCCTAAATCTAAATTCCGTAAGTTTATCTGCCAAGATTCAGAGCTCTACTTAGAAATAAGCCGAGATCGGCTCTGTCTACATTCGTCGTCGATGGATAACTTGAACGATAGCATACAGATGATGGAAAAATTATGTGGGGAAAAAATATTTTTCTTAGCTAAAATACTGGATAATACTACTAATCATCAAATCGCAAACTAGAAATTCAAAAAGGAGGCAACTGGATGGCCCGATCTAAAAGCGGTCGCAAACGACGTCGAACCCAAATTCGACAGCGTCAAAAACGAAGAGCTAAAGCNAAACAAGCTTCGTAGNAAAACTGATCTCCCANGTATTCAATATTAAATTATCNTTTTTGTTGGTTAGNTACTTAACCTAATCAATGACCAACCTTAAATCATAGAAACAGACAGACAGCCACTAATCTGCGGTAGTACCGACCACCGTTTGCCGGTACTACCTGTTTGTTTTGCTTAGCTAATTTTTTTGATACAGAAGTCCTCGAATCGTATCCAATGTTCACCTCCTTCTGGGCCATGGTAGCACTGGATGCTAACTTGGTCGTTTTGTGGAGGAGGAAGTTCCCCAGTGGCTGCCACTTTGAATTCCGACTCTCCTTCCGGCTGGTAGGTTGCTTCCCAAGAGTTGGCCGTGACAATCAATCTCAGGCGAACGCTTTTTGTTGACATGGGCTGCTTGCCAGGTATGATGTACAAGTCTCCATCAATCAACTCTTTTACTTCTTTGAAAACAGGTTTACCGTCGTTATACCAGGTGATCCCNGCTTGCTCATACTGTTGGGTTGGCAGTGTATGATTATAGACCGTAACCTCAATGGCAAATGTCCCTTGGCTACGATCAGGCGCAGGACAGACCAAGGCATTTTTTACCGTGTCTGCCAGACCCGGTTCGACCATAATTTCTAAGCCACCATCGGCTAGGCGCCAGTTTTTTTCGTCTTCTCTTAACCAAGACCAANTATCATCTAAACCACCATCAAAATTATCTGAAAAAACAATGGTTTCTAGGGATGAACTCATCTGTAGAATACCTCACAAATCTATCGATTCGAATTATAGAAGAAATAACCGTAATTGAAAAGGTATTTTACTGTTTTGCAATTNTNCCCTCGTATTTGCTAGAATTGGAACCTATATTTACGAGANAGAACTGAAAGGTAGGAAATTATATTGGCTGAGCAAAAATCAACCAACATCACATGGCACCAATCAGAAATTGACCAAGCNGCCAGAGAAGAATTACTTAAACAGAAGGGGTGCGTTATCTGGTTCACCGGACTCTCAGGGTCAGGAAAATCAACTGTTGCTAATCAGGTTGCAGCTCATCTGCACCAATCAGGTCGGATCACCTATGTCCTCGACGGAGACAATATTCGACACGGTTTAAACAAAAATTTGGGCTTTTCGCCTGAAGACCGACAAGAAAATATCCGGCGTATCGGTGAAGTGGCAAAACTTTTTGCTGATGCGGGCTTGATCACTACTACGGCCTTCATCTCTCCCTACCGACAAGACCGAGATGCCGTCCGAGNTATTATGNNGCCTGACCGGTTTATCGAAGTTTTCGTTGATTGCCCTCTGGAAGTATGCGAAAATCGCGATCCGAAAGGCTTATACAAGAAAGCACGAGCTGGCGANCTCAAAGGGTTTACCGGTATAGATGCACCCTACGAAGCNCCCCAAAGCCCGGAACTAGTTGTTAACACNAATGAACTNGACGTAGCTGGCTGTACAGAACAGGTGATAGCTTACCTAATGGAACACGGGTTGACGTCTTAGTTTGATCCAAGAAATCAATAAATTAAGGGCAATTTTTAATCGATTGCCCTTTCCTATCATCCAANAATTTGATCATTTACATTTTTNATNACAGCTCANACCTAAGATCTTCGACATACGATTAACGATTTCAGGGTAACTCTTTGAGNTGGTCAATTGCATCTTTCAGTGCTGCTTTGACCNCTTTAATTTCTTCTTTTCNTTTTCTGGCCTGATCTAGATGATCAATTACCTTCTTATCTCCTATCTCAGCCAATGCTTTGGCTGAATGTAACCGCACTTGATAATTACTATCAGCTAACCCCANCAACAAAGGCTTGACCGAATTTTGATTCCCATATACTTTTAACAGTTTGGCCCCGTTAATCCGAACCTGACTATTTTCGTCCTGTAAATCGTTGATGTATCGCCGGGTTTCAAATTCGTCAGCATGATCTGGATCAATCTGCCCNAAGGCAATGGAAGCATTACGACGAACTTGATGGCTAGAGTTCGATAAAGCCGCCGTTAGATTAGCAACGGCCGGCTGACCAATTGCGATTAGCGTCTTGGTGATAGCTGACCTGACTTGACCATCCTGTCCAGCTAATCGATTAATGAGAGGTTTAACAGCAGGCTTACCAACTTGGCTCAAAACTTTAGCAGCCTCTAATTGCAAATCCTNANTCTCTAACAAGATCAATAATGTATCTATTAAAGGCTCTAAGAATGANGAATCNCTACAAATTTCAGCGACTTTAGCCAAAGTNANTAAAGCATTCTGGCGTAATTCTAANGCCGAATTACTGTCAGTAGCAAAAACAATCAGATGTTGGTTGACCAAGACATTCGCATTTTCTTGTATAACTTTACTACTATTTAGCTGTCGGATTGCCGATAATGCNTGGCTTTGAATAGTTGAATCTTGATCTTTTAGGTCGCCAATGTAACGAGACAGACGAATCGAGTCAGCCTGTTCTGGAGCCAGATCAATTGCAATATCTGCGGCTAGAGCCCGCGTTATAGGATCACGAGCCTGCAACCGGATGGTAACTTGANCCAATGCTGAACTGCCAATTTTTTTNAAAGAAGTCAAGGCAACCTCTCTAATTGAGCGATCAGCATTGCTGAGTGAATCTAGCAAAGGGTCAACTGCTACTTGCAGTCGTGCGTCTGATTCTAGCTGCTCAGCCATTAAGCCAACAGCAACTATAGCATGCCAACGAACTGACCCATTACTACTGCTCAGCAGAGGCAAAAGTTCTGGCATCACGGAATCACCAATTTGCCCGATAGNGNTGGTTGCTTGCTGTCGAACTTTGGCTTCCGGGTCATTCAAACTGTCAATGACACCGTCTACTAATGTACCGGATAACCCGATTTGTTTAAGACCCTTTACTCTTATGTCGGCATCTTGGTCCTTCAAGTCGGCTTGGCTTTTCAANATTTGGTGATTTGAACTCTGATCAGGTTGNATTATTTCTAACACTTGAAGTGCCACATTTCTNAGCATTTCATCATCTNCATCCAATTTGCCTGTTAGAACTTCGATAATAGGCACTCCCATTTGTACTAACACACCGACGGCAATTGGGTTAACTCGCCTGCCATCAGTCATCACTGAAGACTCTAGTACTCGACTCGCTGCTGGCAAACCAATGGAGACAAAAATCTTACCTGCTTGCTGCTGAACCATTAAATCAGGGTCTGACAGCGTTGATAGTAAAATCGACATCGCTGATTCAATTGTTTGTTCGTCTGACTGCTGGATTAGTGAACCGATAGCTTCTAGACTGGCGACTCGAACTGTTGGGACTGAATCTGACAAAAGCTGGGTCAAAGCTAAAACCGACTTTTGGCTACCAATTTCGCCTAGAGATTGGCAACCAGCAACCCGGACGGAAACAGCTGGATCCTCCAGGTCGGATAGCGCTTTGGTCCTTTGNTAGCGAACATCATTCGNACGGTCAAGCTTCAAAAGCTCCTCAACTGCCTTCTTCCTTACTNAATGTGATTTGTCGTTTAAGTCAGTTTGGTAACGGGTGATTTGATATTGGTCAGCCTCTTGTGGTGAAACGATTTTCACCACCGCATTGGCGGCATGTGCTCGAGTNGATGATTCTGAGCTGGATAATAGTAACTTCAGTTGATCCAAAGCNTTTTCGGAACCAATTGCTCCTAGAGCNTCAATGGNAGCTAAGCGAACATTTGCATCATTATCTTTCAAGAGTTGGATCAGAGGTCGAACTGCCGATTCGNTTCCAATTAGACCTAGNGCATAAGCTCCGTATAGGCGGTTAGCAGCCTCTTTGTGATTTAGTTGTGTAATGTGTTGTTTGGTTTGGCTTTGAACTGGGGTCGGAGTGAACTGGCATAAAACTCCTAAAACTATCAGGCTACTATACAAATATGTTTTTCGTTTCATTGGCGATACACTTATAATTCTACAGATGATTAATCATCCAATTATAGGATTTTGTTTGGCCAGTACCGTCATTTTCTCGTCCCTCGTATTCACACGTCCAAACCCCGTCATATTCAGCTTTCTTCAAANACTCAACGGCTTTTTTTAAATCAATTTCACCCTCACCTANAGCTTCACCTTGATAGTTCCCACGGCTACCCCTTCCATCCTTCAAGTGTAGGTGTAACACATGAGGGGCCANGATTTCGTAATATCGGCCCACAGTCTCCAACTCATGACCGAACCAACGGTAGTTCATCGTATCTAGGCAAGTACCAACCCAAGGTGAATTGACTCGCTGAATAAGCTCTAGCATCAGGTCTCCATCGTTAGTGACCACACCATGATTGTCAACTGCCAGCTTAACTTGGTCGCGCGCAGCAAATTGTTCAACACATAACTCAAGACAATTTGCCATCGCTTCNACCCACTGAGTTTCCGGCACAGTATCTTTGGGTGNNCCACCTTCCATTCTCAGTGTTTTTGCCCCNAAAATATTGGCNAGGTTCGCCATTCTTTCCGTTCGATCGACTTGGTTTTTGATTTCTTCAGGGTCTAGGACTACAAAATCATTACCTACCGCAAACGCCGTAACTTTNAGGTTATGGTTGTCAACTTTTCTTCTTAGTTCTTCTGCGGCCTTTTCTAGATTATCACCAGCTATAGAGCCAGCTTGCAACTCAAGATATTCAAATCCGGTCTTGCTACAATATGCCAAGAAATCGTCGATTGTACCGGCAAAATTATAGTGAATCATTCCAATTTTTATTGACATAGTACGTCCCTCATTTAACGATAGATGGATATTAATTTAGAGATAAATTATTGACGATTCTAATTAACATAATACGATTAAGTTAATTGATCATAGAAAAAGGCGCCTGAAATCGTAATTGATTCCAAACGCCTTTTTATGATTGTGTTTTCGATAAGTAGTCGAAAACGTGGAGATACTATCTATTGACCTCTCTTCTTCTGATCGGTCAAATAGTTGCTGATAACACCAATTTGTTGCTGGGCCCGTTTAACTGCTTGCGAAACTTGCGCATCGCTGGGTGGGGCAGTTTGATACTTGGTCCATAACTCATCATACGCTTTAATAGCTTTTTGGTACTTTTCTTGTGCTTCTGCACCCTTACTACTATCCGCAATCAGTAGATAGGAATCAGCAATCTGCAGAAATGACAAGTCAGCATACTTGGTTTTTGGGTATTTATCGATAATCGCCTGATAAGCCATGATTGCTTCGTTGGTCTTATCAGGGATTTCGTCTGTTAGNGCCGTTCTCGCTCGGTTCAATACAGTTTCAGCATTTTTGTATTCATAATAAGCCAAAGCTGTTTGGGTCTCACGTAAATACATATCTGCATCTGTCTTGGTTTCTTGGCTAATGCCAGGAACCTTCAACGCTTGAGCNTATCTCTCTATTGCTTGAGAATAAAGACTAATACGTTCCGAGGCTTCAATATCCGGCGCTGACCCTTGGTTGTAGAATTTATTACCTAAATTCACAAACGCATTGGCTGCGTAGGGAGTCGTTGGATAGCTATCAGCCAAAATCTGGTTGGTATCAAACAATTTACCCAGCCATTTTTCGTTTTCAGCCTCATTCTCATCATTTTTAGCGACTTCAGCCAAATACGAGTAGCAGGTCGAAATGGCATAGACGGCTTCCGGTGCTGTTGCTGATTTAGGGAAGTTTTTATATACTTTCTCATATTCACCAACAGCCTTTTCATACTGATTGGAAGCGTAGTATGCATCACCAGCTTGGAACTGCCAAGTAGGAGCATCTTTAGCTGACGGGAACCGTTTTGCTAAAGACTGGAAAGTAACTGCCGAGTCAGCAAAGTAACCTTGGACTGCATCAGAAATACCCTCGTCTTCACCTAACTGGACACGTCCTAACTCAAACTGAGCAGTACTAACATAAACCAAAGAGGTTTGAACAGCATTGCTCAATTCTGCCGAAGTTGGGAATACCCCTTTGTCTGCGTAAGACACAAACTTCTGTAGAGGAACAATAGCGTTTGTTAGATCTTCCTTATTCTTAGAGGCAGATCCTAACGAGTAGTAAATCTGGCCTGATTGGAATAAGGCATTCTGAGCGTAGGGCACCAGACTTTTATCCAACTTAGAGAGGTCACCAGCCACGGTTTCTACTTCAGAGAAAGCTGCACCTGAATCTCTCATAGCCTGAATATAAGGAGCCAGATCAGTTCCCGGGACATCAGAGAATAGGGTCCTGGCTTTATCGAAGTAGAGACCACCGATATTATACTGTGCCGAGACCTTTTGGGTCATCGGTGTTGAAGGGTTACTTTCGGCTACGCGTAATGCCTCTACGGCTTCAGCGATAGCATCGTCCAAACGACCCAATTGTTTAAGCAGATCGGACTTTCGAAGTTGGGCGTCAGCTACCATCGATTGGATGTTTTGGTCGCTTTCTTTCCCATAGTCATTGATCAGCGTATTGTAAGCAGTCAAACCATTCTCGCCATCATTCATTCGGTCTTCATAAATCAAACCAATTCGATAATAGGCTTGTGCTTGCAGAACACGATTGTCAGTAGTCTGGACCGCATTTTGATAAGCTAAAAGAGCATCGTCGTACTGTTTTAACTTTTCATCCAAAGCGTATCCCATTGCAAAATAGGAACTACCCTTCAAATTAGTGTCTTCAGTGTTATCTATGATGTACTGATACTCACTAACTGCCTGTGCGTCTTTGCCTGTATTGCTATACAGTTCGGCTAATCGCGAGTGAGATTGGAAGATTAGGTCTATACGACCAGCATCATCGGTTTGCCCCTAAAAAGAGGTCGCGATATTATAAGCTGCAATGGCTCCGTTACTGTCACCAAGCGCCTCTTTAGCCAATCCAATAGTATACGCAGCACTTATGTTATTTTCAGGGCTAACATCTTGATCTAACACTTTTTGTGCTGTTGAGGACGCGTTTTGGAATGCTAGCTGCTTAGCTTGTGGGTCAGTTTCATTATTTCCGCGTTGGTAATAGCATACACCAAGTTGATACAGTCCATTAACCAAGACGTCGGTATCAGCCGTGGGATAATTCTGCTGCAATTTTTGGTATTCGACGATTGCGGTATCATAATCATTCGCACCATAGGCTAGATGCCCAATCTTCAGCTGGGCCCGTGATCTAGAATCGACAGGAGCCCCTTCATTATCCGCAATCCTTTGCAGACTGGCCATCAATTCTGATCGTTGCTCTTCGGATTCGATACCTTGTTTTTCGATTGCACTGGCTTTTACTAAGTCGATATGACTCAGCGCTTTCAGAATCTTTTCTTCGTCAGAATCACTGAATTTCTGATAAGCTTCATCTGCAAAAGCTGTGACATTCGCCCACTGGGTATCGTCTCCAGCTTGAGCTTTATCCCGATAAGCCAAAACCAGTCCGTAGTAAGCTTCGACTAAATTCGGACTATCACCATAATTAGACAGCATATCATTGAAGGCACTAATAGACTGATCAAGAACGGCTACATCTCCATCAGCTGCTTGATAGTAACAGAGGCCAACTAGGTATTGAGCGTCATCAGCCCATTCACCTGTTGGGTTACCCTCGACGACCTTAGTGTACTGAACAGCAGCTTTCTGGTACTGTTCATCAGATCTCAACAAATCAGCCAGTTTAATCGCGGCCAGCGATTGATTATCAGCATCCAAGCTAGGCATGATTTTGTCGTAGTGGGCAATAGCTGATTGTGAGTCACCTTCGTTAATGTAACTTTGAGCTACCAATAACTGCGCGCGCTGGTAATTATCACTATCTTCGCGAATCACCATATAGAGCTCACGAGCCTCGGGCCATTGTTCTAATTTTTCGTGAGCTAAGGCTTGATTGAGTTGACAACCTTCTACTTGACCAATTCTTTCAGGAAAATCATCATATCGACCCTCCTCAATACCACCTAGAAAAGCATCATCTTTAAACTTCTCAACGGCGGCATTATAGGCGACCACGGATTTCTCCAATAATTCTTGGTCGTATCCACCGTCAGTATCATCTTCAGCAGGCTTTGATGCTTCGTAGTAAGCTCGACCTTCCTGAAACTTTCCAACCAGCTTGATCAAGTGAAATTTAGGGAGATCCATAAATGTCCACAAATTGGCATATTCTGCTGCAGCTTTCAGATATTGCTTGAAATCGTTGAATTGCATGTCAGCAAACTTAAGCTGAACCTCAGCCGCTAGGATGTCTAGTTCTGGGTCTTCCTTGTTTTTGTCGATAAACTCGCGAGCAACTTTTTCTAATTCCTCTGTTCGCCCTAAATCATTTAGTGTCCAAATGGCACCGTATAAAGCGTGAGGGGCAACTGGATCTGAAGGGAATTCGTCGACCGCTTTTTGATACCAACCTAACGCTGTTTCCAAGTTCTGGGTGGCCTGATCCTCCTCGCCGGTGTTTCTTTGCTTGGTGGCCAGTTTATAATAAGTTTCACCTAACTGGTATGTGACGTACGGTGTTAACTCTGATTCATCTGCATGCTCATCTAAGATTCGTTGATAAGCAGTTGAGGCATCAGTCCAACTTTCCAATCGAAAATGACTGTCAGCGATACCTAGCTTTGCTTCAGAAATGAAAACACTCTCAGGGTACTCATCCAATAACACTTGATATGCATCAATAGCGTTACTATAGTCTCCCTCGTCAAAATAAGTACGACCTATAGCTGTCTGAATTTCAGACTGAACATTCTTGTCATCTGTATTCTGAATCGCCAACTCATAATTGACTCGTGCGTTGTCGTAGTCTTTCTGTCGAGCGTATATCGCTCCAGAATCAAAATACGCTGCCGTAACGTACTTACTGTTGGGGAACTTGGTGATGAAGTTAGTATAACGGCCAATAGCATCTTCAAATCGGTTAAGTTGGCTGGTACAGTAAGATGCTTTATACATTGCTTCTGCCTGAAGATCAGGATAGTTCTTGAATTCTTCTGTAGCCAATTTATCAAATTCTTGATAGGCTTGCTCATAGTTTTCCTCATCCAAGAACGATTGAGCAATCAGGTGTTGTGAATCGTCTTTGAACTCAGAGTTTGGAAAACCATCCAATACTTCCTTGAAAGCCTGACGTGTGGCGTCAAATCTCTGTAATTTGTAGTTCAGTTGGCCAATAGCATACCAAGCATTTTCTACAAACTGGCTATTGGGGAAGTTCTCGATTAGCTCCATGAATTTTGGTTCAGACAATTCGTATTGTTCTTGTTTGTACAAAACATTGGCCCAAAGGTAAGTCAACCCTTCCATATGGCGAGGCACAACGGCATTGGGAAAAATTTCCTCGATAATGCGCGTAGCCTCCTCGTAATGGTTTAGATCACCTGTATCTTCGGCCATCTTGGACCAGCAGACGGCAATCTTGAATTGCGCCAAAGTATAAAAATCCTTATCAATGACCTCTGTCTTGACCATTGGTTTATTAGATTCTTCCAGCGCCTCTTTATACTTTTCAATTGCACCTTCGTAGTCTTTTTTGGCATATAGTGCCTCGCCTTCTTTGTAGAGGCTTTCAACCTTCTTGGAGCTACCAGAAGGCCAAAATAGCACCACGCCCAAGGCCAAAACAGCCAACGCGGTTAACACCCTATTGTTCATCTTATTCTCCTTGTTGAGGAACTAACTTTTAAGTACGCTCTAAAGCCCACTTAAACTTAAATTGATATCACGAATGAGGTCTTGTTTTAACGGCACCACCATATCACGAACAACCTCAGGTAAGCGATTGATACGAGTCATTCGACCCCGTGGCGGTGTACTATAAGAAAACGTAAAAAGGGCCGATGCATCAGCGCCGACCTGTTCAGAATTAATTGTCAAATCAGTCTGTAGAACTGTCAGAGGTTGCCTTCCATCAATGGTAAAGTCTCGACCGTTCAAATCGACGATGTTGGATTTTTCAAGAAAAAGGTCAAACTGGTCAAACGGTAACAGCAAACGATCTCGATTCTCTCTAATAATTGTCAAGCCCCACATTTGCTGCTTAGCTGAGTGAGAGGTTTTAGATATTAAGCGTTCAAAACGCCGGTTTTCTACTGAATAATCGGCTTTAGTAAACAGCAGGCGGCCACTGTTTGGTTGAGAAAAAGGAACGGTATCGGACGACACTTCGTCCGGACCAAAGTTAGCAACCGTCAAGTCCGTTGGCAGCCCCATCATTAAACCTCTTAAAAAGAGCAAAACCGAAAGTAAAACAATCAGCATACCAGTATAACGTAATACTACGATTGGTGTCCTTCGACACCCAGCATTTAGCCCTAATATCTGTTGCCAAGCAGAACCAACGCCTCTTTTTTCTATCCGACTTTTTAAATCAACCATTACCCGGTCTGGGTCTGGCAACGTTGGGGTAACGTAATACTGGAGTAATTTCTGCGTTTCGGTTAGAGATTCTAACGCATGTTGGCAAAAATTGCAACCCCCCAAATGTTGGTCGATAGCCAGCCTTCGCTGCAATGTCAGTTGTTGGTCAACATAGTCTGATAGTTGTCTTTGAACTTGCCTACAATTCAAAGACATAACTGACCACAAACTTGTTTAATTTTGCTCAGTTTAAAACTCTTTGCTTGCTTACCTTTGACGTCAATATATGGTGCTAACAAAACTCGTAGCCTCTTTCTAGCATAGTGCAAGCGAGAACGAACAGTTCCCTCCGAACAGTCCAAAATGTCGGCAATCTGTGGATGACTTAGCCCTTCTAACTCATGTAATATCACAACGGATCGGTGTTTAATTGACAGGCTATTGACAGCTTGCGTTACCCATTCTTGCAATTCATTTCTCTCTGCCTGTCGAGTCGGATCTTGCTGGATATCTGGATTTTGATGAACATCAGTAACTTCGGATAACGAAGCCATTGATTCTTGTTGACGCTTCCGCTTCTTGACGGCATCAATCGATAGATTGACCACAATCCTATAGAGCCAAGTTTCGAATGCAGATTCCTGCCGAAAAGCATTGATTGAGTCGTAAACCTTTAGAAAAGCGTCCTGCAGAACATCACTAGCATCATCAGAGTTTTTAGTGATTTGCATTGCCACTCGATACACCAGATCTTTATGTCGGTCGACTAAAATGGCTAAGGCCGTCATATCTCCATCACAAANATCAGCGACNAAAATGGATTCTGTTCGTTCCAAGTTTCACTCTCTCGGCCAGACGTGTTNGGACCAGANNTNACTTAGACGGCCAAATACCTTCAGCCGTTCATTTTTTTTTCAATAGGATTAGGNCAGGTTGGATTTGTTGAATCGCCAAATCAATTGATCTAGAAATGCCAACTAGCACCTGTAGAGATTTTCTAGCATAAGCTGGTTGTGAATCTAGTTTACTTGCAGCGTCATCAATTAGTGATCGAATGGCCGCCGGATCAACCTTCGCTAATTCAGCGAAAGTTTGCCGAGCTAAATCCCAAGCTTCAGCTTTTTTATAACAAACCCCTAACTGAAGGTAAACATCCGACTTTTGGATACCTAGAGCGACTGTTTTTTCCAAACAAGCTCCAGCTTTTAAATGATCCCCAATCATGAAAAACCGCTGACCCAGATTCATTACCACGTCATCTAGGAGTACTCCATTGCCAATTAAACTATCCCTAACTTCCCCGACCTCTAGCATACCACTTTCTTCAAGTAATGTCCTAGCGTTATGTTTGAAAACAGTCGAATTTTGCCAACTGTTGATTTCTATCTGGGCATTAGGACGAGACAAGGGCCCAACACCAGCTTCCGAAGTCTGCCTTCTAAGGCTGTCAGCGTCAGTCATTTGTAACGGAGCATCTAAAATTACTTTCTGCTTGCCCTCTTTGGTTATTCCTCCTAGAGATGCTAGTATTGGCTCAATTTCCAACCTGNGCTCTGGGAAGTCTCTCAATATCTGCAGATAAGTCTGTCGAGCCAAAATCGTTTGATCAGTATTCTGATAAATTTCTGCCAAGCGTAACAAAATCTCAGCTTCCTCTGCTGTTCTGGCAAATCGNCGCTGATAGTCTCGATACGCATCTAATGCTTGATCAAATAAATTTTGGTAAAACAGGCAGTCGGCAATCCGTTTTTTCGCCCGTGCTATTTGTGAGTGATTCGCGAAATCGAGAGAAAATTGAAGATACTGANTGCGAGANTGAGTGTAATTTTGTNCTTGNAAATGNTGCTCAGCTAGCTCCAGCAGAGCGATACCGGCTTGCGAAGAGATTGGCCGCAGATCAATGATCTTTTGGAAAATTTGCAGAGCCTTTTCGACTTCTTTAAATTCATGATAATAAAGTAGGGCAGCATTGAGCCTTGCTTGCTGAGCTTCTGAAGAAGTTGGAGGATTAGATGCTGCAATTACCGAGTATTGACGTAGAGACTCCCTCAAGTCAGTTTCTGCCGGAGGTGTTGGATTCACCAGACGGCAACTGATCAAAGCTAGGCAACACGTTCCCAAGAAGCACCAAGCCAGACGGAAAATTTGACCTGTCCAGTTAATTTTTGATTGCCAGTTTAAGCGAATAGTGGTTGAATCAACTGACCTTCGCTTACCACTCGGATAGGACGACCGGACCGAGAGTAATTTTCATGATTGTGGTCAATTCCAAGAGCAAAACAAAGCGAAGCAAATACATCTTGAACCGACACTTGACCCGATATGACCTTCCCCTCATTGTCCGTTTGTCCTATAACTTGTCCGCCTCGCACACCGCCACCAGCTAGTGCCATTGACCAACCGTTGGGAAAGTGGTCTCGACCTTCGTCTTTGTTGATTTTCGGTGTTCGGCCAAACTCCCCCATCCAAATTACCAATGTTTTATCAAGAAGCTCGCGTTCTGACAAATCATTAATCAGGCTTGCAAATGCAGGGTCAACAACCTGCATTAGATCACCAACGCGAGTGAAATTATCGTTATGAGTATCCCAACCATCCAATGAAATTTCGACAAACTTGACGCCTCGTTCGACTAGCCTGCGGGCCATTAGACAACCTTGACCAAACTGATTCATGCCGTAAGCCTGGCGAAGAGCCACCGGCTCTTCCTGTAATTCGAAAGCTTTTTTCCGCTCTGAATTGATCATCTTATCAGCCTTCTTGTAAATGGCTTGGTGTGCTTCGGTACTTCTGCCAGAACGATTACGTAGAAAATCCTTTTCTAAATCCTGTAACATCTTCAGACGATTTTGAAAACGGTGTGCGTCCATCTGTTCCGGATATTCGATATCATCGATTGGTTCCAGTGGGTTACTGACTACGAATGGGTCATGCGACGCATTCAGGAAACCACTGTTAAAACTAGGGGAATTTATGTTTATGCAGTGCGGGAGTTCAAAGGATTCATTTCCCAAATGGTGAGAAACCAGTGAACCAAAGGTTGGATGCTTGACTGATCCAGTAGGTGCATAACCCGTATGTAGCAAGTAGCGGGCACGTTCGTGATTTCCTTCTTTGGTTACCATGGATCGGATTACGGCTAGATGGTGTGCTTGCTCAGCCAACAAAGGCAAAGTTTCAGCAAATTGCAAACCAGGGACACTAGTGCTAACGGCTTTGAAGGGCCCACCATTTGGTGTGTTCGGTTTAGGATCGAATGTGTCTAGTTGGCTTGGGCCACCATTCATGAACATAACGATGCAGTGCTCAGCCAATGGCGCAGCCTGTGTAGTCTGTGCAAATGTCATCAACTGAGCTTGTTTCATTGCAATAGCTCCTATGAAACTGCTCATTCCAAATTTGATAAACCGTCGCCTTGACAGGTCCTGCGGGCAAAAATCAGGTGCATTAGGATCTTTCGAATCAAATGACATAAATGTTACCTATCATGTGAGTTTAGTCAAAAAAGCCAGTTATTCAAAACCCGATTATAGCAAAAAAGGCGACCCAAAATCAATCTGGATCGCCTTTTAGAACTCCCCCGGACGGGCTCGAACCGCCGACCTAGTGGTTAACAGCCACCCGCTCTACCAACTGAGCTACGGAGGAAACTGCACCGCTTAGCGGTACGGTCTGCAATTATACCTATTTGCTGGTATGCGCGCAAGACTTTTTTGAGATTGCTAGTCGCTTTCTGCTACAATTACTGCCAATGTATTTCCGTTTTCTAAAATCATTTTCAAACAGCCGCCCACCGGATAGAACTACAGGCTTCCACCTTGCTGTTTTTTTAGCCTTTTCGGTTCTATTAGCTTGTAGCCCAGATCGGCAATTCGAAGAAGATTTGGCTCAAGAGAAACAGGCCGACGGATGGCGATCATACCAAGAGCAATCCTTTGCCCAGGCTCTAGTGAATTTTGAACGAGCTATTCACTTATCTCCTGAGCTATCCGATGCGCATAATGGTTTAGGTTGGAGCCATCTTAGCATTTTGAAAACGGCCCAAATCCCAGCATCGTCTATCACGCAAGCACTCTCATCATTTGAACAAGCTATCCGAACAAACAAGCAGAACGCTGATGCCTGGGTTGGGCTGGCTAATACACTATTTTTGCGTCGTCAGAGTAGCTCTGACTATCGGTCAGCTATTCTTGCGTTAGATACTAGTCTAACTGCTGACACCTCATTGCTTTACCGACATGATTATCGGTCAATGGCTGACATTTATGCTCTCAAATCGCTTTGTTATCGTTATTTGGGCGAAACTGAATTAGCTAATCAATGGTCAAATCGATCGGAATCAATCGCTAGCGTGGAAGAATAAATTTCGCTTCTCGAAATTATTATTTCATTTAATCAACCCCAGAACTAATAGAGGAATGGCTAAAAATAAATTTACGCTCAAACAAACTGATACTGAAACAAAAGCAAGATTAGGGCAATTACGGACTGCACACGGCCCAGTTAACACACCAATTTTTATGCCGGTTGGAACTCGAGCAACCGTCAAAACTTGCTCACCTCGTGATTTAATTGAACTCAATGCTGAGATCATACTAGGTAATACTTACCACCTATATCTTAGGCCTGGACACAGAATTGTTCAGCAAGCCGGTGGCCTACATAAATTCATGGGTTGGAAGAAACCTATTTTGACAGATAGTGGTGGGTTTCAGGTTTTTAGTTTAGGAAGTTCTCGTACCATCACTGAGTTGGGAGTCGAGTTCAAATCAGAGATCGATGGACAAAAACATATGATTACTCCAGAACGCTCTATCGAGATACAGAATGCACTCGGCGCTGACATTATAATGAACTTCGATGAGTGCCCCGCTCATACCACGGACCGTAATTATATCGAGCAGTCAATGCAAATGACCTTACGTTGGGCTGAACGTTGCCGCCAAGCACACAAAAACGTCAGCCAATTACTATTCGGTATTGTTCAAGGAGGGTTTTTCGATGATCTTCGTCGTTTTAGTGTAGATGGCACTGTAGCTTTGGATTTTCCGGGCTATGCGATCGGTGGCTTGAGCGTTGGTGAACGAAAGGATCTCATGTACGAAATTTTATCTAGTACCGCACCTCTGTTGCCTGAAGAAAAACCCCGATACCTGATGGGAGTTGGAACTCCAGAAGATTTAGTTTTTGGTGTTAGTTGTGGTATTGACATGTTCGACTGTGTAATGCCAACGCGCAATGCGCGCAACGGTTCCTTATTTACTACCGTTGGGCCGGTCAAAATTCGCAACGCCAAATACCGAAACGACTTCACACCACTTGACCCTAACTGCTTTTGTTATACGTGTCAAAATTTCAGCAGATCTTATCTCCGCCATTTGCACGCAGAAAATGAGATGCTTGGTCATCGGCTAAAAACCATTCATAACCTACACTTTTACCTTAGTCTTATGCGCGGGATACGCTATGCGATTGCTGACGGTAAATTTGGCCAGCTAAAAAATAAAATCCCAGACCTAGTCCAATTAGGTCAAGAAAATAGCTCTAATACTCGTTCCTAAAAGGTTTCATCTCACGGAATAAATACCGTTTGTTAAGCCAGCCTAAAGTTTTGACAACACTGTTTACCGTCCGGTGAGAAACTTCCACTTTTTCCATAAGCATCAAAAAGAAGCTTCTCACTAATCCTACCTGCTTATTGATATAGTGAAAAAATGGTTAGCACGTTTCCAGAAATGGTCTCTTTTTCCTCTTATGATAAGACCTTGACCGTTGGGGTGCCAGCCTTCGACTATCGAGCCTTCAGAATGAAAAGTTACTTGCTTAGGGTAACCACCGGTAGTCGATATCACAAAAACCTGATTAACGCCTTCTCGGTTACTAACGAAGGCAATTTTTGACCCATCCGACGAAAATTTTGGCTGAATATCCTGCGCTAAGTTTTGAGTCAATTGCTTAGCCACACCACCCTCAATAGATGAAATCCAGACATCACCTCTCCAAGAGAAGGCAATCTGTGATCCATCGGGTGAAATATTAGGATTGCTAGCTAATTTAATTGATTGTTGAGCTTGAAGATCTTGGAACTGAAGACTGAAACATAGGAGACATACAAAACAATATAAGATAACTGCAAAGCGCATAAAATCCCCGCTCTCAATGTAAGAAGCATTCAAGTTTCCTTAGAAAAGCTGAATCTTAGGTTCGTGAGCGTGACCAGCTAATAATCTAGTTTTCAGCTCCTGCGGTCTAGCCAAAAACTGTTTAGTAAGTAGACCAAACACAACTAATTAGACATTATTGGCCATAACGTGAACACAAGGATTTACGTATATGGACCGACTTCTATACCTATTAGTATGTGGCTTCATTCTTTTGCCCGTGATCTGGGTTTGACCCCAAATTGGATTAGTATGTCATGCTTCTTTCGATTAACGAACCCACTTAAATATTTCTCTTGAACTTTTGGCTTCAAACTCGGGCACGGTAGTTTTTTGGCAAATCAATAACTCAGCTATAATTTTCCCAGTCAATGGTGCCAGCTTAAAACCATGTCCTGAAAAGCCTGCACCAACTACCACATTGGATTTTTCTGGATAAAAATCAATCAGGTAGTCCTCCGTCTCGGTATTGGTATAAAGACAGTATTCGGCCTGACAAAATCGCTGGATTGAATGTTGGAAGTGGCGGTTCAAAAATTGCCTCAAATCCAAAATTGCTAGATCAGAAGATCGTGTCCCCGAGTCCAGGTCAGCTGTTTGTCCCGTGGTCACGTGCCGTGCTATCTTGATGCCTTCATGTCCGAACTGAGGAAGACCATAAAAAGTATTATTCTTTCCTAAACCTAAATAGATCCATACGGGGAACTGACCAACCTGAAACTGGTTAGGCTCACCAACCAATTCAAAATAACCAACACATTGATTTGTGACTGAAAGCCGCCTGGATAACTCTGGTAATAATTGACTAGACCAAGGCCCAGCGGTAATGGCCAGTCGATTTGTCATCAGAACGCCACGGTTGGTTTTCACCTGAATTGGGTCTGTTTTCAGGTTCAATTCCACCACTGTCTCATTTTCTAGTAGGTCTGCTCCTTTTTCTACACATATTCTTGCTAATGATTTTATGGTGGCCTGGGCATCGATTAATGCACATGTAGTATCATCCAGAATGAGATCGTCATTTGTGAAATGGAACATTGGAAAACGACGGCGAGCTGTTCGCACATCAATGTGTTCAACAGAAACACCAGCTTGCAAAACCGACTTGGCATATTTCTGTATTTGCCCTCTTGCTGGCCCCCAAATACAGCCTGGTGTTGGGTGCAAAAGGCGCACTCCGGTATCGGCTTCTAATCGAGGCCACTCTTCACTATGTACTCGATGCATTAGCCGAACATAAACCGGAGAAACATAGCTACTTCGGGTGATCCGGCTTTGGCCATGAGAACTGCCTTTTTGGTGTCCAATCTGAAATTGTTCTACGAGAGCTACCGAGCGACAGCCCAGTCTTAGCGAATGATAGAGGGTACAAAGACCTTTGATTCCCCCACCGATGATCACCATATCGTAAATCATCTTACTTCTGACTCCAGTTCTGTCTGTTATGCCTGTCTATACAAAACATTGGACTAATCGATCGAGTAACCAGATTTCCAATTTATCCACTACCAACTGATTCCCAAAGAAAGCTCAAGATATTATATTATTGATGTGGATGCATGGCGGATTATGTTATAATTTCTTGCTTGCACAGGAGTGTAGATCAAATTCGCCATTGTCGCTCTGTTAGTAGCAACAGGCGTAGTGTGTCTGTGCTAGAAACCCTTGTGAACCATAAAAGATGGAGTATGATACCTAATTGCGTCAGCTGTCCGCCAATATCGTCTTAGTGGGTTTTATGGGAACGGGGAAATCAGCCGTGGGTCGAGTGATAGCCCAAAAGTTAGAATTTCACTTCATTGATACCGATGATGTGATCGAACAGACCAGTAAAGCCAAGATTTCTGATATTTTTGCCGAACACGGAGAGGACTACTTTCGTGACTTGGAGAGCCAAGCCGTAAAATCGGTTGCCCTGATGAAAAATCAGGTTGTTGCCACTGGCGGTGGAGTTGTACTGAGGTCAAGCAATATTGATTTGCTGAGGACAGGAGGTCCAATATTTTGCCTGAACGCTACACCAAAAGCCATTTGGGACAGAGTTCGAAGTAGCCGAAGCCGCCCGTTACTTCGTGGGCCAGAACCGCTGAAAAAAATTGAAATACTTTTGGATAAACGTGCCCCCTATTATGCATTGGCTGACCACCAAATTGAGACTACCGGTGTTTCTGTTGACCGAGTTGCCGATGAAATCATTTCCTATATAGAATGATTGTATATGGAAAACTACTAGTGATCTGTTGAATTTTGCAAATTATAAATCCTCCTTCTTTTAGTCAAACGGTCCCTGTTGATCTTGGTGATGATAGTTACCCTATTTGGGTTGGAAAAGGGTTGATAAGCCAGGTTGGGGGGTTAATTAGTGAGCAGATCGACAGCCCGAGTAAAGTGGCAATTATCGCTGATACCAGAGTGGCTGAGCTATTTGGCGATCAAATGNCGGAAGGGTTAAGACCGGTTGTGAATTCACCNATTTGGATCACTGTGCCTGCAGGGGACCAGAACAAATCAATCGAGTGGTTCATGCGGGTTCAGGATGCTTTGATTGAACATCAACTAGACCGCCAATCAGTGATTATTGCCTTCGGTGGTGGTGTAATTGGTGACCTGGCAGGTTTTGTTGCCTCAACCTATATGCGTGGTATTCGTTGGATCCAAGTGCCGACCACATTGTTGGCTCAAGTTGACGCTAGTGTCGGAGGGAAAACGGCTATCAACCACTCTAGAGGTAAAAATTTGATCGGTTCATTTCATCAACCGAAATTAGTTCTAATTGATGTAGAGACACTGGATTATTTACCTGAGCGTGAAGTTCGTTGTGGTTTGGTTGAAATTATCAAACACGGCGTGATTATGGATGAATCCTTGTTTGAACTGGTTGAACAAAACCTATCTGACTTATTAAGCCTCAAGACTGATATCTTAATCGAAGTTATTGCTAAATCCTGCCGGAATAAGGCGTGGGTTGTTGAAAATGACGAGAAAGAGAGAAACCTTAGAGCGACGTTGAATTATGGACATACCTTTGGTCATGCCATCGAGACCTTAACCGACTATCATCAATGTCGCCATGGTGAGGCTGTAGCCATTGGAATGAATTGTGCCGCGCAACTATCTGTCAACCTAGAACTTCTACACCCAACTGACCTTGTACGGCAAAACCGTCTTCTGCAAGCTGTCGGCCTTCCTTTAAATCTATCTGACTTATCACTAGAAAGTATTTCTGCCGAGGATCTACTTCAGACTATGTATTTGGACAAAAAATCCAGTCGTGGGACATTAAAACTAGTTCTGGTTCAAAAAATAGGCCAAGCAAAAATTCATCAGGACATTTCTGATAGCGAAATTTTGAAAGCGATCGAAATGTGTCGGAAAGCTAAATGATATGAATATCTTACTAGTTCATGGTCCAAATCTTCATCTGCTAGGAAGAAGGCAACCCGAAATTTATGGACACCAAACACTCGATGGGATCAATCAGCATCTAACTAAAGTAGCTGAGCGACAGAATGTCAATCTGAAGATCTTTCAATTCAATGACGAAGGGCAAATAGTTAGTGTCATCGGAGAACATATCGATTGGGCTGATGGAATTCTGATCAATGCTGCAGCTTACACACACACTAGCGTTGCTATTAGGGATGCTTTAACCACAGTCAATCTACCGACTATTGAACTCCATCTNTCTAATGTACATAGNAGAGAATCATTCCGACACCATTCTTATATTGCTCCTATTGCAATGGGTACTATTGCTGGATTTGGTGCCTTTAGTTACGATTTGGCTTTGACTGCAATGATTCAGCATCTAAGTCCGGCCCCAAGTGTAGATTCAACTGGTTCGCCCGAGTCTAATATCTAAAACAAAGTACTAAAAGGAAATGTAATGGCCAAAATACACGGTATAGTGCCACCAATGGTTACCCCATTTACGGAAGATCAACAAGTGGATGAGTCAGCACTTGAACTAGATGTAAATTATTTGATTGAGACCGCTGAGGTNCACGGACTCGCTGTCTGTGGTAGTACCGGTGANGGACATACCTTAACTACANACGAAACAAAACAAATTTCAGCAGTAGCAGTTAACGCTGCTGATGGCCGAGTACCTGTTATTACTGGAATCATTACCGACAGTACTCAATCAGCTATTGAAAGAGGGAAAGCTCTAGCTGACCTTGGTGTCGCAGCCTTGCAAGTTACACCTGTCCACTATCTGTTTCGACCTGACGATGATTCAACTGTTAGGCATTTTGATCAGATAGCTAGACAGACCAACCTACCAGTAATTATTTACAACGTTGTACCGTGGAGTTATTTGTCTCCCCCACTATTGGCACGTATTATCAGGGAAGTCGATGGAGTCGTTGGTGTCAAGCAAAGNGCTGAAGACATGAAGCTTTTAGCTGACTTGCTATTGATGGTGGGAGAAGAAGCCAAAATCATGTCGGCCGTGGATGCTTTGATGTACCCTTCTTTTCTGCTCGGTGCACATGGAGCGGTTGCTGCTATTCTAACAGCGGTGCCAAAAACATCGGTGGAACTGTGGGATGCAGTTCAGGATGGCAACCATCAAAAAGCACTCCAACTGCACGAGCAACTGCTACCAATTTGGAATGCCATTTCTGGCGATAATTTGCCAGCAAATGTCAAATTTACTATGGAATTACAAGGCCGAATCGCGGGACGACCACGCTCTCCAATGCCGGTAACAACAGTGGATCAAGCACAAGCAATTCGGCAAGTGGTAGGCTCCTTAATCTAGTAGAGTCTAAAATATTCCATTATTATTCAACTACAGCCTCAAACTAAGGAGTGGCTACGGCGCATCAGGTGGTATGTAGCCTACGAAATATTTATGGCATCACTCAATGACTTAAGGAATGGCCTTGTCATTCGACTCAACGACAAGCTCTATACTATCACTAACTGTGAGCATGTTAAGCCTGGGAAAGGTAGTGCTTTTGCTCGTACCAAAATTAAACGAGTAGTAGATGGTGCAGTTTTAGATCGTACCTTTCGCTCTAACGAAACGGTCGAAACTGTTCGCTTAGAAAGTCGTGAAATGCAATATATGTATACTGATGGTAATAACTATGCTTTTATGGATAATGAGAGCTATGAGGAAGTCGATCTGTCAGCTGAATTAATCGGTGAAGCCAAGCTATACCTGAAGGAAGGAGAGAATGTCACAGTTAAGATGGATGGTGATATACCCATTACCATTGAATTGCCAATTTTTGTCGTTTTACAAATCGTAGAGACTGATCCAGGACTACGGGGAGATACAGTCAGTGGTGGTACAAAGCCGGCCAAGCTAGAAACTGGCGCTGTAGTACAAGTTCCTCTATTCGTCGAAAATCAGACTACGATAAAAGTTGACACCCGTGATGGTAGCTATGTTGAGCGTGCCTAATAGTTTAAATAAAATCGAGAAATAATAATGGGAAAAGCGAATCGAACCAAATCTACTCTACCTATACAATATGTTGAGCAAATTTGTGATTTAATGGAAGAGAGGGGGTTATCTGAAGTTGAAGTCAGTCAGGGTGAAATTTCAATCCGAGTTCGACGAGATATACCCTCAGCTACTGCTAATCGGACAATCAATCAAGAGCTAGTTCTTCCCCTAAACATCGAGCAATCAGATGAAAGTAATTTAAAATCATCTGAGGTTACTACCGCGGAAGACTCTATTTCGTCCCCGATGCCCGGTATATTTTATTGTGCACCGTCGCCAGAGGACTCGCCATTTGTTCAAGTTGGTGATACAGTCTCGATTGGCGATACAATCTGTCTAATTGAAGCCATGAAAATTTTTAACGAGGTTAAAGCTGAGGTTGATTGTGAAATATTGGAGATCTTAGGTAGCAATGGTGAACCAGTTGAGTTTGACCAACCCTTATTCAGAATCAAAAAAAATTAGCCGTAGGTGAGTAAGAAATGTTCAAAAAGGTGCTGATTGCTAACCGTGGTGAGATTGCTCTGCGAGTTATACGTGCTTGCAAGGACTTGGGGATTAAGACTGTAGCTATTTATTCTACTGCAGACAGAGAATCTTTGCACGTCCAGTATGCCGACGAAGCTTATTGTATTGGTGCACCACTCCCTTCATCTAGTTATCTGAAGGCCTTCAATATCATAACCATTGCTGAGATTGCAGGGGCAGACGCAATCCACCCTGGAGCGGGCTTCCTATCTGAGGATGCACAATTTGCAGAAATTTGCGAAGCCCATAATATCAGTTTCATAGGTCCTTCAGTCGACCACCTAAGACAAATGGGAAACAAAGCGGAGGCTCGTTCAGCGGCAACCAAAGCCGGTCTGAAACTAGTTCCGGGTAGCCGCAATAGCTTTCGTAATCGGCGGAACAAGAAACGAGGTGTTATCGAAACAGTTGAGGAAGCAACCAAGATCGCTGAGCAGATTGGCTACCCAGTTGGAATCAAAGCAGTTGCCGGTGGTGGCGGTCGTGGCATCCGAATCGCTCAGAATAGCAACAGCTTGCAGAATCTTTTCCATACTGCTAAATCGGAAGCTGAAGCCGCTTTTGGCAACGGAGATGTATATGTTGAAAAATGGATCCAAAATGCTCGACACGTTGAAGTTCAGGTTTTGGGTGATAATCACGGTAATATCGTCCACCTTGGCGACCGAGAGTGTTCAATTCAGCGTAAGCGGCAAAAGTTAATCGAAGAAGCGACTTCTCCCTCTCTACCTGAAAAAGTCAGAACTGAAATCTGGAAAGCTGCTCTCAAAGCATGTCGTTCGATTCGGTATCGTAACGCAGGAACAGTTGAGTTTGTTGTCGACGAAAATGATAATTTTTACTTTTTAGAGATGAACACACGGATTCAAGTCGAGCACACCATTAGTGAAATGATTACTGGGATTGATTTGGTTAAGGAACAAATTCGTTTGGCTAGTGGAGAAAAATTGATGTATACACAATCAAATATCAAATTCACAGGCCATGCGATCGAATGTCGAATCAATGCTGAAGATCCTGATAATAATTTTGCTCCGTCTCCTGGCGTTATACAACGCTGCCTCCTGCCCGGTGGCATTGGTATTCGAATGGACACACACATCTATACAGGGTATACCATTCCACCTTATTATGACTCGTTGATTGGTAAGTTGGTTGCCTATGGAGATGATCGTTCAGAGGCTGTTGCTCGGATGAGTCGGGCCTTGAGCGAGTTGACAATTGAAGGGATCAAAACGACTACGTCCTTGCATCAACGGATCATGGAAGACAACCGTTTTCTTAATGGTATTGTTTATACGAACTTTCTGGACAAGTTATCAAACTAACACCTAAGCTTAGCTTGTCTTAACCTGGCTAGTTAAGCCTACACGAAACCCTGTTGCAACTTCTCTTTCCTGATCTTGATGAACCATAACGATGCCAGTCGATCCTTCCTGTACTTTTTCTAAGCTGATTAGCACAGCTAGAGGGTCATCGATTTCGTAATGCCAGATGGAGAAACGCATAATTCCATCACAACAATCATATGACAAACGATAGCGAGGATAGGACCGGTCATTATCTACTAGTAATTCTCTTTCGATTTGTGTTACCCGACCGTCAATTTGTAATTTCTGTCCAGGTAATTTCTCGGTTCTTGGAGACTTCAATCGTGCCCTTCCAGACCACCAAACATATACCATGAAGACTAATATGGGCAGTAATACGAGGGCAACTGGAGCTAAATTTTGAAACATAAGTCTCTAAGAACTAAGTTTACAAGTTGGTGGCCAAGTCTCAAGAGTAGCACCTTTTGGACGTGGACCTACAGGACGAAGGGGAAGTTTTTCATATGATTGGTAACTCAAATGAGACAGGTGCGGTGTATCAAGACGTATACCTCCACGGTGCAGAGATTGAATAGCAATGTCTAAGATGCCAGTTGTTAGTAAAGTCCGCTCGGCTGGGTACTGAGGCTTGTTGGATAAAAACATTTGTTCAATATTGAGACCTAGGTAACTAAAATGACCATAGGGATTATCTTGCTGCAAATAAAACTCTGTTGCCTGAATTTCAGACCCAACCCGACAGGCATAAGCAAAACCAACAGTACTTAGCATCAGAACCGCAGACTTAAGCTCGTCCTGATGCTCTATCAAAAATAGGGTGGGATTAGTTGTTGATTCTAATGTGCCTTCATGGTGGTTCTCGATTGTTTTGCTNGCNGATCGAGCTAACTCTAAATCCCATAATCCTTGGTTACCAGCTTNCCAGACNTTGGANCCAGTCAATGTTTGGACTGAAACTACGCCTTTCTCGCCACCTGCACGACGCTCTACCATGCACTGTATCGCTTCTAATGCATGGAAACCATAAGATTCTGTACCACCATATCCAATCGTTAAAGCACTCGTAATTGNCGTTTCTGTTGGGTGCTCTAGGTAAGGGCGTCGCCAACACAGGGGCAACGATGAACCAGCCATTAGCGGAATCTTTAGAGTCTTAGCACGCTGGTACATCCAATTCGCATCNGACCAATTGTATGATAAGTGTTTGTCACAAAAAACTGGAACTGACCGCCCGCTGGTGGCAAAAACTCCACAAATTTGTTCAAATAGATAACGACGTGGATACAGATGCTGTCCTAATTCATTATATGCATAATTCCCNTGTTCACCAATTAACAATACACCATCAACTGCCAACTNANTACNATCAAGTGTTAATGCCTGNACGACACTTGGGTAAATTGGNACTTCATGTTGGTCAGACAATTCAAAACCTATATCGTTCGGGTGCTTCTGGTCTATGTACATCGAAGCTAAGTGTGTTTGCGGCTGTATCAGGCCCGTATCGGTAGGAAAACCAACCATGAACTTGGTAGCAATCACATCGGCGTGTGACCGAGGGTAATAAGATGTGATTATGGCGGCAATCTTTAATGGTGAATTCATCAGATCAGTTACACGTTTACTTTTTCTAACTTGAGCAGTCTAACAAGANTTTACAAACTTGTTTTTGTTTAAAGACAACTTCAAATGCTGATTCCACTTCTGTCAATGGTAGACGATGTGTAATGATTTTATTTAGGGGCAAATTTGGAGCAATCTGAAGAGCTTTTTTGTAGTCTTCCCTTGTATATACTCTAGTTCCGATAACCCGTAACTCTTTGAAATTCACCGCCCGCATATCGACTACAGGCGCTTTTTTGAANACACTAACGTTGATTATAGANCCTCTTGGGCGTACTAATTTAGTCATTTGGTCGGCGGTTGACTGAACTCCAGCCACCTCAAAAACCATATCAGCTAGATTGCCCTCGGTTTGCTCGTCTGCAAAACATAAAATATCGCTATCATTGCTATTCAAAGCGTTGATTCCCAAGTCGCGGGCAATGTTCAACCGGAATGAATCGATATCGCTAATATACAGTCTTTTAACACCTTTCTGCCGCAGAAGCATAGCAGTTAGTAAACCAATTGGACCTGCACCCAAAATAAAAACGGTATCATTGACTTGAACTTTTGACATGCTGATTGCATGAATACAAACAGCTAGTGGCTCAATTAGGGCGCCAGTCTCATAATCAATGTTGTCAGGAAGTGGAACGATCAGATCAGTCGGTACTGTCACATACTCGGCCATACCACCAGTCCGATCAAATCCAATCAAGCGAAGTGTAGCACAAACATGACTAAATTTGTTTCTACAAGCGTAACAATTACCACAGACCAGTAGAGGAAACACCGTAACCCGACTGCCGATCTGGAGATGATTATCGTCGTTATTGCCAAGTTCAACTATCTCACCGGAAAACTCATGACCAACCACCATCGGTGGCCGAGCTCTCGGATGTTGTCCTGAAACAATTGCCAGGTCTGACCCACAAATTCCTGCCTTATGAACTTTAACCAAGACTTCTCCAAAATTAGGCTTACCAATTTTGAATGGTAGCGGCTTGATCGAGTAAGGTTTAATAAAGGTAGCTGCAATCATTCCATTTCTTACAAATAAAAAAGGTTGGAAGTTTGGTGCTTAGCCAATCTAATCATACCAGACGATTATCCTATGCTAGGGGCTTGATAATAACATCATTAATTCTAATTCGTCATTGTGTAACTTCACATATCCTAACACAGATTATTCGAAAGGAAAAAGAAACTCACTGTAGATCAGATCTAAAACTTGACAACCAATCCCAAAAACATAAGAATAAGCTAAATTTATAAATTACTACGGGGTCAGTATAAACTTCTGTATATCTCAAGGGTATAGCTAATGGTTAAGAAATATTTTCGGCTGATGATACTTCATTTTTCACTAATTTTAGTTGTCCTCTTACCTGATAGCATTGCCCTCAATAATGATTCATCCCTAAAGCTGTATCTAGCATTTGATGAAGAAAACGGTAAAATAGCTAAAGATCATAGTAAAAGCCGGTTAGAAGGAAGACTAAGCGGGAAAGCCAAATTTGTGAAGAATGGTAGGTTTGGTGGAGCCCTTTCTTTAGAAGACTCAAACTCCTTAGTTCAGTTGCCCGCAACTGACGAACTTAATATTACTAAATCTATTACTATAGCAGCTTGGATCTTTCCTTTAGTGAATCAAAAAGATTCCAATGTGATAGGCCGAAGAACTGCTGCTAATGTGGGTGGTTACTGCATACAATGGAGCGGTTTAGGGGCTGTAGCCAAAGTTGAAACTTGGATTGGACTACCAGTATGGCAAGGAACCCGTAATTTACAAAAGACTGAACCTAAGCTGGAAAAATGGCACCATGTAGTAGCAATCTATGATGGAAATGAAATCAAACAATACGTGAATGGAAAACTTGATGCCTATTTGAAAATTCCAGATAGGGAAATCGC
The DNA here is from genome assembly GCA_002714785.1 of Candidatus Poribacteria bacterium. GTDB lineage: Bacteria > Poribacteria > WGA-4E > WGA-4E > UBA9662 > TMED15. The sequence continues at coordinate 5,462 of PAYP01000040.1, read as the reverse complement.
TAGCCAAAAAGTTGAGCTTCATATAGGAAAAGCTCAAACCGGTCTGCCTGGCATAGTCGGAAAAATTGACGAAGTGGCAATTTATGATCGTGCACTAACTAAAGACGAAATTAAATCAGATATGCAGAAGGGTGTCTTTTTTTCAGTAGAGCCTAGCGAAAAACTAGCTACTAAATGGGCTACTCTCAAAAGATAAATAATTTGATTTTGGATTATATTAAATTATAGAAATAGCACTATCAGATCCCTTACGTGCTCATTAGAATAAAAAAAGCCAAAAAGAGATAAGAGTTATGATCAAATTCAAAGCTGTTACTAAAACAGATATTGATTTTTTTGACCAAAATGGATACTTGATTATCCGAAATGCTCTAGATGAGAATACTATTTCTACACTCATTGAAGCGGGTGATCGATTAATTCATAGCAACCAGACTAAACTCCGGCAGAAAGGTGGAGATCGGTACGATAGTTTTCGAAATTCGATTACGCTAGACGATGCATTCATTCACCTGATCGATTGGCCGGAAATTTTACCAATTGTACTACAGTTGCTTGGAGCAAACTTACAGATTATGACTTCACATCTTATCTACAAATACCCNGATCCATCGAACTTCCCGGACACACATCGCCACCCTGGTTGGCACCGCGATTACCTACAAGCCACAAGAGATATNGGTAACGCGGCCATCCCCCGTTTACTAGTCAAATGTGCTTACTATCTNACNGACCTAAGAGAACCCAAAAGNGGTGCGACAATGGTCGCTGCAGGCAGTAACCACTTGGAAGGCAACCTNAACCTACCAAAAGGACGAGTTGATCCTCCTACTGCTGTTGAGCCAAGCCTGAAAGCTGGCGATTGCTTAATTTTTGAAAACCGAACATTCCACGCTGGAGCCATTCATCGTGGAACGAGCGTCAGAAAAGCCATTATGATTGGTTATGGCTATAGATGGGTGGTACCAATGGACTTTGTTACTCAAGCAACAGATTTCGTAGACAAGCTAACACCTCTCCAGCGGTATTTAGTAGGTGAACCTATTGANAAAGTGGAAGANTTTCTACCCGGTGGAACAAGAAANCCACTAAAAGAATGGTGCCAAGAGCACGGANTCCCCACAACACGTCATCCACAACCTCAACGGTTANCTAAGTTACCTACTCTATAAATATCNGCTCACAATCGGCGTAATACACGTCCNGGTAAATTAGGAGTAATTGNNCCTTTGGCTAAAACGATTTCTCCATTAACTAGAACATANTTCAAGCCAACAGCAGGTTGGATTGGATTGGTCCAGGTCGATTGGTCAGCAATNTTGATAGGATCAAACACGACCAGGTCAGCACTCGATCCCTCTTTGATTTCNCCCCTANCNTTCAATCCAAACCGTTTTGCTGGAAANCCACTCATTTTCCAAATNGCCTGCTCCAAAGTTAGCAATTCTCTTTCNCTCACAAACTTACGAATAAATTGGGCAAAACATCCATATCCTCTGGGGTGGGGGTGGGGAATTTCGTATATACCATCGCTAGCGACCATCATTCGAGGATGGACGGCGGTTTCATTTAATACTGACTCGGCTTCATCCAGTGGTATTGGCCAAAACATGATTAAGGTTTCGATTCCTTCTTCTTCGACAACTAAATTGTAAGCGAACTCAGCTACGGGCTGGCCGGCATCTTCAGCGGCTAGGGAAAGCGGCAAGCCAATATACTGGCCAGATTTTGTATAACCAATAATCGATCGATCAGTTTCCAAATTAGTTTCCAGAAAGCGGATCGCCCTATCCTTAGCCTCATCCTGACGGAGTCGATTGATCATCTCTGCAGGGGTACCAATTTGCAGATCCATCGGCAAACGCATCGCTAGATGTGTCATACCAGCAGGATAGAGGTACGACTCGAAAGTCAAGTCAATGTTCTCTTGATCGACTTGTTTNAATATACTTCGCGTGGTCGAATCTACACGTTCATGTGAAATATGAACCGGTATATTAGCTTGGCGACTAATATCAATTGTTTCATGCCATGCCTTTGTACGCCCTAAGAGTTCATAACGGATGTGGGCCGCATAAAGGCCGCCATGAGATTGAACTATTCGACATAGCGTGACTAACTCATTAATATCAGCGTTTGCACTTGGCTGGTAATCCAACCCGAGGCAGATGCCTACAGCTCCTACTTCCATCCAGATTTCGGTCAAGCGTTCCATCCGACCTAATTCTTCTATGGTCGCAGGGCGATTCTCCCAGCCCATTACAGCTAGACGGACTGCGCAATGTGGTACTTGAGGGCATACATTAGTGGGTATTCGTCCCCTAAATATATCGAGATAATCTTCTGGATGTGGCCAATTGAGATTTTGTAATTCTACAGGCAATTCGCCGTATGCAAATTGCGTGTAATGCCAGAATTGACGAGCTATTTTGGGCTTCAACCCCGACCAACCAAAGCCGTCCGGTGCGAGCAGTTGTGTCGTAACTCCTTGCAGAATACCTGCGTATTGGTCTCGACCACCAAGAAGGGAAATTTCTGAGTGAACATGTACATCGATAAAACCAGGACAAATAACTTGATTAGTCGCGTCTATTACTTGACTACATCTATTGGACTGAACGTGTTCACTTAGATCAGTTATAGCCACGATCTTTTCACCAATAATACCAATGTCAGCAGAAAATGCTGGCTGATGACCAGTTCCGTCGATTATAGTGCCACCCTGAAGAATAAGATCAAAATCCATATTTCATCCTATTAATTGAGTGATTGAACCACAACTGCCCCATACAAGTGTGGAAATTGAGTTTCGACTTTCCGCCAATTAACCCCTAAATCTGTAGTTTCATAAAGTTGATTATCTTCAATAATTACCAGAGCTGATTCTCTACCAGTTACAACAATTTGGAAGGTATTTATATTACGTACAATCTGATCGGGCAATCCTTTAACTTGTTGCCAATTTTGGCAATTATCTGAACTACGATATAAGTTAGCAGATCCGCCACTCGGACCGCGAGAAGTCGAGGTCAAGAAAACTTTTCCAGAAGGAAAGACGGCACAAGCACGTTGGTAATGGTGAGGTAAGTTTTGACTTGTACAAGCAAAGGTTTTCCCTGTATTACGACTGTAATAAAAGCCGCTTGCCGTAGCTGCAATGACAATCGAGGGATCTTTGGGATTGACGACGACCTGATGCACATCCATTTCTAATCCATCTTTGAGATTATTCCACGATTCACCATTATCCTTCGATTGTGCAATCCAGCCGACGTGAATATTGGCATAGAGTGTTCCATCTGTAGCTGTCGCAAAAGAGCGTATATCAGGTGCTCCTCCCCAGGGCGTTGTCCACAACTTTCGTTCAGGAACTTGATCAAAGCCAGCCAAAAAATTAAGTTGGTTGTTTTTAAGTGCTGCAACTCTAGCTTCATTAGTCCCAACAAGTAATTCACCATTTCCCATCCAACAGAGGCATTGAATTTTCCAATCTGTCTTAGCAATTTGCTCCCAGCGTTCATCCTGATAAAGCCAAACTTGATGCCAATCGACAACGACAGCGATCTGATCGTTCTTGACAGCGCTGGCAAGAACCGGTCCTTGAAATGGCACATTGTCGACCTGATTACCTTTTGTGTCTAAAACCCCTCGGTTCGAAAATAACCATATGTTATCCATTTGCCCTACCTCATGATTAGTTTGTGTGTCTAAGGTTATATTATATGAAGTAATTTTAGAGTTAGCTGACAAATTTCGGATTCCCTTCCCCATCATTTATTACGTAGCTACGAGTTGGAATAGTTGAGTTATGAGGAATAATCAAATCAGAGGATACACTATTTTCAATTACGGCTCCATCACCGATCCGAACTTGATCACCAATGTGAATCGATCCAGGTTGGGGGTCTGAACGATTATCTGTTGCGCCGGGCTTTACAGTGCCAATCACAACCGAAGAACCAATTCTTACCTCACGACCGACCTGAATTAAGCCATATATTTCGGTATTAGCGCCAATTACTGAATAATTTCCGACATCCACCCGACCAAAAATACCAACGTCAGTGCTAATCTGAACAAAGTCACCAACTGTCGGGTGCCGAGCTTGATTTTTCACCGACAATCCACCTAGGGTACAAGGATAAATCACACAGCCAGAGCCAATGATACCGGTTTGACCCGTAGTGATACCTCGGTGCGTATGATCGAAGAAATTAGCATCACCAATTTGTGTCTCAGGATGAAGATCGGCTTGATAATACCGACCACCTAACTCGGAAATTACTCGAGGTAAAAGTGGTACAGATCCAACACTCGAGGTAGCCAGTGAGTGGGCGACATCATGATAAAATTGAACTCGCCAACCGGGATAACTACTCATTACCAATTGCATCTGATAGTCGAAAGCCTGCTGAAAATTTGATTCAGCCAAGAATCGGTTATAAGAGTGTGGATTTCTTTCTAGGATGGATTGATCTATACGTGTTCTAATGTTAACTTCTGCTAAAGAATCTGACTTTCCAAATTCACAGTCATGTGGATCCAATTTTTTTTTATATTTTCGGTTTAGATAAGCATCCCAAACTGCCGGATCCTTCAAAGAAGCGAAACGATTCCAGAAAGCTCTCTCCTTCAATTTTGGTAATCGCCGAAAAAAGTCAAAAGTTGTAGCAACTGACATCTCTTCTGCAACATCAGCATCACCAACGGCTAAGAAAGATTGTACGACCATAGCATAAAGCTGATCGACCATCTCCTCCAAGGATTGCCTAAAGGTGGATTTTAATTTCGTTAAAGCTACAGCGTTATGCGATCCTGGTGCCACCAATTCGAGCAAATTACCTAGAATCGTCTCTAGTATATCTCGATTGACAAACCCTCGCCCCGATAACTGAGACAAAATTTGCGGATCTACTGACTCAATCCTCAGTGCTAGTAGTTCCACTTGGTTATAAGTCTGATAGAGACTCGCTGCTATTTCTTGTAGCCTTTTTGACTTCTGATCTGAATAATGAGAGCTAAAAATTGAAATCACTGTTAATTTTTTCGATTATGGACTTTCCTAGTATTAGGCTATACAAAAACAAATTCATAATTCACTGATTTAGTGGCTATCCGTGTTCGAACAGAACTTTCTAGTTGAATTTATTATGATTCCAATCAATTTGACATAAAAAGCAAAAAACAATACTATTCAAGACATAAATCGTCAAACTCTGACTGCTATTCGTCACATTCGGATTATCTGAAATGCACACTATTATGTGTTTAATGTCTGAAAAACACGCACATTCCTGATATCGGCATTTGATCCAGAAAAGTCAAGCAACTGAACAACGAAAGATGAATAGAACAAGAAAAAATAGCCTTGGTTGAGCTTAGTAAAACTAATATCCGTTCTGATTAACCAATTCGACCAGGCATCCACATCATAACACGTTTATCAAGTTGGTTGTTTCAAA
>PAYP01000039.1 GCA_002714785.1 Candidatus Poribacteria bacterium | reverse complement strand
CAACAGCGTTTTTTAGCCTTGACTTCGAGATCCAATTCTGTTTAAATTGACATCAAAAGAAACAGCGAACTCAGACCCCGGAAAGAACTCAACTCCTTCCAATTAACATCCCGAAAAGTGTTACTCGGTGTAGTGTATTTTCAATTATAAAATACCGTTCTGCAGCCTAAAATATGACAGTTCCTTTTTTTATTTTGTATGTCGCATCTGAATATAATTTAGACAAGATTTCGGATAACTAGAAAGAAGAGAAATGCTTCCAAGTCCAAAACCAATAACACCTTTTAATCTTTGTCGGGCAAATGAAACTGACATTGTACATATAAGACAATTGCCAGTCCGACAACAAGTAGAAACAAAAGAACAATTCATTGAAACGGTACGTTACGTACATGCAATGGGACATTATCATAACCAAGAACGTGCTACTGATAATTGGCTAAGCGCAGATGTCATTGCACTAGATATAGACAACGATGGTCAACCAACATCTGTATGGGATAAACCTGAAGATTGGACAACAATACAACAATTTCAAGCAGATTTTTCAGATTACGAATTTTGGATTGTTGAATCAAAAAATCATAATAAAAACAAACGTAGCAACTCAGGCATACGTGTTGCGAGACCGAAGTTTCATGTTTATTTTCCCTTGCAAAAACAGTTAACTGATCCAAATAAATATCAACAATCAATACAAACTATTGTAGGATCTTATTGTCGATCGGATGGAATTTCACGATTTGACACAAATGCTACAGATCTAGCTAGGATTTTTACAGGTGATTTTCCTGAAGTTGGTTATCAGATCACTGAAGACCAAGTTTACCACCAATCAGGTAAATCTATTTTGGATTATGTATACAATCGATTACCTATTTTACCAAGTCAATCAAACTCAAAAGAAATATCACCAAACTCCCCAAAGATAACTCAATTTCAGGTGTCTTCTTATCAAAAGGGGTGGAGATATCAAAATTTGATATCTAATCTGGAGTTTGAAGATATCTTCGAAGGAGTAGAAAAAGGTAAGATAACTAGTAGTAATTGGATGGTAACGTTTTGCCCTTTGCATGGTGAAAGACGAGGTTCTAGTCGCCCTTCCTTAAACATAAACATGGATACTTATAAGTGGAAGTGCCATTCTGGTTGTAGTCATGGTAAAGTGCTAGACGCTATGGACTTTATGGCCAAAAATAGCAATATGTCTTTGCCCGATGTTGTAGATGAATTATGCCAAAATTTTGGTATTAAAAATAGAGATGTAACTCAATCATCTAATGAAACTGAATATGATGATATTGTTTTAGAACAACTTCAGCTGTTGAATCACAAGTATGCTGTTTTAAAACAAGGCAGCAAAGTTGGAATCATGCATACAGAATATGATGACCTTCAACAAACACATGTACCAAGAGTTGGTATGCGCTCATCAGACTTTAAGTTATTGAATCCACAATCTGTTAGACATAAAAACCGAAAAGCTAAGTTGGCAAGTTTATGGCTAGATTGGGAAGGAAGACGAACTTACCAGGGGCTCATTTTTGATCCTTCGGGCAGGAAAAATCCTAATAATTTAGACAAGTGGAATTTATGGGATGATTGGTCAACTGCAACACCAGATAACAACTGGCGAGGGGATCCTGATAAAAGTGGATTTGTAAAGCAGTTGGATCCTAAAATTTATCAAAGAATGAAAGGGTTATCAAATCAGCAGCTTGAGTATAACTGTAAGCACTACTTACAGTTAATTCGACAAATCATTTGTGGGAATCAGAAAAAACGAGTTGGATTAGATACTAGTGGCGAGCCTTTTTACCAGACAGATATACAAAAGGTCGAAAAGTTATATGATTGGCTATTAAATTGGATAGCGGATGCATTTCAAAATCCAGCGAAACACTCACGCGTGTGTAGCATTGTACTACGGAGTAAAGAAGGTACAGGTAAAGGGAAATTCATAAACGATACGTTAGGAAAGTTATTTCGTCCCCATTATTTCCACTTAACAGGTGATGCTGATAAATTGACAGGTAAATTTAATGCTTGGATGAGAGACAACCTACTGATATTTTCTGATGAAGCTGTTTGGGGTGGTAATCGGAATGATGTCGGAAAAATGAAATCGTTGATCACTGAACGCGAACGGACAGTAGAGGAAAAATTTGTTGATGCCACTCAGTATGCAAATTATTCAAGGGTGATTTGTGCTTCTAATGACAGTTGGGTTGTATATTTAACCGAGAGCGACCGTAGATGGCAATTTATTGACGTAAGTGAAGAATTTGCAACCGAAAACATTCGTAATAAGGAACAAGCGGATGGAAAAAGCCATTTTTTTCAGTCTATAGACGATGAATGGAATAATGGAGGCAAAGAAGCTTTTTTCGAATTAATGATGCGAAGAGATATAGATGGATTTGATTTTCCAAAGGAACGTGTCATAACTTTAACTTATTATGAACAATTACGAGAAAGTGACCCAATGGTGGGTTGGTTTGAACAATGTATTGAGAAGGAAGAGATTGCAGGACCCAATGATTTGTTTGGTACCAGTATCCGAATCAGGAAGGAAGGAACTGAAATTATAGACACAGAATTTGTTTATAATTCCTACAGAGATTATCTTAAGAAAACTGATCAAAACCATCAATGGACAGGCGATTTCAAAGAATTCAGTAAAAGATTAAGAAAATTGCTAAATTCTGATTCCAACGTAGAAAAAGGATTTTCTAGCCGACGCAAATGGGAAACTGACAGAACCAGTAAAACAATTTGGATTTTGTCTTCGTTAACCGTTTTAAAGCAAATCTACAATCAGAAAGCGGGCGGGGGAGATGTGTTATTCTCTCTAGAGAACTGATAGGGGCACACATTGAAATTAAAAAGGCCACCTTTTCTAGATAGACGGCCTTTTGTTTTGAAGCGAAAAGCTAAACTGCTATTATTTTTTCTTCTTTAACAATCCCCATGTCGAAGCTAGCTTTTGTTGAGGATCAACCCCCAGCAATTTCATTCGGCCAGCCTCCATTTGTTCTTTCACTTCTTTTCCGCTAAGTTCTCGATTCCAAATCCTTACCTCATCGATAATACCAACGAATTCACGTGAGGCTTCATGCGTTTTACCAACAAATACATCATCCTTATCGTTTTTTCCGGGTAGCGCGTCTTTCCCAGCAGATTCACCAGCTGCTTCCCCATTTATATAATAGATATGAGATTTGCCAGTATGTTGTGCAACCACGTGCTGCCACTCATTGAGTTCTACGGTTTTATTAGAGTTAGATCCGCCCATAGAACTGAAGTGTAATGTTCCACCGCCATCTGATGTAGTATAGAAACTATAGGAGCGTGGACCGTTACTTTTGGCTAATATACCGGCCCATTGGGCTGTTCCACCGCCTTTGTGCGATTCAGCATTGATCCAAGCCATAACTGTAACTGCCTTACTGACGCATAGGCTATCATCGTGGGGGATTGTGACCCAGTCTGTTTTACCGTTAAATTTTAGGGCCTTACCAAATTTTCCATCGACTAATGTGGGTTTTCCAGAAATTTCGCCGTGATTACCGTGAATTGAGTGGTCTTCAACTTTTTTTCCGTCTAGTTCATCGAAAGATAAATAGAGGACCAAGTTTTTTTCTAACTTATTAGCGGCCTGAGAAAGACTAGAAGCGAAAACAATTATTACCAATAGAAATAAGATAAATATTTTACTTTTCATTTTCCTCCCATAAAAAAACGCGACTCAGATGAGTCGCGTTTTGGGTTGTTTTGGGTTATAGACGTTTCAGTTGACTCCAGGTCGTTGCCAATTTACCTTCAGGCTCAACAGAAACTTGACCTTTTCCCACGGTCATATGATGATTAACTTCTTTTTCGCTTAAAATACGATTCCAAATCTTGACTTCGTCAATGACACCTTCAAATTCACGTGAACCTTCATGACTTCGGGCAATCATCACGCTTTCCTTATCTTTTAGGCCAGGAAGGGCATCTTTCCCATCAAATTCACCCGCCAGCTCACCATTTATATAATAAATATGAGATTTGCCAGTGTGTTGTGCAACCACGTGTTGCCATTTATTCAACTCGACGTTTAGTGCGCTATTGGAACCACCCATGGAGCTAAAGTGTAGTGTGCCATCTCCATCGGTCGTAGTATATAAACTGTAGGATCTTGGGCTGTTGCCTTTGCTAACAACACCAGCCCATTGAGCTTTAGTTGATCCACCAGTATATCGTTTCGCCTTAATCCAAGCCATAACCGTAACGGCTTTTTCGACAGATAAAATATCTTTGTGTGGCACTTCAACCCAATTATTTTGACCATTGAATTCGAGAGCTTTTCCAAATTTACCATCGACCCACTCAGGCAAGTTTGGTTTCATTCCTTCTAGCTTACCATGATTACCATATTTGGANGCATCCCCAGCAATGTCACCTTCACCTTCGTCAAAAGGTAAATAAAGTATCAGAGAAGGTTCAGGACCTCNGGTTGATTTAGCTTGTACGAAATGAAGTAATGGNGCAATCACGAATAAAACAGCTAGAACAACAGTAATAAATCTGATTTTTTTCATTAAATCTCCTGATTTTAATTGATAAATTAACGTGCACNATTATATTTCAAAGTGAAAAACCTGTCAACAAACAAAACTTAAGTAGCCCATCAGCTAGATGGACCAGTGTTTCCACAAATCATCTAAGATGTCGTATCGCATCTNTTGTANTTTGGTGTAATGCCAACGGCCAAAAATTCCAATCCGAGGNGAANTTTTGACATTTGTTGAACCATTATGNGATAAAAATCCATGCCAAAGTAGTACTGTCCCTGCTGATGCCACAAACTCAACTGGTTTGGATCCATGAGAAAATTTAGTGTGGTTCCAATCATCAGCATCTAGAAAACTACCGTCAATATGTTCTGGGTGCTGACGAAAGTAACGATGTACATTCAAGTGAGTACCAGNCCAGTAGATAAATCCACCACCTTTTTCTTTAACGTCATGGAGATACATGGTTGCACCTAAGGTCAATCCGCCTGCCGGATGCTGTGCTGGTCCTCCGTAGCCATCAATGTGGCTACTCATAGGAATCGACCANTCTGTNCCAGAAGAAGGCCATTTAATTATAGGTGCACCGCCACCACNAAAGAAATTATCACCACCCAAATCATGGGCTGCAGATTGAACAACTGGTATTGTAGATATATTTGGATAAGGTGGGGTAAATCTCCATCTACTGATGAACGTTTGGTCTCTAGGCCAAGTTCGATCATCTTCAAATTTAGCCCCCAGAGNATACCAGAATTCTGTTTGCCAACTAGAGAGAAGATCCTGATCAATGGCATTTTCCAAAATTAAAAAACCGTCATCTTTAAAAGAAGCGATTTGATTATTTGTCAGCACTGTTTTTTCCCTTATCTATTAGTATCCATTACACAGCGAAATCCGTTNTAATCATATAATTGTTGTGGAGATTGATGAGCGCGAAAGGATATTCTAGTTGCTAACGCGTAATTATTCCAACTTCCACCCCTGATAACTCTGGATAGGTTAGTTAACATTAATTCTTCTCGATCCAATTCATTTTTGGGTAAGATAATTGGGTTTAGACGCTTGTAATCAGTATATGCGTTCTTGATATAAGCATCTAGGCACCATTCCCATATATTCCCTCGTATATCATATAAACCATAACCGTTGGGNGGATACTCACCAGCGANATTGGTCATCCGTTTTTGACCNTAGAAGTTAATATTTTCCAACGAATTAATATCTAACGTACTAATTCCACCACGAGCAGCATACTCCCATTCGGCTTCAGTGGGTAAACGTTTACCCNTCCATTCTGCATAAGACATGGCATCCCGCCAGTTTACATAAATGATTGGATGATCGTCTGTTGGAGAATCTATCAGAATATGGTCCCAACTGGGTGGTTTATACTGAGTAACTTCAACAAATTTTCGAAATTCACCTACAGTAACAGGTTTTNTATCCATTAAAAAAGAACTAATTTCAACTATGTGAACCGGTTCTTCATTATCTTTTTCTAGGCTCCCCATGTCAAACAAGCCAGAAGGGATTTTAACCATTCCCACTGACTGCTCAGATGTATTTTTTGATCGNAGNTCAGAGTATTGGTGAATATCAAATGTGGTTGGTGTCATTNTCGAAACTTCCTCCTTAATGCTTATGAAATATGAGAAATAAAAGTTTTGAAACTTTCCNGCATTATAACTAAATAAAATGTTGAAATGTGTAAAAACGAATCAAAATATACATATACGAAAGAAAACAACTTTCATTTAGTATACAAGTCAAACATTTTACAAAACAAAAACCAGGAGTTGATACCAAATCGGATAGGGATTTTTATTTAAGCAGAAGGTTCAAGTGGCAAAGACTAGGGTATAAAGTGAGATTGGTAGCTATCGTGAAGTTAGATTTAAAGGTAGAAACATCAAGATTGATAAAGGAATAATCCACTGCCACTCGTTTGTTATATTAGTAAAACCAATAGCTGTTTGTAGGTATGGAGAANTGATACTAATTGTATGTAGAACAATGCTAAATAATATTGTAATTAGTAACCAGATATTTGATTGAAAAACTTCAGTTAACCTGTCATTTTTGTGCCGAAAACACTGAAATATAGAGNATAGCTGACTGAAAATCAACGTAGTACAAGTGACCGTTTGAATTGAATCACCTTTACTATTGACAGAGAATGCGTAACTGACTAATGTGATTAGTGAAATAATTATGCCCCGCATAATAAAATCAGAATATACATTCTTAACTAGGAAGGGNGGTGTTTTTTCAGGTTTGTCTTTTCTCAAGTTACCACGATCTTTTTTGTAGATAATTACTAGGCACGGAAAAGAAATAACCAATAGGTTTATCCAGAATAAATGGGTGAGGTTTAACATCAAAGGAAAACGATTAGGATCAAAACTATGTATGCTTAATCCTGCTACAACTGTCAAAAATTGAGCTATAACACAAGATAAGTACCAACGCACCCAATTCCTGAGGTTCGCATATGTCTGTCTCGCCTTTAGTAAAGTTTCCGCTATGACATTAAAGCCTAGCTGATTAACGACCACACCTGAATTGCGTTGTAGTAGGTGTGGAACATTGTCTGCGCTAACGAAGCTAATATTAGCGTTTCTCATTGTCCTCAAATCTTCGTTGTTTTGCCCCCAAAAACCTATATTATGTCCTCGTCTTCTTAAATGCTGTATAATGTTCCTTCGTTGCTCAGCTGAAGTTTGGGAATAGACTAATAATAACTCGACCATGGAATCGTATTGGGATTCGTCCATGACTGTCAATTCTTCGCCGCTCGTGACGGCATTCGAGTCATGGATCAGACCTAATTCATACGCAACATCAGCAGCTTGGTCAGGTGGCTGGTCTGACATCATGATAACTTTCATACCTGATGANAAACAGTCNCTAATTGATGATTCAATACCTGTATAATTAGGTTGGCGAAAAGCAATTGATCCTAAGAATGTCAAGCCAGACCACATGTCTTCCTGTGTNGGCCGGTNTNCAAAGCTTCTGAAGCCAAAACCAAGGGTGTNAGATGGTTTTGGAAGTCCCTTTTCCTCAACTGAAAATTGTCGGGATAGTTGCGACAAAAATAACTTTTGGTCAGCAGTCAACTGCTCTATTCCTTGACTTAACTGAATATCCCAACTCGCGTGTAGAATTTCATCTATTGGTCCGAACGATAGTTGTAAGAATTGCCCTGCAGGGGCATTATCTNTTGTATNAGCCATGAATAGTAATGAAGTATAGGGATGGTCTTCAGTNGGTGGGATTTGTGCCACGCGCTCGTATGTATTTTCGTACTTCGTAAAGTCAATTTCATTTGTTCGAGCAGAGTCTTCCAGTAGTAAAGTCAGAGAGTCATCAATCTCTGGGAAAACAGCTCCATCCTGAGACAAAATTGGGAGAGTAGTATGTTTAATACACTGACTTGCCCCCCATAACAACCAAGGAAATGTTGAAGGTATTTCTTCGTTCATTGTTTCAATAATTGTCTCGTTTTCTATGTTTTCTAAATTAGTAGTTTTTTGTTCTGTTAAATTCAACTGTTTCCAAATTGACTTGCCGATATATTGCCCCTCAACTATGATATGAGAAACTGAAAANGTNTTCANNGTGAAGTTTGTAGCTTGCTGTATACAAAGAGTTGTCAAATTGCTCAGCCGTTCAATNTCAATCAACTTTCGGATCGAAGCCCCATGTTTAAAAATTTGGTACGCAGATTCGTTCAAACTTTTATTAACTAAATATTTGAGATCAAACGGAACTACTACTAGCAGGACGCTATAAACTGGAGCCAACTTGATTAATATTTCCGATAGGCTTTGGCTAGACCAAAAACTAAATGGTTGAGCTAAATAGTAAAGGGCCAAAAAGAACAATGACACCAATCCCCCTATTATAGTGAAGGATTGGGTCAAGAAATTCCCAGTATTTTCAGCATCTGATTCCANTTCATCGTTTTCTGAGTAAGATTGCTGATTNCTCTGATTGATTTGCAGGTTNTTGCCTGTTTCTACTACTATAGCCCGCCCTTCTCCGTCGATCACGTAAGTTCCGCCGAATAAAATGTTTCTTTGTTCCGTCAAAGGTTTATTCGGTTCTAAAACATCAGCTATTTTGGTGCTAAATACCGATCGTCGAAAAATTGGACTTTCATCAGAAACCATTTCTTGAGTTTCAACAATTCGTGAATCCGCAGCGACATACCCACCAGGAAATAACAATATTAAATCACCTTGAACGACTAAATGGGGTAGTAACCAAACAATTGTCCCATCTCGCATCACAGGTACCTGCACTTCGGAAGATGACCATATTTTTTGTCTACTTGATATCACTTTTTGTCTTTGATAAATTCGAAGTGAGATTTTTATAAAAAAGACAATGCTAACAAAAATGGTACTCGACAAGACTTCTAAAGAAAAATTTTCTGATTTTGCCAAAAAATGAGGAGTAATAAGGAGGAAAAGTGCCCCTGAGTAAAGTAATACCAAAGGGAGTTGATTCATACACCAAATAAAAAAACTCTCACCAATAAATGATTTGCCTACTGGTATATTTTGGCCATTTTGTGTGAGTCTTTTCGCCGCTTCGTCGCTAGACAGACCCCTATCTATGTCTGTGTCTAAATCATGCAGAAGATTAGGGATTGTCTTTGTAGACCAATCAATCATATCAGATCGTAATTTAAATTAAATATAGCTAAAGCTTCAGAAGATGAGCCGATTATTTGTACAGAAATCAAAGAATGGATTTTCTAGAAGGCGAATCTACCTTTGTACCATTTATATCCACAGAAAGTATTTGAGTTTGGCAGTTGAGACCGTTATTTTTAAATGCATATGTCATCCTTTCAGATATTTTCTTCGTGTTTGATGAAGAACGTGCATATGCAATCATTGTTGGTCCTGCACCACTCAAAGAAACACTCAAGGCTCCTGCGGACATAGCGGCCTCAAAGACTTCGTTAAAACCAGGAATTAGCTTTGCACGGTATGGTTGGTGCAACTGATCCTGCATAGCTGTTGCTAGAAGATCTAAGTTGTCCGTAACCAATGCTGCTACTAATAGAGACGAGCGACCAATATTAAAAACTGCATCCGAGAAGTTAACCGAGTCGGGTAGTACGCTACGTGCTTTTTGAGTTGTAAGTGTGAAGTCGGGAATAGCTACTATTAAACGTAGATCGGAGGGGGGCAGTAGCTTGATGCTCATGACTGATGGAAGATTATCTTTATTTGAATGTTCCATTGCAGAAACAACGACTCCACCAAGCAAAGACGCGGCGACGTTATCGGGATGTCCCTCAAACTCAGTGGCAAAAGACAAAATTTCCGAACAACTCAGCGATTCTATTCCAAATCTTTGGTGACAAATTGAGTTTGCCGTTAGTAAACCACCAAGAATGGCTGTACCACTCCCACCTAAGCCTCGAATTGCAGGGATTCCGTTATCGATAGTGAGTTGAAGACCTGGAGGCTGATAGTTGAAATGGTCGAAGATTTTCATCACGGCCTGATACGCAATGTTATCCGGAGTTGCAGGTATTTTTTCTGAATCTTCACCCAAGCAGATGATTTTAGTCCCACTAGCTTTCTCTTCCAAGATAACCCGACTGTATAATGATAACCCAATTCCTAATACATCGAAACCGGGCCCTAGATTCGTTGTACTGGCCGGGATTTTTGCTGTGGCCGACAGGTAGATTTCTGTCATACTACAACTTTGCTAAAGATTCTCGTATTCGATCTAAGGCAATCTGAATGTTTTCTATTGAGTTAGCATAGGATACTCGCAAATATCCATCTCCCATCTCTCCAAAAGAATCACCTGATAAAACTGCCACACCAGCTTCGTTAAGAAGGTAATCAGAAAGTTTACTACAAGGTAAAGGTAAGTTTTTGACATTAGGAAATGCATAAAAAGCACCCTGAGGTCGAATACAGCTCATACCTTCAATAGAATTGAGACCATCAACAATTACTTCACGACGACGTTGGAATTCGCCAAACATCTGATCTACAAAAGCAGAAGAGTTCTTCAATGCCTCTATACCCGCTATTTGTGTGAAGGTTGCTGTACAAGAATTGGAGTTAATCATTAGTCGAGTTATTTTCTCCGACATTTCTGAGGTTGATACACCATAACCCAATCGCCAACCGGTCATAGCATAAGTTTTTGAGTGGCCATCTAATAAAATGGTTCGATCCTTCATACCGGGCACTGATAGTATACTTTCGTGCTGACCGTCATAAACCAAATTCGCATAGATTTCGTCGCTCAGAACGTAAAAATCATGACGATGGGCTAAATCAGCAATAATTTCTAAGTCCTCTCTTGTCAGAACACCGCCGGTGGGATTTTGTGGAGAGTTAATAATTAGCAGTTTCGTACGATCAGAGACTAGGTCTGCTAAGTCTTCAACTCGGAACCGAAAGTCAACTGACTCTCTTAGTGGCAAAGGCCGAGGAACGGCAGACAAAAAATCAACAAGAGATCGGTAAATAGGAAAACCAGGATCCGGGTATATCACCTCATCACCAGCGTTGACGCACGCTAGCATCGTAAAGAAAATAATGGGTTTTGCGCCAGGTGTTATGGTAACTTCCGATGCGTTAACTGGAATACCACGCGTGTGGGTAATATGATCAGCGACGGTATTTCTTAGTTCGTCTAATCCAGCGGAGGGAGCATATCCGGTATGCCCCTGCTTCATGGCTTCATGGGCAGCTTGGCAGATATTATCTGGCGTGGAAAAATCGGGTTGTCCTATTTCTAAATGAACAACATTCCGTCCTTCAGCTTCTAATGCTTTAGCTCTTGCCAGAACTTCAAAAGCTGATTCGGTTCCCAACTGATCCATGCGCGTTGCAAAAACCATTGTATCAAATCTATTTAGTGTATTTCATGATGATGGCATTTTGGCCAGCAATCCATACGTTATTAGTGTCAATAGAAAAAACATCGTAAGCGAATAATTTACCACTACTTTGGTCAGTCCAGGTCGTTCCACCATCCTCAGTATGTAGTATAACATTCACACCCATATCTCCACCAACAGCCCAACCGGTATTGGCAGAAACAAAGCGAACACTTCTTAGCTTTTCTTCACTTCCACTATCCAACGCTTTCCAACTGTTACCGTCAGTAGTGGTAAAAATGACGCCGTTCTCACCAACAGCCCACCCGGTAGTTTCGTTAATGAAGTACATATCTTCCAGAATATCCTCGGTATTAGTAGGCTGTTTCAACCAAGTTTTTCCTCCGTCGGTCGTTTTTTGGATCAGGGTTTCTTGACCTTGGTTGGATGGTGTGATTCTGACACCGGCTACATATCCAGTATTAGCATCAGTGAAATGAATCGCACTAAAAACACTGGTGTCATCATCACCAAAACCGCTAGCAGTTTGTCCACCAGTCAAAACCTTCCATGTTCGCCCACCGTTAGTAGTTTTTAGAATCGTCTCACCTTCACCACCAATATAGCCAATTTTAGTATCGACAAAACTTACGCAGGATAAACCATTACCGACTTTGCTAGTTTGGGGCTCCCAAGTTTTTCCCCCATCATCAGTTGCGACAATTAAACCGTTAGCTCCAACAGCCCAACCATTTTTGTCGTCAAGGAAAAAGACTGACTTCAGGTCACTTTCGAAAGCTACATTATCAACTTTTTTCCAAGTTTTTCCTCCGTCTGTAGTATGTCCAATAGCCCCGGGTTTTTCGTATTCAAAGGGATCAGAACCGACAGCGAATCCTTCAGTAGTACTGATAAAAGCAACTGAGAAAAAGTCGAAGTCGCCTACTGGCTGAAGAGTCTCCCATTGACCGGACCAACTTGGGGTTAAAACAACCAGCCATATGGCCAAAATGGTGATAAATGGTACTGTCTTTGATACATTCATTCGATTAGTTTCCTTTGTGAAAAAAATGACATTTCGCAAGTATAGCACTGCCCATAAGGACTGTCAAGATCAAGCTATTAAGACGATTGTTCATCTTTTGGGCTAACGAAATCTGTTAGCTTGGTGGACCGCTCCAGTAACCAATACCCGTTTTCAAAGCTGACATCTGCCAGATAGCGGTCATGAAATATTCACCTATGATTAGTCCCAAGAAAAAAGGTTGGCCTCGCTGAAAGGCACGAAAACCTCCGATTCGTAAAATGAGGAATTTTATGGCCCAACCAACTAGGGTAGAAAACCAAAGTCTAGAGGGAGCCCAAGTGACTCCTAATGCGTATCCAAGTGGATGAAGTGGCCACCACAAAAATTGTTGCCTCATAAAGATTAATATGGACATAACACCACCACCAACACTAGCACTTAATATACCAGAGAAATTCGGTGAAGACGGGTTCAGTATTTCACCAGCTGCTCGTCGCATAGCGCCGGGGCCAACATTGAAAATCCAAGGAGTTAAATTGAGTGCACCCCGATGGTGAATCCAAGTCAGTGTACTGAAAAAAGTAACTATCGCCGAAACTACTACTGCTATTAACATCCAGTGAGGTAATCTCATTTTTCTAGATGAGAGTTGATGTACATTGGCTAAACGGAAATTTTGGATCGAGTAAGCCATAAGCGATTGTGAGGACCAATTTGGAATCGATGATCGGTCGAAACTTAATAAGATCAAATTCTGTATACCTAAGATACGACTGCCGAAAATCATGCGAAAAAAATTAAATGGTGTAAAACCAACATTGACCAATAAGCAACCGGCATTAGATACATGCCAAGCAGCTGTTGTTGCTAGAATCCACATCAATAAAATAAATAATAATGCCATCCAAACTGATAATCCCATAGCAACCCCTAATCCACCCATAACTAAAAAACCGCTGACCATTCCTAACGTGGCGGTTCGGTAAGACAATGGTTCGTCATCATCATTGAAATGCCGCACAGGCATAAATGTGTTTCTCCAAACTGAATAAAGATGTCGTCGTGCTTGCCATGCTGAAACCACAGCTAGTACTAAAACTGCACCCATAACTTGTTGTTGAGTATTGACTCGATTGATAGAGAATGCTGAAATCGCGACCTCTTGAAATTTATAAAACAGGAAAAAAAACCAAATACTAATAGCTACATCAGGAAGTAGAAAATAGGTGATGCCGACTACTGACAAACGTAATCGGAACAGTAGTGGCCATCCCTCTACAATCGAACGCCACGGTTTGTTAGGAAATAGGTGTCGAATGGGGTAGTCAAGCGGGATACTCGGCAAAAAGGGGTAAAACGAATGAAGGCCTCGGATTAGGTGGATCATTGATGCAAGAGCAAGACCAAAGATAAATAACCGATTACGAAAGAATGGCTGGAACTTATGTTGGCCGATATCTGACTGAGTCAAATTTGCACCAACTTGAACTAATGGAAAGGTGTAGCGAACTCGGTCAACCCACTGGTACCGTAGGATGACGGCCCAACAACACACAGACAAGAAGAATGACAAACCAAAAATGGTAGCAATAAAAACAGGTTTAAACCATATTGACCAAGGAATTAAGCCGTGCCGGCCGATACCGATCCAGAATTTATCTAGTGCTGCTCGGTCAGAAACATATAACCAACTTTTCAAATGAGGAAAAATTAGTTCCGACCACTGGTTCTCAGGCGTAGAAAAGTAAACTGGAGCAGCGATATAGGGGAAAATAAACTCCATCAATCCATAACCTGGAACTGATGCAGCTGCGGTGACCATAGCCCAACAAAGGGTTAACTCCGCCGTCGAGAAATGCGCAGTTTTACCAAATTGTGCTAGGCATGGGTTGATCAAAAAAGACAAAAGTGCTAAAAAGAAAACGCTACCCACCGGCAAGTGATTAGCAATGAATTGACCCAAACCGTTCAGATGGATATAACCATACAAGCAAGTTTGTAAAATAATCCATACCAAGGTAATCGGCAAAATTCGATGATATCGGATTGAATTGGAAGAATCTAGTTTGATGTTTGTTTTCAAGTCTTTGCCTAGGAAATAAGATGGGGTGATTTTTTAAGTATTGGGATCAATTTATTAGTAATACCAGTAAGTGCTAATTGATCCAGCTCTTCAATAGTTTTCCACTGAGCATTGGTCCAGTTTTTGAAGTCTAAAGCCTCAAGACTTAAGTCAGTACTAAGATAGCAAAAGAAAGCATCAACAACTACTTGAAAGTGAGTATAGGCATGTTTTATTTGAGTTAGATAAGTTAGTGACAGTGAAACTTCTTGTATGTTGAATAGGTCAACAGCCAACTCCTTACAATCTTGCACTAAATCAGCTGACGGATTAACATGTTGGTTAGGAAACTCCCAAAGACCACCAAGCAGACCTTTTAGTGGACGTTGAACAACGAGTACTTCATTCTTGCCGTTGATAAAAATACCAGAAACCAACTGATGTTCAGGCCTTTTCTTTTTAGCTTGACGGACAGGAAAAAGACCAACCTCTAATTTTTGATGAGCATCGCAAAAATTCTGTACTGGACATACTAGGCAAGTCGGTGATTTCGGACGGCAAACCATTGCACCTAATTCCATTAAGGCTTGATTATATGTACCAGGTTGACTAGTTACAAGTAGTCGATCGGCTAAATCCTGAAATGTTTTATTGAATTTAGCAATATTGGTGGGTTCACTTCGACAGTATAGGCGAGCTAAGACACGTTTCACATTACCATCAACTGCCGCTAGAGGTTTACCGAAGGCGATGCTTTGAACCGCAGCCGCAATATAGTCTCCAACACCTGGCAGTTGACGAAATTGACGGTAGTTATTTGGTATGCATCCTTCCATTTCGAAAACTACAATTTCGGCGGCCCGTTTTAAATTTCTGGCGCGAGCATAGTAACCAAGACCTTCCCAAATTTTAAGCAGATCATCGAGATCAGAATCAGCCAAATGTTCAATGCTTGGAAATTTATCTAAAAATCGATGATAATAATCAATGACTGTATTAACTCGAGTTTGCTGAAGCATTACCTCAGAAACCCAAATACAATAAGGATCATTGGTTTGACGCCAAGGTAGATTTCGCTGGTGAATAGAGAACCAGCTCAATAACCTTTTCTGAAATTGAAGTAGTGAAGTATTCATACCTAAGGGTGGAACTCGCCAACATTAAGATCTTAAGGTTTATTTGAGTATTGACGGGTAATTTCGAGAACTTCTTTGGCGACTAAACCATTTGTACCGATACCTTCTCCACTGGTAAAGACAGGGTTTCCTTGCCAGTCGGTAAAAGTACCTCCTGCTTCTTCAATGATTGGTTGGATTGCCGCCGCATCCCATATTTCCATTAGTGGATCTATCATTACTTCTACACGGCCAGTTGAGACCAGCAGATAGCCATAACCATCACCCCAAGTACGAGTAATATAAGCTTTTTCTTCCAACTGTCTGTAAGCAGCTTGCCGGCTGGTATGTTCAAACAGATCAAGTTGTGAAGTAACTAAGCAACCATTAGTCAATGAGCGATTTGACACTCTGGCCGGTATAGGAGCACTATCTCCTATTAAATGCCAAGCACCTTGAGACTGACTGGCGTAAACGGTTTCATTTAAGGCTGGTAGATGAATGACTCCGACGACAGCCGTACCTTGGTACTCTACACCAACCAGTGTACTATACAGTGGTATGCCACAGATGAAAGATTTTGTTCCGTCAATTGGATCTAAAATCCATCGATAGCCCGAATTGCCTGACAGGTCTTTAAATTCTTCACCCAGAATGGCATCTTGGGGGAAATGGGACTGTATTTCTTGTCTCATCAAGAGTTCAGCAGATCGATCAGCAATAGTGACAGGTGAGTCGTCAGATTTACGTTCAATTGCCAGTTNTGTCTGTTGGAAATGCTGAAGTGTAACCTTTCCAGCTTGATGAGCTATTGACTTAGCTATTTCTAAACGACATTTAATTTCTGAAGTTTGATTTGTCATCTATACCTCCGATTGTTTTCTAATATTTCAACTTTAAAATAGAAATCGGTACATAGGCCGGTCGATCGAAATTCCGATCAAACTCCAAATACCACCAACAATAAATTCGCCAAGGATCAATCCTAGGAAAAAAGGTGTGACCTTTCGATGCGTTCCCATCCCACCATGTTTTAAGATTATCAATTTCAAAACAGAGCTAACCAAGATTGAAAACCAAAAGACATTCATTGACCAACTGCTGGAGATCGCGAAACCTGCGGGATGAAGTGGCCACCAGAAGANATTCATCCTCATTAACATGAGGAGAAAAGTAAGGCCTAAACCGACGAAAATAGAGGCTATAGCNGGTATGTCGGGGGGGCGTGGAATAGTTAACCAACTTTGTAATCTGTTAAATGGATGGTCAGCAAACCAATCTTGTGCTCCTTCCAGATAAGAAACATGATAGAAAGACCAGAAGGTTGAAAAAATACCAACGCAAATAGCAATTATCATTGCTAATATCAATCGGTGGTTATTCATGTTTGATCTTTCCGCTAGTTTAAATCCTTCCAAAATATGGGGCATTGGGTGCCCTCGGTAAGCCCGATTAAAGAAAAACAAGTAAGCAAACATGGTCAAATTCTTAGGACCTAGTAATCGAGTACCGAATATACGTGGCATCATTTCATCTGGACCGATAAAGTGTAGGTCATGAACGGGTGAGCCAAGTTCAGCTCTCATTCGTGTTACAGCAGTAGAAACAGCGTAGTATATAGCAAAGAATATAACAATAACCCAAATAGACATACCTGCTGCGTTGCAGAAAAGAACTATGGCTAAGATCGAGATANTAGACCCTATGACCATTAACCGGTATGACATTGGTTCTTTGCTATCATCTACTCTGCGATCATTAAAAGCAACTTTGCTAAAAATTCTTTTCAGGTGTTCTCTGGAAGTATAAACAGCAATTATGAATAAACCAATGTAAGCACCGAAAGATTGTTCATCAACAAAGGGAAAATTGGGCATAGTTCGCAAGCCTAACGCATCACCTGCAATTCTTTCCACTTTCCAAAATAAATAGAAAAACCAACATGAGAAAGAGAGATCCAAAGGNATGAAAAATGCCAAACCGACAGCAAATGGAAAAACTGCAATCGGGGTCCAACCGACGGCGCTCCAAGGTCGCTGGCTAAAAAAAGGTTTGAGGTCGTATAGTTTTCCACCCAAACTAGGCACGTAGGGAAATAAATGATGTAAACCATTGAGGATGTCAATAGATCCGGCAACAAGGAAACCTAGCCATAGAGTTTTTAGATTAAGTATACCGGTCAGTCCACCACCAGACGTCATCTCAAGCGGGAGCTGAATAATTGGATAGCTNAGCTTTTCGTTTTCGGTCCATTGTTTTCGCACTAAACTGTTTATGCAAATCATTAAAAAGACCATTACTGCCAAAAATCCACCCCACACCAAAATTGGTGTTAGCCAGACTTGAATGATTTCCCACCTGTAAAAAGAGGATTCTCCCCTGTAATAATCAACTAAAAATTCTTTGTCCTTGATGGCTATCCAATCTGGAATAAATCGGTGAAATAAGCCAGACCAATCGTTTTCTGAAGTAGCATACCAAAAAGGATAAGGAATCATGGGTATTAGAACTCTCATTACATCATGACCAGCTAAAGAGGAGGCGATTGCTAGCATCATATAAACAGTTAATAATTCGCTTTGCTTCATGGCCCAGTTATAGTTTATTTTAGAGATAAACCAATTGAATCCTACTAACAAAAATATGCAAAAAATGACATTGTAATAGAGNGAAACTGTCGTTGGAAAGCCCTGTCCACCTGAATCGACAATCCAGTATGTGTTGGGAATAACCAGAAGTGTACCAAGGCATATTGATCGCCAACTACTTCCAGCTAGCGGCTTCTTTTTATCATTTAGTGAATGGTTAGTCATGAGGATGATTATAGCCTATTGGATAATGCTTATCTAGATCTATATGTGGTAGCAGANGTATGGCAAAGTANGTTTCAAGATGACTGGAAAAGTTTTAAATTGTTGTTTCTTTAANGGTTTTTAGTTACAATCAGGATGTTTTTGTCTACAAGCTAAGTTGCTAATTTTTTGGGAAAGACTAGTTCAAAANAATATGCTGGAATGTACTGGCGTAAACTGAAAAGGAAATGATCGTGAGTCAACCTATTCGACAAAGTAAAATTTCTGACAAAGAGTGGGAATCGGCCCAAAAACTTATTCCTGGCGGCGTCAATAGTCCTGTGCGAGCATTTCGATCTGTGGGTGGCAGTCCCCCTTTTATTTCCAGNGCAAAAGGCTCAAGNATAATTGATGTTGATGGTAATAGTTACATTGATTACATTGGTTCTTGGGGGCCGATGATTTTGGGNCACTCCAATGAAACAGTTTTATCAGCTTTGCAAAAAACCATGCAAAACGGTACAAGTTATGGAGCGCCAACACCGCTGGAAACACAATTAGCGGAATTAATCATTTCGGCAGTTCCGTCAATTGAGATGGTTCGCATGGTCAACTCTGGTACTGAAGCTACAATGAGTGCTATTCGCTTAGCTCGTGGCTACACAAAGCGAGATAAAATCATTAAAGTAGAAGGATGCTATCACGGTCATGCAGATTACTTACTAGCTAAAGCTGGTTCTGGAATAACTACTTTTGGTTTGTCAGATAGTGCTGGGGTACCAGAAGATTTTGCTAAGCTTACTCTGACTGTTCCCTTTAACAATGCCGAAGCTGTTCGAAAAGCAATCAAGGATAATTCTGACGATGTATCTTGTATAATTTTAGAGCCAATAACGGGTAACATGGGTGTTATCCCACCAAGAGATGGTTACTTGCAAGAGTTACGCGAAATCACCGAAGAAAATGGAGTGTTGTTGATTTTTGATGAGGTAATGTCTGGGTTTCGTGTGTCTTATGGTGGAGCACAAGAATTATATGATGTAAATCCTGATATAACCTGTTTAGGAAAAATCATTGGTGGTGGATTACCTGTCGGTGCTTATGGTGGCCGACGAGAAATTATGTCTAAAGTAGCTCCTGTTGGGGAAGTTTATCAAGCTGGTACTCTATCGGGGAACCCTTTGGCTATGGCCGCAGGGATTGCAACCTTAACNGCACTCAAATCTCCTAATTTTTACGAAACATTAGGAAACATATCTTCTATNCTAGCTGAAGGAATCAAAGATATTAGCCATAAATATCAAATTCCTAGCTATCACAGCCGGGTTGGATCAATGCTGAGTTGTTTTTTTACTGATCANGTTGTTACCGACTTTACTTCGGCTAAGACTTCAGACACTGACCGATTCGCTCAGTTCTTCTGGGGCTTATTAAATCAAGGCGTATACATTGCTCCCTCCCAATTTGAAGCAGCTTTTGTATCTATTGCCCATACAGAAAAAGACATTGAGANGACGATTTCTGCCGTTGACCGTGTCCTATCTAACTTCTGATTCACCGATTTTCACACAANATCTTCTGAAATATTGGTTTCGGATTTTTCATCTGGTGTGGCCGAGGTACCTGTACTATCTCATTTTATTGTTACCAACTGTTTTTCTAGCTCGAGCTAACTATCTTAGTCAAGCCTCAACAATCGGAAAAGGTGATAGTGGTATAGCCGTTTTTTCAGATGCCAACAGCCTCAAGAACCCCGCTAATTTGGCTGAATACGGCCAATATTATCTAGGTTTTGAACATTCACCGTCTCGTTTGTTTCAAATCTTGGAGACTAACCAACTTGCTAGTGTCTTTCCTTTATCGGATCGATTAGCACTTGGCCTCAACTGGAATCAAACAGCACTAGATGATGATGAACTGATGGTTAGCAAGAATCTTTTTCATTTTTCTTATAGTTACTCATTAACAAATTGGTTCTCAGCAGGATTAAATCTTAAGTATCTAAATAACACCGCCAGCTTAGACGGAAGGTTAAGGGGATCTGAAATTGGGTGGGGAACAGACGTAGGTGTGTTATTTCATGTTCGTCAGTCCGTTTTTCGAGCGAACTTATTGTCGCCTATCTGGTTAAGATTATTAAATCGACCTCAGCGTAACTGGACTCAATCGAAAATTAACCCTAGTTTGGCTTTTGGTTTCGTGGTGACTGATATGTTAGATGTTGGCTTACAACCTAATTCTATCTGGGGAACNTGGATCCGTCATGANACAGGTGTTGTTGAAAAATACCGTTCACCTAAACTACACTTTGGTNTGGGTTATCAACGTTCNTCCCAATTGCAGTTTTCTGCTGACATATCTGATCGGTTGAATGTTGGTATTGAATATCAACCTAATCAGTATTTGGGTTTGCGTACTGGTTTGTATCGTCAGCTTTCGGCGCAAAGTCAATTAAGACCTACATTTACGATGGGTGTAAACTTCCAATATAAGACTTTCAGCTTTGATTGGGCTTATTTGATACCAAATGACCTGCCCCCCACAACCTACGCTCAATTTTCACTCCGTTTGGATCGTAGGACTCTACCGGTTGAGATCGAACAAGTTCGGTTAAATCATCTTTATCCGGTTCACTATAACTTTTATGCTCAAACCAACAGATTTGCTTCAGAACAGATTTTGGATAATCCCAACCAACCCACGATTTTGAGCTTAGCAGATCTTGATCGTTATTACCCGATGATGCCCGAAGATANAATCGGTCGAATTTGGCTCAGAAATGAAAGTTCAAAACCACAAGAAGTTCGGGTGGAATTGTTTGTCCCTGAATTCGTAAGTGAAAGTGGCTCAGAAGTTGCTAGCCAGATCGTGGTGCCACCACTTAAGCGCATGTCGATTCCATTGCGACAAATTGTACTAACGCGTCAAGCTATTCAGATGAGTCAAGCGCAAACCGTAGAGGCTAAAATTAAAGTNACTGAAATCGGTGGAACAGCATCTCGTCTGCTATCGGCTCAATTGGTCTTGCACGGAAATCAATCAACGCGTCTAGATGACATAGGGAAACTTAGTTCTTTCATTTCCTATGATGACCCTGGTATTCGTAGTTTTATTGATCAGGTACAAACAGCTTTTGGTTCTAAGATAAAATCGAATTCTTTACCCGCAGATCTATCAATGGCTCTAGTATTATTTGATGCTTTATACGGCTTTTCCTACACTAAAGACCCAAATATACCTTTCGAAAGTGGAACAGTAGACAAGATCATTTACCCTTTCGAAATGCTAGAACGACTATCAAATAGCAATACGTACGCTAGTAGAAATGAAGAGTCTGATGTTATCTTCGGCGATTGCGATGATAGTACCGTATTATATTGTACCTTGCTTGAATCAGTTGGTATCAAAACTGCTCTAATTCAATTACCCAATCATGTATTAATGGCATTCCAACTAGACAACATTTCGATTGAAATAGCTCAAGCAATGTCGCTGCCCGATATTTATTTGCCTATTAATGGCTTTGTGTGGATTCCAATTGAAACGACCTTAATTAATTCTGGTTTTGTTGCTGCATGGCAAGGTGCTTTAAATCAACTGAAGCAGGTAGAAGTGACGAATTCTGTGACCGTAGGACAAGCGTGGGAAAAGTATGGGGCTAATACTTTACATCATTCTGAAGCAATTTTTTCGTTCGACTTTGATATGATAAAAAGCCGAATGGAGTCTGACCTCAATCACTATTTGGTAAACTATTTCGACCAAAACATGAATTCTAATTTCAATTCTGAGGAGAAATAAGTATGAGATTATCGAAGTCCAAATTGAAGAATGGCTTTACGGTTTTTTGCTATTTATTGATAGTTATGATTCTCCTATTAACTTCTTCTTCGGTAATTGCTTCCCATCGAACTCTCTTTACTTTTGGTAAAGTTGAAGTCCTTCGGACTAGCGATCCAAACGAAAATAAGGTTTGGGTATTCCTTCGTCGGGGAGATTTTGTCAATGATCAGGATCTTGTCCGAATTCCCCCACGTGGTTTATTACGCCTCAAATATAATGACCAAGATTTATTACCGACATTACCAGGTGGCCGCGAAAGTAAAGTTATTGACCTAATTCGATCAGGATTTGACCGAAGGCGGAAAAGCCGAAATATCAATCAAAGTTTGAGTGGCCAACCAGCTTTGGATGTATTACCCTTAGAAAGCAAATTAATACCGTCTGAGACAAGAAAAAAGAGCAAATATTTAGATTCGATTGATCAGGGAAAATTAGCAAAATTCCGTCAACATTTAGGCAATCTTCCTACAGATATTATAACTCAGTTTCCATCCCCAACATTCAGTAGAAGTACAGGCAACTATCCATCTCATAATATTCAGCTAGCACAACTTCTTTATCCATTTTGTACGAAAGTAGATATTGCTCAGGGAGTTCATTCAGATTTCTCAAATCTAGGTTTTCTCTATGCACAACTTCTGTACTACTTCAAAATACCTACAAAACTGGACGTAGACCAAAGTGGCAATCTAAAAATTCTGTTTGATAGTGGTCTACAGCCTGATGAATGGAAAAAAATTTCTGCTAATACTTCTCTAGTTCAACACAAATCGCCTAATTCTTTACCTAAAGATCGTATTTGGTTAGCTATCCAATTTTCGCCCAACTGGAACTTCACCACCGGTTGGTACTCAGCTTCCCAATCTGATGGACACCGCTGATCGGTCAAATTCCCTACGGTTCAAATCAGTAAAGACTTGGTGTTATCTACAACTGGTTTGTTTGTTACCCTTTCTACTTTTCTTTTTAGTACGTGATTTTGACTTAATTCACTTGATTGAACTAAAAACACTAGATACTAGACTACGTCTGATCACACCTGATCAAGCACATCCAAAACTTAGACTAATTAGTATTGATGAAAAAAGTCAATCAGAAAATGGGATTGGGCCTCTACCTTGGGCTGCGTATATTTACCAAACTTTGATTGATTCTATATCTGAAGCTGAGGCTATTGCAATTATCATGAGATTCAATCAAGAATGGGACGTAGTGGAAATGGATAAAGTAAAATCAATAGATAACTTATTCCTAATTCGAACTTACGTTGAATACAATCAATCTCAATCGGCTGAAGGTTTGCCCACAATCTCATCTTGGGCCGAACTGCCGAATTCTTTTAGCCGATTAACCAACCGATCTAGTTTCAGTCGCTATCATCGCGGTTCCACAGATGGAGTTTATCGTTCGGCTCAACTNGTTTTAACTGAGCATCCAGATCACCGCTACCAATACTCCATCGAAATTCACTTGCTCTGCCAATCCTTAGGTGTTTCGATTGGTCAGGTTCAACTAAAACAAAGTTGGTGGAAGGGCCCATACCTACAGATTGAAGTAAAACCAAACCCTATTTCCATACCCGTTAGTACTAGTGGTCGTTGTTTTTTCCCCTACTTGGATAATAATCATTACCCTGTATCTAGTTTTGTTGATGTTCTGAAATCTGTAGAATCTGGTCAACGATTTACTGATAAAATCGCCTTGATTGGTGTTGCATCAAATAATCAACCTACTGGACAGACAACTGTTGGTGCTGTGACAGCACTCGGCTTACGAGCTAATCTGATGAATGCTCTACTATGCGAGCGCTACGTTTGGCAGATGACGCCACTGGTAACTGGTTGTTATTTTGCCATATCCTCTATCTTGTTATTTGTTATAGCAGGTTGGTCATATCATCTAGATCAACAACGGCTATTCATAATAGGTTTAATGGGTCTTTTGGTTGGACATGGAATGTTAGCGGTTTTACTATTAACTCTATTCCAAATTTGGGTAAATATTACAGCGTTATCTTTATCTGTTTTATCAGCGGGGATTTTGACCTTACTAATGCTTGGTTATCTCCGTTTACGTTCAACTTTGATCCAACTACAATTGACTCAACAACAACTTGTACGATCAGAAAAGGAAGCAGTTTTTGGTATAATGGCCGCTCGTGTCCGGCAT
Source organism: Candidatus Poribacteria bacterium (assembly GCA_002714785.1). GTDB lineage: Bacteria > Poribacteria > WGA-4E > WGA-4E > UBA9662 > TMED15. Next base: position 80,967 of record PAYP01000039.1, on the reverse strand, counting down.
GAGCTTCGCAATGCTCTGAATCTTGTACAAGCCCCATTAGAAATGGTAAAGAATAATTTCCGAAAAGGAGATCCTCTCAAATTTAAGCACAAGCCAGATTTAATTGTGTCAGAAATGGATTCAGCTATTACTGCTTTGTCCCGACTTGATCAGATGATTGAGCGCGATTTGAGCTTTTTCCAAAATCAAAGTCTAGATTTAACAGCTTGCAGCCTTGAACTAATTATTGAATCTGCACTTGAAGCCACCCGTTCCTTGGTCGAGGACAACGGGATACGAGTCAAATTCAATTACCCTGATGATTTTCCAACTATTGTTGTTGACCAAAATCAATTCCAACTAGCCTTGATCAATCTGATGAAAAACGCTTGCCAATCTATGTTGACTGGTGGAACACTTACTTTATCTGTAACTCACAAAATTGAATCTGATAAGATAAGTATTTCGATTAAAGATACCGGGTATGGGATTTCCCCCCAGGATTTAAATCGTATTTTTGAAGCTTTTTATACGACTAAACCAAAAGGTTTAGGGTTAGGTTTGCTGAATGCGAAAAATATCGTTGAAGCTCATGGGGGTCAAATTTCGGTTTCTAGTCAGCTACAACAAGGTACAGAATTTACTATCTGCTTATTCTCAGACAATAAAAATCTAAAGTATAAAGAATGAATAATGGGAAATTAACTGCTCGTATTTTGATTGTTGATGATGAAGTAACCACTTGCCAGTATATTGATCGACACTTGCAAATGGAAGAAAATCTGATAACTACTTGTGATTTTGCACATAATATAGAAGAAGCTATTGACAAAATAGATACAGATTCTCCTTATGATATCTTATTTGTTGATCTTTGGATGCCATCTATTAATGGGCATTTAGATCAAGAAGCAGGAATCAAGGTTTTAAAATATGCCCTTAGTCAAAAATCGAGTCATCCAAAAGAAGAACCACCAGTGGCTGTAATTATCACTGCGAATAGTTCAATTCAAACGGCATTGGAAACTAGTGGGCTCGGTGTTTACGACTACATCAGCAAACCAATTGACTTTAGTAGCTTGATGGAATTGACTCAAAAAATATTGTTGGAACGACAACAGAAGAATAATCCTGAAAATCCGACTTCAGAAACTCGAAAAATTATCGGAAAGAGTCGTTTGATGATCGATGTCGTCAAAAAGGTTGGGCGGATAGCTCATTCGGATTCTGATGTGTTGATTTACGGTGAAACTGGGACTGGTAAGGATTTAATTGCTCAGGCTATCCACAAATATAGTCCACGGAGTAATGGTCCTTTCATAGTTGTAAATTGTAGTGCGATTCCCTCAGAAATGATCGAATCAGAATTGTTTGGTATTGGTAAAAGAGTTGCGACGTCAGTTGACCATCGGAAAGGAAAATTTGAACAAGCTCATGGTGGAAGCATTTTCCTGGATGAGATCGGTGATTTAAGTCTCGATTTGCAACCTAAGTTATTGCGGGTTCTAGATTACAAAGAAATACAGGGGGTAGGACAAACACCACGTAGAGTTGATGTTCGAGTCATCGCGGCAACCAATCGGAACCTGTCACACGCGGTATCCCAGAAACAGTTTCGTTCTGATCTGTTTTATAGACTCAGTTTTATGATTGAATTACCACCACTTAGGGATCGTAAATCAGATATTCCACTTCTGGCGCAATATTTTCTTGGAATCTATTCTCGTAAGAGGACAGACGTAACTCTTTCTCTGTCTTCAGAACTAATAGATCGACTACAAACAAGTTCTTGGGTGGGAAATGTTAGAGAGTTAGAGAAGGTCATTGAATATGCAACGGTAACTTGTCAGGGTAATTACATAACTGAAAACGACTTACCACCTTGGTTTGACAACCATACCTCTAGTTCAATTGATTCCGATGACCTGAATTCACTGACTGATATTCTCGAGCAAGACAAGATTCAAGAAGCAACCGAATCATTTGAGCGATTTTTTTTGAGGCAGAAATTAGCAGAGAATAATTGGAACATTTTAGCAACGGCTGAACAAGTTGGAATTCGTCGTCAATCACTTCATAGAAAAATTAATCGACTAAGGATTACACCGCCAAAAGGTGTAACCGGAAAGTGACACTGTCTCTTTTTTATGTCACACTGGAAGGTTAATTTAGGCTAGTTATCACGGAATCAAAAAAAAAAACGGTTTAATATCTGGCATATTATCTGCTGTGTAGAGATGTCTATGCTGGAACCTTATTCTCCTCAAATATCAACTGATTCGGCTGATGATTGGTCCCTAAATGATTTAACGGAAATTAATGATTTTCCGTTCTTATCAGCACCAACTGACCAGTCTATATACGCAGAAATTTCTGCGTTACCTGTGTCTTCCTCAGAAGCTTCAACTGATGAAAAATTACCACATAAAAAAACATACATTGGTACAGCCAATGGAACTTTAGACCTTTACCTGGATCAGATTGGTCAATATTCGTTACTTTCCTTCAGTGATGAGTTGAGACTTTTCAAACAGATTGATAGCTATTTAGAGCAGATCGATGATCATCGAAAATCTTGCCAAATTGACCTAGATTTATCTGACCTATTTTCGTCTCTAATCTCACCACTACAAAAACGAATCGACCAAATTAAAGAACAAATTGTTTCCTCTAATCTGCGATTAGCAGTATACATTGCTAAACGTTATCAAGATCGTGGGCTAGACCTACCTGACCTAATTCAAGAAGCTAACCTGGGCTTAATCAAAGCCGTAGATAAGTTCGATTGGCGAAGGGGGGTTCGTTTCAGTGCATATGCATCTTGGTGGATTCAGCAGTCCATCGGTTTAGGAGTGGCTAAAATGGGACGTACTGTTCGGTTGCCTGTTCATGTTCTTAGGGACCTTCAGAAAATCAATAAGACAAAAAAAACTCTTGAGCAACAGGGCCGTTCTTCTCCAACAGCAACCGAAATTTCGCAGAAGGTTGACTTACCATTGGAAAAAATAATATTCCTTTTGCGATCCAATATGGCGATGGTTTCATTAGACGAAGACACCTCCAACAGCCAGCGAGCTGTCAGTTGGGAAGATCGGTTACCTGACGAGTCAATCGAAGACCCAATTCGAAAATTACACATAGAACACCTAATCTACCATTTGTCGTTGGCTCTGCAAACATTAACCGAAAGGGATCGCAGCATTATTAAACTTAGGTATGGTTTAAACAACAACGCAGTACACAGTCTGCAAGAAATTGGAAGTAAATTTAACATCTCTCGTGAGCGGGTCCGACAAATAGAAAAAAGAGCAATTAAAAAGTTATCCGAATATCATACATTACAGCGCGATTGAGCTGGGATGAATTCATCAAACGATATCCTGCTGATTTTCGCCAAGTAACAAGTAAGATTGCCTTCTTAGTTAACATAATCATTTTCAATCCCATCCGATTTGCAACAACCGAGTACCAATTAATTCAAAACCGAACACCCGAGATAAACTAGTTATATTTTATCTGGCAGTTACAGTTAACTTCTTGGTTGACCTGAAACTTTTCTGTCGTTTTGATTCTGGGGGATTTTATCTTGATTTCTCCCAGAAATAATACCGAAGATTATCTTAAGAACCAGTATTTTACATTTTTAACTCAATGATTTAGAATACACAGAGCTTATTGAGTTAAAAAGAAAAGGAATTCAGAGGTTGTATGCATGCCATCCGAAATAAGACGTAATAAGAGTGAGTTACCCTTGCGCCAACTAGGGAAGACTGGATTGCAGGTGTCGATTGTCAGTTTTGGTGGGGGACATTTTGTTAGCAAAAATCTGGAAGTACAAGAATCTATAAGGTTGTTACATCATGCTATCGACGAAGGTATGAACTTCATGGATACAGCTTGGGAGTATGGCCAAGGGGAATCAGAACGCCGAATGGGACTGGGTTTACAAGACCGTCGAGAAAAGGTGGTTTTAATGACTAAGGTGTGTAGCCGAGATGCTAAGATTGCTGAAGAGCAACTGCATGAGAGTCTAGATCGATTAAAAACGGATGTTATTGATGTTTGGCAATTTCACGAAATAAATTATGATAATGATGCTGAGTTAATATTCCGATCAGGCGGAGCTATTGAGGCTGCAATCTCTGCTCGTGATGCAGGTAAAATCCGTTTCATCGGTTTCACTGGTCATAAGAGTCCACACATTTTGCAGTCCATGTTAGACCAAGATTTCGATTGGGATACTTGCCAGTTACCGATTAATATAGCTGACTTCCACTATCGTAGTTTTCAGAAAGAAATCTTACCTCAATTAAACGACCGAAACATTGGCGTAATTGGAATGAAAAGTCTAGGAGGAGCAGGACAACTGGTACAAGGACTTGGCTTAAGTGCTAGTCAGTGTCGTCGATATGCACTGTCTTTACCCATAAGTACTCTATCTTGTGGTATTGATTCGCTTGAAGCATTGGAACAAGACCTCGAGATAGGCCGAAATTTTCAACCGATGACAGAATTAGAAAAACGGGAATTAGAAAAAATCTCCTATGAAGGATCAGGTGATGGGCGCTATGAATGGTTCAAGAGCACTCAGCACTACGATTCTCAGTATCATAGAGACCAACATGGGTTTCCATCGAATACTGGTTCTTAGTAAGAAGTTAACTATCACTAGATAGAAACTTCATCGTAATTTCAGTTCAGTAGCTAGGAGTTCGAAATGAGTTCAATTCAAAGTCCAAACATCTTATTTGTGTTTTCAGACCAACAACGCTATTCTGCTCTTGGAGCAAATGGCAACCCTGTCATTCGAACACCTTTCATAGATTCCATGGCTAAAGAAGGACTAGTTTGTGACAATATGTTCTCCAATCATCCATTGTGTTCACCATATCGGGCCATTTTATTGACAGGTCGATATGGTTGGCAGAACAGAGTCATCGATAATGAATATCGACCACGACGAGATATCCCTACACTTCCTGGTACCTTAAAGCAAAACGGATATGGTACCGCTCATGTTGGGACATTCCACTTAGGTAAAGGTCCCTACACAGAGGTTGACCGATACGGTATCGACTACTTGGCTGCTTTACATAGTGGAAGTGGTTTTTTTAACCGTTCTTATTATCAAAATGAGGATGGTCCAACTATGTTTGAAGGGTGGGCACCAGAGGTCGAAACCAATCTTTCTATCCAATTCATGGAACGCCATCTCGGCCGTCGTCCAAATGACCCTTTTGCTCTGTTTGTCTCGTGGCGTCCTCCACATTGGCCCTATCCCCAATACCCTGAGCAGCATGCTGTATATGACTTGCAAGATATAGAAGTACCCGAGAACGTACCTGAGCAAATGAGGCACTTTGCTCAGCAAGAAATTGCCGATTACTATGGTTGTTGTACAGGATTGGATACTCAGATGGGACGATTACTATCTGCACTTGAGCGCCTTGGTATAGCAAAGAATACAATTGTATGTTACACGTCAGATCATGGTGACCACTTGTCTAGTCATGGGTTTGGCAAACCTTATGATACCTGGATGCCAGAGTCGATGAGAGCGTCAAAAGCTACACCTTACGAAGAGTCAATTCACGTTCCCTTTGTTGTTCGGTGGCCGCAACGAATTGTAGCTGACCAAAGGTGTAATGCTTTTATGGGGGCTATTGATATTATGCCCACTTTGCTGGGAGCTTGTGACATTTCGCTACCGGATGGATTACAAGGTAGAGATGTGTCTGACATCTGGTTGAATCAGGAAATACACCAAAATCACTCACAAAATTCTATGGATGTAGATTCAGTCTACCTGCAAAATATGGCTCATGGGTGGCCGAATAGGCACGGTTGGGTTGGTAGATGGAGAGGAGTACGCACTCAACGCTGGACTTACGCACGATGGTATGCAAATGAGCAAGGTCCTTGGTTATTTGACCGGCAAACTGATCCGCTAGAGATGGTCAATTTAGCCGATACCCAATCAGCTCGGCCGATAGTTGAAGAAATGGAAGAACGATTGCACAGGTGGATGGAGGATACGAAAGACCCTTTTGAGTATGGAAAGAGAGGTGAACGTGGCTTCCTAGATGTTGGCCAAGAATTTGCTGATCCTGACCAATACTTAGGTTGGGGAGTGGCGTAGGTGTGCTTGATAATATCTTACTAATTTTGACTGATCAACAACGCTGGGATTCACTTGGTTGTTATGGGACAATGGGTGTTCACACTCCGAATCTTGACCGTTTGGCCAATGTAGGGACGCGCTATACACAGTGCTATGTTAACAATCCAATTAGTACACCTAGTAGAGCTAGTTTGTGGACTGGTAAGCACTTACCAGGGCATGGGGTTTATAAACTTCATGATGTATTACCCACTGACGAAATTCTTTTTCCTTATTTCCTTCGAGAAGCTGGTTACGATACAGCCCTTTTTGGTAAACTTCATGTGGCAGGTCACATTTGGGAGGCAAAATACCGACATCAGTTTGATGGATTTAATACTTATGAATGGGCGCCTGATCCAAATGGATATCGTGGTTGTGAAACAGCATACTCTCGTTGGTTAGCTATTCATCATCCAGCTATTTTGGATCGTTGGAAACGATACGGAAATAAAATTGGTCATGTACCAGTGGAAGCCCATTTCACAACCTGGGTAGCTAACCGTACTATTGATTATCTTCAACGAATGCAGGGAACTAGCCAGCCTTTTTTTTGTTGTATGAGTATTTTTGATCCACACAATCCTTATACTAATTACCCTCGGCAATATCGACAGAAACTTGTTATCGAAGATTTGCCAGACATCCATGCTTTCGATGAACCATTTAGTCATCGTCCCATCTCCCACCAGCGAGAGGCTCGAAAGTATGATCGATCTGATCTAATCGAAAACCGGATTGGTTATCATGCTTCAATAGCCTTAATTGATGAGCAGGTTGGTCGAGTTTTGAAAACTTTGAGGGACCTTAATTTGGATAGTAATACAGTCATCATTTTTACCAGCGACCATGGCGATATGCTTGGTGATCACGGTTTAAGTACAAAAGGCGCATTTATGTACGATCCTTGTACTCGAGTTCCGATGATTATCCAAGATCCTAAGCAGGAGAAGGGCCGAATAGTTGATATTCCTTGCCAGTTACATGATGTTGCGGCTACATCGTTGGCTATTGGTAGCTACGAGAAGCCGAGCGGAATGGTCGATTCTTGTAATTTGCTTGATGATCATAGCCTCAACCAGCGGGGCTATGCGGTTTGTATGCATCGAAACTCCAGCATTGGACATGGTGGATATTACGACCCAGAACTTCACGTCTCCATGTGGCGGCAGGATAATTATAAACTTAACATCTACCATAGCCCAGCCCCAGAACCAAATGACTGTCCTGGAGAACTCTTTAATCTAGATGATGACGTGGGTGAAATGAACAACCTATGGTTTAGCGAGAGGCATCGAGACACCCGTGATCAATTAGTTCATCGGCTAACTACGTTTTTAGTAAAACAGGATTCGAAAGGTCGCGTGACAACGGAACAGGCCTTGCCTCCAGGATTTAAATATTAGTTATTCACCGATGAAATCAGCATTGACATAATAATCTAGATTTGCGATGGATATATTAGCATTATTTACAAAATACTCCGGATGCCAGATTATGCAATTTAAATAATCAATTGTGAACAACAATTACTGTATTTTCACCTTTAATATTCAAAATGGAGGAACTTTATTGACAATTAACGTACATTGCTTCTAGTGTAGAAGTTAGATGGCGAATTTCATTGTCGGTAGTCGATTAACTAAGTCATGAGCCAACTAGACAAACAAATTGCAGAGTGCTTAACGACAGCAGATCTTTGGGAATTAATGATGCAACGTGTTCCACCAATTGTTTCTGAATATTTCCGAGGTGGGGCTGACGAAGAAACAACCTTACGTGGAAATGTGCGTGCATTTCAGCAATCCATGACAACAGCCTATGGAGCTCTAAGCTTTTCCTCTTTGGATATAAGTACCGAAGTTGTAGGACACAGTTTTGATGTTCCTTGGTATATAGCTCCGGTTGGAAGTTTACGAGCATTGTATCCAATGGGAGATGCTGTTGCTTCACAAGTAGCTGGTGAATTTGGTACTGCTATGACACTGTCGACACTCTCGGGAACACCGATGGAATCTGTCGCAGAAGCCTCCGAGGGCGATTGCTGGTTTCAGCTTTATCTATGTGGTGGGAGAGAGACAGCATTAAGAGGTATTGAAAGAGCAAAAAAATCAGGATTTACTGCGCTTGTTTTAACAATTGATACTGGTGTCTCGGGGCTACGAGCTCTACACGCAAAAATGAAACCAATGCAAGTGACCGGACCTTTTCGCGGTTTAGGATTGGGAGAAATGTTGAAGCTTGCTTTTCGTAAACTAATGCTGGCGCCACAGATGCTTCCCCGGTTGTCGTGGGTTATGGATCATTTTCGTGATGGAGGGTTAATGCAGTTTGTAAACGTACTTGATGAGAATGGCCAACCAATGCCATATGCAGATATCGGGGTACAACTTGCGGCATCGGCTGTCACTTGGGACGATTTAAAGTGGATTAAAGAAGCTTGGGGAGACGATAAACCTTTGATTGTTAAGGGCGTACATTGTGCTTATGATGCTCGAAAAGCCGAAGAAATGGGAGCTTCGGGGGTTATTTGGTCCAATCATGGCGGAAGGCAACAAGACCGTGTTCCTCCAACACTTCACATAGTCTCACAAGAAATGCCACTCATGGGCGATACCCAACTTGACTTTATGATGGATGGAGGCGTTCGGAATGGTACGGATGTTTTGATTGCATTATCCTATGGTATCAAAGCAGTGGGAATTGGTCGTGTAACAGCAGCCGGAATAGGAGCAGGCGGACATGTCGGTTTGACTCGCGCATTTGAAATCATGAAATCGGATCTTGATCGAGCGATGCGCATTGTTGGTGTACAAAGCGTAACAGAAATCCATGACCAAGGCGCTGACATTCGACGTGAAAGCCAGTTGCATGGAGATGGACATCTGCCAGCTATTGTTTTCTAGTTTTCTACTAGGCTGAAGTAGCCAAATCACGCTGATCTCTGTTTCGCTTTTTCAAACAAATAGAATTATCGCAAGATTGATTTTTCTGTTGGAATGATTCGAGTGACTGAAATTTGTTCTCGGTCAATCATATTGGCAATCTGTGGTGCTAGAACATTTTTCCAATGGTCGGCTTCATAAACTGCAGTGTATAATTTTTCACGCTCAGCCTCACTTTCAAAGCGGCGGATCCATATATAAAGTCCATCTTCGTCAGTTTCTTGCTCACTGAGAAAACTTCCTACAACTACCATTCCCTTGGATAATTGGAAGGGTAGAATTTCTTCCTCCATCAATTTAACCCAGTTTTCTCTTTGCCCTGTTCTCAGTACATACTGTCTCAATTCAAAAAACATCTCTACTCCTTTTCACATTAATCAGACGGAGACTATTTTAGCATACTTACATGAATTGAAAAAACAACCTATGTCAACTCGATGTTTCTATTGCCAAGCTTGACAGTCTTAGAAATCAATTGATATACTCACGGCTTGTCGAGGAACAATTGTATTCATACTTTGAGGCTGATATCATACAAATAATGCATTCGTTTAAACAAACTGTTGAGAGCATCCGGAATATGAAGTCAACCGGGGAAAAAATTGTAGCGTTGACTGCTTATGATTACCCAATGGCCCAAATTTTGAGTCAATCTCAAGTAGACTTGATTCTCGTAGGGGATACATTAGGTGTGGTTGTTTTAGGTTATGATACAACATCAAAAGTAACCGTGAGCGACATTGTTCATCATACGAAGGCTGTAGCTCGTGGAAATGATTTTTGTCTAATTGTGGCAGATTTGCCTTATGGCTCTTATACTACGGAAAAGCTGGCAATCGAAAACGCTAAATTGCTAATATCAGCTGGTGCTGATGCAGTCAAATTGGAGGGATGCTATCCGCAAATTACTGAATCGTTGACTCAACATAACATACCTACTGTCGGACATATAGGTTTATTACCACAAACTGCAGATAAATTTCGAGTGTATGGTCGATCTGTACAAGAAGCAGAGTTGATTTCGCAACAAGCAAAGCAACTGGAATCATCTGGCTGTTTTGCGTTGGTTCTTGAGTCAATAACCAAAAAATTAGCCAGTAAGATCACTAAATCCCTGAATATACCGACAATTGGTATAGGAGCAGGTTCGGATTGTGATGGCCAAATCTTAGTTCTTAATGATATGTTGGGCTTGTTTGATCTATTCAAGCCGACCTTTGTTAAACACTATGCGGAACTAGGAATAACGATTAAGGATGCAATTGCAAATTATAAGAGGGAAGTAAGAGAAAATATCTTCCCTGATTCAAACCATACTTACGAATAATAAAGCAAAATTAAGATAAGGGGTATTAGATGTTTAAAATTGGTGTTATTGGCGACGAAGTCTCGCAAGATTTTCAAACAGTAGTGGACGTTTCAAAAGAGTTTAATCTTGATTCAATCGAAATTCGATCTGTTTGGGACAAGGCTCCGCAAGAGTTGACCAAGAACGATATTGATCAAATGAAGAGGATTTTGGATAAGACGAGCCTACAGATTATAGGTGTAGCTTCACCTTTTTTAAAATGTGATATTGATGATAGTGAAGCTCGAAAAGAACACCTGCAGATTTTGAAAGACTGCATTCAGTTGGCGCATGAATTTGATGCCAAAATTATTCGGACTTTTGCCTTTTGGAAGTTTGATAATCTGGAACAAAGATGGGATGAGATAATATCGGCCTACGACGAACCGGTTCGGATTGCTGAAGGTGAAGGGGTTATATTAGGCTTAGAGAATGAATACTCTACTTCGTTGGCGACAGCACTATTGACTGAGAGATTCATTCGCCAAATTAATAGCCCGAGTGTTAAGGCTATCTGGGATCCAGCTAATGAAGCTCATGCTGGAGAAGAAGGTGAAACGCCCTATCCGAACGCCTATAATCGACTACGGCCATTTATGGCTCACGCTCACCTTAAAGATGCAGCCCTTAATGAAGAGACTGACGAAATGGAGTCAGTACCAGTTGGTGAAGGTATAATTGATTGGCCAGGCCAACTACAAGCTTATATTGATGATGGTTATGAAGGACACCTCACGTTAGAGACTCACTGGCGACCTCAGGTTAAATTGGCAGACGATATTGTTCATACTCCCGGAGGTAGCCAATTCTCTGAAGACGGTGAGGAAGCCTCCCGCATTTGTTTACAAAATCTATTTGCAATGATTAATGAATTGAAAAGATAGATTGAAAAATTACTACTTGTGTCCAAGACGCAAAATACCACGAACCCGTTTATAGAAGTACGAGGAGCCAGTGAGCATAACCTACGTCACTTGGATCTTCAGTTACCTAAAAACAAGCTGATTGTATTTACAGGTGTAAGCGGTTCAGGTAAATCTTCTTTAGCCTTCGACACTATTTATGCCGAAGGTCAACGTCGCTACATTGAATCTTTGTCTTCCTATGCTCGTCAATTCTTAGGACAGATAGAGAAGCCTGAAGTGAAGTCTATCACTGGTCTTTCCCCTTCCATATCTATTGATCAGAAATCGGTCGCTAACAACCCTCGATCGACTGTTGCTACTATAACTGACATCTATGATTACATGCGTGTTTTGTACACTAATGTCGGAAAATGTCACTGTCCTGAATGTGGTAATCCTCTGACATCTCAAACGGCCGATCAGATTATCGATCAAATCATGTCTTTGCCGGAGGGAACCCGCTTTCTGATTTTAGCTCCCATTGTTCGTGGTCGTAGAGGGAGACATCGGCGTGAATTGGATGATGCTTTTCGAGCTGGGTATGTCAGAGCAAGAATCAACGGCAAAATACATGATTTGGGTCAGGAGATTATTGTTGACACACGTCAGCGTAATAACATAGAAATTGTGGCTGATCGCCTAGTTCGGAAAGCTGACATTAGGACACGATTGGCTAACTCGGTCAATGCGGCTCTCAAGATGGGAACTGGAAACTTGATTCTTAGTGTTGTGGATGGATCGCAACAGTCTACAGAAGATATATTTTTCAGTAAAAATCTTACCTGTTCTGCTTGCCAAATCAGTATTGAGCCTCCAACTCCTAAAGATTTCTCCTTCAATAGTCCCTCTGGTATGTGTCCTACTTGTAACGGTTTGGGCACAATTGAAACGGTACAACCGGACCTGGTGGTACCAGATGACTCGTTGTCTATTTCAGGGGGCGCAGTATTACCTTGGAAAAAATTAGAACGAGATAGTGATCGGTTTTTGGCTCATAGTCTAGCGGATTATTACCAGTTTAGCTTGGATCAACCTTGGTCAGAATTGACTGACGATCATCGGTCTATAGTGTTACATGGTACTCAAGGAGAAAAAGTTCCGATTATCTATCGATGGTATCGCAGTCGGCGACATAAGCGTCGTAGGCCTTACGATGGTGTGTTAGCGGACTTGGCTGCAGAGATCATTTATGCACAGGAACAAGGAAACCAAAAGTGGCTGCAATCAGCCAAAAAATATCTAGCTTCGGCTTCTTGTCCAGATTGTAATGGTAAACGAATTAAACGATCGGTCCAAGCTGTAACTATCGATAATCGGTCGATCGTTGATATTACAGAGATAACAATAAACGATTGTTTACATTTCTTTGAAAGCCTGATTCTTACAGATAAACAGGAGTTAATTGCGGGCGAGTTATTGAAAGAAATCAAGGGGCGATTAGGTTTTTTGGTCAATGTTGGACTTGGTTATCTATCGTTGAATAGAAAAGCCCAAACGCTGTCAGGAGGTGAATCCCAAAGAATTAGACTTGCGTCTCAAATCGGTGCAGGATTACAAAATGTGATTTATGTTTTGGATGAGCCTAGCATTGGTTTACATCCTCGGGACAATAACCACTTATTGTCTACATTGAATGAATTGCGCGATCAAGGAAATACCGTGATTGTTGTTGAACACGATGAAGATACTATGTGGAATGCGGATTTACTAGTTGATTTTGGTCCAGGAGCAGGAGTAAAAGGTGGTGAGATTGTAGCGATGGGCACACCGATTCAGGTAGCAAAAACAACTCAATCCCTGACAGCTAAGTACCTCCGCCAAGAGCTCAAAATACCAATTCCTCAAGAGCGACGCAAAGCCAAAGTTAACGATCAAGGACAACCATTAAATATTCAAATCCGAGGTGCAACACAAAATAACCTGAAAAATATTTCTGTCAAAATTCCAATTGGCACATTTACATGCGTCACCGGTGTTAGTGGATCAGGGAAAAGTTCGTTGGTTAATGATATTTTGCATCCAGTACTAAGCCGGGACCTGATGAGAGCAGAAGCTGTTCCGGGAGGCCACAAAGATGTCAGAATAGTAGCAGGTGATAAATTCGTACCTGAACTACAGTCAGTAGTTGACAAGGTGATAGCTATTGATCAAACTCCTATTGGTCGTATTCCTCGCTCAAACCCAGCTACTTATACCAAGTTGTTTGATCACATTCGCACCTTCTATGCTGAGATCTCAGAGTCAAAGTTACGGGGTTATAAGCCCGGTCGATTTAGTTTTAATGTTAAAGGAGGTCGTTGTGAAGCTTGTGAGGGAAACGGTGCCAAAAAAATTGAGCTGCAATTTTTAGCTGATGTTTGGGTAAAGTGCAATATTTGTAACGGGGCTAGATACAATCAGGAAACCCTATCGGTCAAATACAAGAATAAGTCAATTGCTGAAGTTTTGGAGATGGATGTTCAAGAAGCACTACAACACTTTAGAGCTATTCCTAAAATTGCTAAAATATTACAAACACTTCAAGATGTTGGAATGGAATACATAAAATTGGGACAACCATCACCAACTGTATCTGGAGGAGAAGCACAGCGTATCAAATTAGCTCGTGAATTGTCTAAGAGAAGTACAGGTAAGACATTATATATTTTGGATGAGCCAACCACAGGTCTTCATTTTGATGATATACAAAAGTTACTTCTTTCTTTGCACAAATTGGTCGAATCAGGTAATACAGTTGTCGTGATTGAACACAATTTAGATGTCATTAAAACAGCGGATCATATTATTGATCTGGGACCTGAAGGTGGAGAAAATGGTGGACAAGTTGTTGCAATGGGCACGCCAGAAAAAATTACCGAATCTGATATCTCCTACACAGGACAGGCCCTAAAAGACTTTTTCTCTCGTACTAAAATTTTAGCTAACACAAAATATTTAGATCAATTGGCCTCACAGCTCCAGTTAGAGTCAACGCGAAGAGTAGATTTCACCGCCGATAGTCATATTAGGGTCTCTAGTGCCAGCGAGCATAATTTGAAAGAAATTACGGTTAACATTCCACACGGGAAACTGACGACCTTTACAGGAGTCAGCGGATCAGGCAAGTCATCATTAGCATTGGATACGATATACGCAGAAGGACAGCGTAGGTATGTAGAATCTTTATCTTCTTATGCTAGGCAGTTTTTGGGGCAAGTGAACAAGCCAAAGGTAGAACGCATTGAAGGTCTATCTCCTGCTATTGCAATTGAACGAAAAGATCAGAATAGAAATCCTCGTTCAACCGTTGGGACAATAACCGAGATCTACGATTATCTAAGGGTTCTATATGCTAGGATTGGAGAAGCACATTGTTTTCACTGCCATCAACCAGTTCAGGCAAAAACTATCCAAGAAATTGTAGAGAGTATAGAGTTGATGCCAAATCGATCTCGTATTCATATTCTTTCTCCCTTGAATTTGCTAGATCTGTTTCCTGATCATAATAGTGAGGAAATCTGCAAAAAGCTATTGCGAGAAGGCTACGCACGAATCGAAGTTAATCAGAAAATTTATTCTTTGGATCAAGCACCGTTAGATTTGATTTCTAGTTCAAAGACAATAAACCTGGTAATTGATCGTATGGTGCTTGATAGAAAACACCTAGAAAAAAGTCGCCTAGCAGAAGCCGTTGAAGTAGCTATTTCTAAAAGTATGGGATCATTGACTGTTCGAATTGAACCAGAATCAAGTTCAGAAAAACCGAATTATCAATCATTTACAACTCAGTTCGTTTGTTTATCCTGTGATATATCCTTTCCTGAGCTCGTACCTCAACAATTCTCCTTTAACAGTTCTGTTGGTCAATGTCCAACTTGTACTGGTCTCGGAGTCATAGGGCGATCAACATCTCCTTGTCCCGAGTGTGAAGGAACAAGATTACAACCTTTTTTTCGTCATGTGACTGTTGATTCTCTTACACTTCCCGAATTGACGAACTTATCCATTGATTCAGCAAATCAATTCTTTCAGCAACTTGAGCTAAATGAATTCCATCAGGAAGTCGCGGGTGAACTACTAATCGAAATAAAAAAACGCTTCCAGTTTTTGGATGATATTGGGCTTCATTATCTTACATTAAACAATATTGCGCCTACACTTTCTGGTGGTGAGTTGCAGCGTATTCAGCTCGCCAATCAACTCGGTAGCGGGTTGACTGGTGTAACATATATTTTAGACGAGCCAACAATCGGTTTACATCAAAGGGATAATCAAAGACTAATAAACGCAATGAAGCGCTTGCGTGATTTGGGTAATAGTATTTTGGTCGTTGAACATGATACTTCGACTATTAATCAATCTGATCATTTGATTGAATTTGGGCCTGGTGCTGGGTATCAAGGTGGAAGAATCGTAGCCCAGGGAACTCCCCACGAAATTCAAAATAATCCTGATTCACAGACTGGTAGGTATTTATCTGATAACAAACTCAGTCAGCTTTTGCCTGATCGAAATAAGGTTAAGGTAAATTTGGGTGATCCTGAGCAGCGCACAATTGACCTGATTGGAGTAAACACGAATAATCTGAAAGATATCAACGTCTCTATTCCTGTTGGTGCATTGACTTGTGTAACTGGTGTTTCCGGTTGTGGAAAAAGCTCATTGATAGAGCACACACTTTTTCCAATAGTAGCCGCACATATCAATCATAGTCGTATTCCAGAGCATACTTTGGCCAGAAAAGTTCAAGGAATTGAAAATATCAATACCATAATTAACATCGATCAAGCGCCGATTGGGGAAAGTCCAAGATCTAACCTAGCCACTTATACTGATATTTTTACTAAAATTCGAAACTTATTTTCATCTCTGGATAGTGCACAAACACGTGGATATAATTCGCTCCGGTTTAGTTTTAACATGACTGTTGGTCAATGCGAAGCTTGTTTGGGGTTGGGATATAATCAGGTTGAGATGTACTTTCTACCCGATGTGTGGGTCAAATGTGATACTTGTGATGGTACTGGTTATCATAGAGAAACATTAGAGATACGATATAAGGGGAAAAATATTGCCGAAGTCTTACGGATGACAGTTGACGAGGCTTGTGATTTTTTCTCTGATCAATCTAATATTTTAAATCCACTTCAAATTGTTAGAGATGTAGGCTTAGGCTACATGCAGCTAGGGCAACCTAGTACGACATTATCTAGTGGTGAAGCTCAACGCATAAAACTTTCCTCAGAGTTAGTTCGTCGTAGTCGTGGGCATACCCTATATCTCATGGATGAGCCAACTACAGGCTTACATCCAGCCGATGTATCTCAGTTGATGAAAGTTATCAACGAATTAGTCAAGAAAGATAATACTGTGGTTATCATTGAACATAATCTAGATGTAATTCGTTGTGCAGACTGGGTTATAGACATCGGCCCCGAAGGTGGAAAAGGCGGTGGAGAATTGTTGGCATTTGGACCTCCAGAGGAAGTTGCGCAAACCGAAGTTTCACACACTGGAAAATTCCTGAAACCGTTCTATTTTTGTTAAAATGATGGAAAACAATTCAACACATTATATTCGTCCTATTGGTGAAGTCTATTTACCAGTGAATTCTAGACCCTTAGTTGTCGAATCGAACACAATCAAGTTCTTTGATGATTCAGATGTACGACAACCTAATCGCATTTTCACCCACTTAAAGAGGGGAGGATTGGCATTGGTCTCAGGCGCACAGGGTGAAATTCAACAATTAGCAGAATATTTGCAGAAGAGACGAAATGAACTCGTTTCGTATGAAAAACCGGCTTACGATCGGAAAAGAGATCGCCGTAATAGAACTTCTACCAGAAGGGAACGTGTTAAACCAACTGGGATTGAACCTCAAAAAAGGTTGATGGTTTTGGCAGATTCAGAGGGTAAATTACAGCTAGATCCTTCTCCTGAATTGCCATTTCTGATTGAGTTGATTGGTGAATTAGAGGGAATTAACGGTAAATTTCCATTTTTGTTGCCTTGGGAACAACTAACCGATATACAAAGTGCATTATCAATTCAGTATATGCTAGAAGGATTCGAATGTTCTTTTCTAGCAGGTCAGTCCGTTCTACCACCGAAATCTCAAGAGACTACAGACTTGTTTAGGCGAGGTTTAAAAACTTTATCTTATCCGGATCAAATACTAGATTTGGGATGTGGTTCAGGCATCTTGACAATTCTGGCTAGAACTGAGTTCCCAACGGCTCAAGTTACTGCTGTTGATATAATGCCCGAAGCCCTTGCTACAACAAAGATTAATCTGAAAAATCATCGAAAGCTTGATCTAGTGAGTGTTTATCACAGCGATTTATTTCAGGGGATATCAGATAAAACATTTGATGTCATTTTATTTAATGCGCCTTGGGTGGTAGCTCGGAGTAGAAGTCGATCAGAATTACCCACTAACGACGAAAAGCAAAAAATACTTACCCATTTTTTTGAGCAAGTCGGTAATCATTTGAAACCGAACGGTGATTTACTCTTGGGTTATGCTGATCATTCAGGCCCGAACGCAATCAAAAAATTGGCGGATTTGATTGATCATTTTGGTTTTAAGAATCATGAACAGTATAAGGCACGAGTCTCCACCCACCGAAGTAATAAAAAATGGCAAACGATTTCAGTCTACCATTTACGAAAAAGATTTTAGAATAACTTTTTGCTATCTAATAAAATGGTGATTGGACCATCGTTAGTTAATTCGACTTCCATTGTTGCTTGGAATACTCCAGTTTTTACATCAACTCCCAATTGTAGTAGTTGGTTCACAAAAACTTGGTATAACTGATGGGCTTTTTCAGGTTTTGCCGCTTGGCTAAAATTTGGCCGGCGACCTTTTCGACAGTCACCATACAAAGTGAATTGGGAAACGACTAAAGCTTGCCCACCAACATCGAGCAATGATTTATTCATACGAAGATCATCATCACGAAAAATTCGTAAATTGGCGATTTTTCTTATTAGGTAGTCAATATCCGATTGTTGGTCATCTATTGAAATNCCCANGAAAATTAGTAATCCACTTTCAATTTCTGCTACCAATTGTCCATCTATTTGAACATTGGCTGATTTTACTCGTTGTACTATAGCTCTCATAGTTTCCTTTTGATATGTATCATCAATCTTAGATTATATAAGATGGCAGTTTTAATTNTAAATAGCTACCCTAGCAGTTATGTTAGTTGTAACTGTTATGAGATATATACGAAATGAATGTTGGTTAAGAGAAATTTTATCCAAAAGAATTGAATAGTCTCAATACATGTTTATGAATAATTAGTAAATTTTTCTTATGGCAAAATTTATTCGATTTGTTTGGTATTAGATTTTTTAGTGTGTGTATCATTTGTCTCGCTGGTAAAACTAAACTAGAGCTTTGATTTTAGACGACGTACATAGTAATTCACTACGATTTGGTAGATGTAGCATGGAGGTTTAATTTTTGGTNAAAAGAGAAAGTAAAAATNTTGGTGGCTATTACCAAGATATGACAAAGAACCAATNCACATCATCAAAAAAGTTAGAAGGTCGTTTAACATTAGGAATCGATGTCGGAACAACGGCCACTAAAGTTTTGCTACTGTCTGATNATTCTAGTTGGCAATTGCATTCTTGGCCTTCTGAAGAAGGTCTTTGGAACAACTTAAGGAAATGGCTAGGAAATAGAGGCGAAAAGATTGATCGTGTAGGTATAACTGCACATGGACCTTCGGTAGTTGTGATTAGGGATAATCAAATTCAAGAGAGAATAATTAATTGGTTTGAGCCATTACCTGACGAATGTATTAGAGAAATTCAAGGAGAACATATTTTACCGAATACTCGGTTTTGGGTTCCTTCTAGAGTAGCACAATGGGAAAAAGAAAATGGCCCTATTGGAGATGGTGTAGCAGTCCAATTGAAAGATATGTACAACTGGCAGCTCACAGGAGTAATTGCTAGAGATTCCCGCTCCATGCGTGGTTTCGCAGGTGAAGGTTATTATAAGTTACCGGAGGAAGTAATTGGAACTATTTCACAAGAAGGAGCAATACTATCTGGTATTAGATATAAGGCTGAAGTGATTTGTGGTTGTGACGATCTTACTGCTGGGGTTATAGGGTTGGNGGCANACGAAGGTGTGTTATTCAACCTGGCCAATACCACTGAACATGTGGGGCAAGTTGGAGGTAAATGCATCAAAGGAATGAGTTGGTTGCCTCCAATAGGTCGACTGCCATCTCTGAGTTATAACGCTACTCCATCTGCTAAGATTAGTTTAGGCTTAGAAGTTATAAATCAACCGATTATGAAAATCCGAGATCAATTTCCGGAATTGGAGATGTGGATTGGTGGGGGTCTAGCAAACATGCCAGAAATTGTTAGTTCAAGGAATTCGAAATTTATGGCGGGTTCGGAAGTAAGTGCTCTGGGGATTGCTAAACTGGCGANGCTACCCAAGNTGGCAATTATATTCGGATCAGGTAAAGTAGGTAGAGGATTTTTAGCACAGTTATTGATGAGATCCAGCTGGGAAACGATACTGGTCGATTCTCATTTACCTACTGTAAGGGAATTGAGTCAATCGAAACAATGGGACATATATAACTTATCCACACAACAATTCCAAAAAGTCAAAGTCAAAGATGTAATTCATAGCACACAAAAAATTGATAATTTGATGTTGAAATCATCTTTGATTATGACTTCAATGGGAGCTAATTATTTGGAGGCATGGGCACATNGTATTCGATCTGTGTTGTGTAAGCGTCTTCGTAATGGTCCCATTGATATCATTACTGCAGAGAATCACCCAAGACCTGCTGAATTANTTCGCACAACACTTTTAGATGGTGCTAATCATGAAGAAAGACAACTAATTGGAAAAAACTTAGGTGTTTCTCAGGCTCAAGTGTTGCGTTCTTGTATTGAGCCGACATCTAGCCAACCCTCAATGACAGTTCAAATTCAAAANCATTGGACTTTACCTATGGATGGTAATGCGCTATTAACGACGCCGGATGTTTTGGGGTTTGAACCTATGCCAGATTTCGAAAGAGAATTGACCCGAAAACTATTCACATATAATTGTGTTAATGCTATGGTTTCCTACATAGGTTACCTGAAAGGATATCAATGGTTGTCAGACGCTGCAAATGACTCCAAAATTGCAAAAATTGCACTTCAGGCGGGAATGGAATCTTCCGCTGCTCTAGTCTCAGCTTATAGATTTGATGCTGACGACCAAGAGGAATGGTGTCGTCGAGCCTTAGCAAAGTACCAGGATGAAAGTATCCGTGATACTATCGAACGGAATGCAAGAGATCCTGTGAGAAAGTTGGGTAAATTTGAGAGGTTACTAGGACCGATTAACCTATGCAAACAAGAAGGCTTANCTTATGAGACACTCCTAATNGGGNTGGCAGCTGCACTGAGATATCCAAATGCTCAAATTGAAGAGCAGATATCNATTTCTGCAGCAGAAAAAAAACTNGATTCGTTTTTGTGTGACGAATCAGTTTAANACGACAGATATTAAATTCAATAATCAGAAAGCNGATACGAATTAGGACCTTTGAGGACGATTTTCTATCTTCATGATTTTTTAATTTTCTGTACTTTGATCTATTTCTCCCATGTTGTATTTAGTAGACAAAATGAGTTAGATTAGTTGATTCTTATGGCCAAATAAGTTTTTTTCAATTACGGTATCAGCNACTAGTTGAGGAACCATATCCTGCCAATTATNGTTTCCGTCCTCGATCATTTTAATAACATCACGCGACCATATATTAAAATNGTCTGGGTGGTAATTCGTCAGATCAATGATCCTTTTTTCTTCGATTAGNAGCTGTCTCAACAGGATTAATGAATTGGATATATTGGCATCAGCTGAATGGAAAATACCTTTACCTTTCTTTTCTGCAGGATAAACATAAACCTTNGTTTGNCTGGAAAATAAGGTTCCGATCAACNTTAGTGCTCCATATTTATCTTCCTTATAGTTTTCCTCATCGAATAAAGCTTCCAGGTTGTAGATTCCTACAACAAAACCAATATTACCAGACGTGAATTTCATTAAATAACTATTTAAATCATGAAATGAATTTTTGTTGCTAATCATAACTTTATGGCCTAGAGCTGAAAGTAGATCAACTCTCGCAAGAAAATCTTCATTTTCCAAGCCTCCGGGTTCCAATAATTTACTCATACTAATCTCTGGTAAGACTAATAAATTATCAAGTTGATCTTTTGGAATATCTNTTTTGAAAGCATCAAGACCCGATTTAATCATATCAAAATTGACGTGGGTGGGTGGNCTGAAACTTCCTCTTAATATTAATGGGTGTGATTTATATAAAGCATCAGAAGGCTGCAATATTTGCCCACTTTCATCAAATATAATTGCTTGGGANAAGTTNTTTTTTATCAGNTCTAAGTTCAATAAACGTGGATCTTTTTTCGCAAATGCAGGTCCTTTGACTTTTATCATGTCA
Organism: Candidatus Poribacteria bacterium; assembly: GCA_002714785.1. Lineage (GTDB taxonomy): Bacteria > Poribacteria > WGA-4E > WGA-4E > UBA9662 > TMED15. The sequence continues at coordinate 59,140 of PAYP01000039.1, read as the reverse complement.
ATTTCAATTCTATTTAGACTCAAATCTGCCATTAAAGAAGAAATGAATTTTTCTGATTCGTCTATATAGTGAAAACATGCATAAACTAAATCTACTCCAATAATACCGAGAGCTTCTTGTTGTAGATAATTTTGATTATCTAGTAGCTGAACATGAAGGATTACGTCGCTTGGTAGTTCATTTGGTTTACTTTGAAATCGTACTCCCAACCAACCATGACCAGTACTTTTTGTTTTGAAACTACTTGCAGCTACAGTATTAGCAAAAGCAAAGAATTGTGTAGAGGGCCTATCCTGTCTTAGGCGATTTTCAAGTAGTGAAAATTCACGGTTTAGCATCCTTTGGAGACGCTCTTCGCAAACGTATCTCCCACTTTCACCTCTTCCGTATATTGAGTCAGAAACAGCCATATCATATGCTGACATCGTTTTGGCAACGGTACCTGCGGCACCGCCAACTTTAAAAAAGTATCGTGCGACCTCCTGNCCAGCACCGATTTCAGCAAAAGTTCCATAAATATCATTATTCAAGTTGATACTAAGTGCTTTTTGTTCTGTGTTAATCATACTTAACCTGTTTCTGATTTGATAATTTAGATTGAGCGGTATGGCGAAATTGTNCGATCTAGATTCAGCGAATTTAACTTAATATCCAAACTGNCTGCTAATAGCATAGACGAAGCTCTATTTCTTTTGATTGTATATTTGCCATAAATAACTAGAGCTTAGGTATGTTAGCACGTTTCATGCACAAATTTGCCTGAGCACGTTCAATACATGATTAAGAATTGAGTATAAATAAAATACTAGAAAAAAGGAAGGAAACTAGAAGTATTAACTCACCTTTCAGTAGGAAAGTGTTAAGGTATTAAGTACTAGCTAACATTTGAGTTGAAGCAAAAAAATCGAACTTTATCGTTGCTCTTGATTATTCTTATTCGATTTTTTCTGCTAGACTTAGTTATTTCTTTCATCCAATGCTGTGAACTATATNGTGTGAAATGTCGCCCAAAGAGGGGTAACTGAGAAACTGTAGATCCAGTTAGACCCGAATGTTGGCACAATTTGCTCCAGAGTTATTAGTGGAANGATTTTCGGATACTATTAATTTTCGATCGTTAATTGCATNAATCAGAAAACACCCTTAAAAATAAGTACTGAACATAGATCTGGGTCTGGGTTCCCCAAAGTTACTATTGTCGACCTGATTGTCTCTTTATTAATGTGTGCAAATTATCTTTAGTCAATATAGCCCTTAATCCAATCAACTTCTAGTTCAAAAGGTTGTTCATTTTTATCGGCGATGATAAAACCTATGGTTTTAATTCGATCACCCATGATCTTTGGTGCGGATCTCGGACGCCACCCCCTAATTGACATTTGCATTTTATTGAAAGGCACTTTCACTATTTTCCATTCCTTGTTTGTCTTAAATTTAGTTTGCCATGTTCCTCTGCGTTGTTGGTTACTANCTAATAATGAGTAATATCGACCATCACCGCGTATTTTAAGCATTAACCCATCGTAGCCAGCTAGAGAAAAATCAGGTATTTGGCNCCGAGTAGAGCTAAAGCCTCCATTNTTNTTTAGAGATAAACGTCCCCTAAACTTCATTGTTTTCTCGGCGGTTTTTGAGACCCGAGCTTTTGATANTCCACCCATGACATTATCGTTGAGCAAATACCAATCAGAGTTATCTTTATCGGAAAAGTCAAACATAGTTTTTTCTGCTTCGAGCATAGAGTTATTCGTAGTTGAAGCATAGATGTCATCAAGCATATATCGTAATACCCAAGCACCATCTTTTGGANCTATTGATTCTGCTTCTCTGATTGCGTTTTTTATCAAATTGTTATCTGTAACACCATCGGTCAAGGTTTCTATTGCTTTCAAAGTGATTCTATAAATAGATTCACAAGCCATGTAGGAGCCCGANTTGTAAAGTGGGACACCCAGGCTTATGGCTTGTTGAATTAGCGATCTTACTTCATCTATTTTTGTATTGGTATTATCACTTTTTCTTTTTTTTGAATCAGATTCGAGGGGTAACAATATCGTNTCAATTATGTGAACTACTCCATTCGGAGCTAAAATATCTGGTTGTATAATATTTGAGTTTTGATTTATAAAAACACCTTCGCTATTTACGCTCACTTCAACATTTTTTTTGTTCAAGGTTTTAAATTCATTAATTCCGAGTTGATTGAGTCGAACAAAATCATCAGCTACCGCGAGGCCATTTATGACATGGTACAGAAGTATTTCTTCTAACCTGCCGGTGTCTGACAAAAGATTTTCTAAAGCTCTTTTAGGTAATTTTGAAAATGCTTGGTCAGTGGGAGCAAATATGGTAAATGGTCCTTCTAATTTCAAAACACTTAACAGGTCAGCCGTTTCTAGNGATTGAGTTAGGATNTTGAGTTGGTNGTTCCTCTGTAAAATGACAGATAGGTCGGCTTCTTGGCTCACAATTGGTGTCATCAAAAATGATGTGAATAAGAGTGTTAAAGAGAAAAATATTATTTTAGCAGACAAAGGTGTAGTTTTCATTATTGGGTTTAGCCTCAAGAAGAATATTATGAATATTAGTGTGTCATTCGTGCTAGTTCAAAAAAAGTGTAGCGAAAAAATCAAGTCAAGTATCTAGTTNCATCTCGTAATNGTTATATATTCAATCATATGAGCGTCGGTATGGCCCAATGGGTTTATCTAACTAGATTATTCAAATATTTATAGTTACAAGCGCTTGAATTNTGAACTTGTATGATTCTGTGAATACTCGCGTCGATTTGTATCGCCCATCTATATTCAAATGGAGTATGGGTAATATCTAGAGTTGAGTGCTTTTTCTATTCTGTATTGATGTTATTACAGCACGTGAGATTCTATATATCAAGACGTATCGATTACATTTTTATCATTAGGAATGAACTTTATTNAATTTTACCGAATTTAGTTATGATGAACACCACCAGCCATACTATTATAAAATAACNCACCAGATAAATTTGTATTATAAGTGGAGCAGTAATAATTGGAGTTCCATCTTTGCTTACGGTTTACTCTGCGATTTTGTTCGTTGGCGCAAATTTGGCTGCAAAGTACCAATAACACCACATAGAAAAAACCCCGAAAAAGTATCTTCAAACGAAAGTTACAAAAAATCTGTTTTTTGTGATAAGGAGCTAGATAATATATCGACAGCTAAGTTATTCCCATCAAATAAACTAGACTTACTCGTATTAGATTGCAGGTGATGGCGTAATATAGATCACGCATAACACAGATATGAGTCTNGTTTTTCACAGACTAGATTATATTGTTNAGTATTTATAAATTAAGAAAATATTTATTCGCTCTGAATTATTCTTTTTACTGATTTTAAGTTCAGAAAAATCTACGGATCGGAACTGGNCAAACTTAATTTTGTGATGTTAACCGATTGAATTATCAACAAACGCAAATTTACAGTGTACTAATATGTTTATCGCTCTTTATTTAGTGAAAAACTTAAGAAGTTTTCATTTAGAANTGACAACTACTATTTGATTTTTTTGATCTTTCTAGGTCAAAGTTATTTGTCTCCATATAATTGAAAATCAGCTCTAAAAAATCTTGTTTCTATATATTTATTCCAATTATTTGTAAGGGNAATTTCTTGCCACTTCGATTATAAATTGCTTGGATATACGCGTGAATTGTCCAAGTTTTTGCTCATTCTGTCGATATANGTAGAGTAATAACGAAGGTAAGTTTTGAGGATNTTGTTAATTGTACGATCCTAAAGTGCGAAAGGGCCGTACAGTATTATTACNTAGGCACTTAATATGAATCTGGTCAGAGTTAATTTGCGCTGTTCATTATTCTGATCTTCAATCTTTTTTGTGATCAAAAATCATATACTTAAGAGGGAAACATGATACTCAAACTTGCTGGTGGTCTAATTCAAAGATGCAAAATTGGTCAAAANCTAGATAAAGACACACAACTCTCAGACCTTAAGGTAGCAATCGAGATTTTGAACTCGCGTATAGATAGGTTAGAAAAAGAAAAAAAGCATAATAANAAAGAGATTAGCTCAGAATTATCGGCATTCTATGATGTTAAATTTCAGTTAGTANATGAGTANCAATCGATTCATCGACTNTCCTTGTTATTTCGAACCGANGGTTGAATATTTGTTTGATATAGTTCTGAACTTATAGAATGATGTTAATTGACTAACCGAAGTTAATCAGTAAATTTTTGAAAGTCATATCAGAAAACTAAAAATCGTACTTTCCTGTTTACTTGAAAACATTAAATTTAAACAGTACATTTCTAATCCTCGAGTCTTTTTTCAGTAAAACTTTTACACAGGAATATCTTATGTCTTTTTTCAAAAGATTACCTTTTTTGGCTTTTGGNTTATTCATTATAATGTCTTGTTTGGGTGTGATTGAATCTTTAATTCCATTAGAATTTCGTGAAATTACCCTTTTTAGTTTTATTGGTCTAGTTGGTTTACTACGTTTAGTTAGTCATTTTTCTGATTCNAGCCACTCACCTACAAATAACTAGANCAAACCGGATTTTTCCAAGTGCCCCTATTTATCAGAGAAGACAAAAATCGGATCATGCCTTTGGGATGAAGGCCGTAAATCAAACCCGAGAGGTTGACATAACCTATACACAAGGGNGATGGAGATACAATTATCACTCAGTTTAACTCATCCTTTGGCTGGGAGAATAACTCCTTTACTATATTTTGTTTATATTTATGGTTGTACAATCGATTTAATAAAATCGATCTAGAGCCACAAGTCCCCTAACTTTTACACAACTGATCCGCTTGAACTTACCGAAGTAAATACCACAGCCTCTTCACGTCTTCTGATTTCTGTTTTACCTTCCTAGTAAGCTATTTTCTCTGAAGATATATATCTACCATTCATCACCGATCTTTTTATTTTTCCTCCGTTATTTATCGTCTCAAATTGATTCATTTGCTTAGCCTAAAATAGAATCGTAANAGGAATCGTGCTAGGATAAGGCTCCTCCTGTTTTTCAGATCTGACGATGACTGAATCCGAGTAGTCAAGTTAACTAAACTTTCGGTTTAATTTGGTAGTATAAGTTGGCTAAATGTTTGTAAAAACGCGTGATAATCACTGACGAAAATTCATTTTTATCATCTATCCTATTTGTAATAAATGTTCTGTAGTTCTTACATGTAAAGGAGATTAGAAGATGGACGATATGATGCGCGAGACTTTCGCACAACAAGGCTATATCATCGTACCCAACGTACTTGATCAATATCAGCTCGACGAACTCAATGAAGTNTATAATCAGAAAATCGACGAGCAAGAATATATACGGTCTAAGAATAGAACCGATAAAAAAATCCGCTTCTCCATCCGACGACGTAACACTTACCAGACGACAGATCGACACGGAAACACCTACGAAGGAAGAAGATTCTGGAGTAAAGCTTATAGGGACCTAATCGACAATGAAATTATGCTACCTATCTTGGAAGAGATTCTTGGTGACCCATCGTGGGGTCATGCACCGGCGCACGTNCCAGTAGATCTTCGACCATTGTTCCGGCTGGATCATGACAATATACATTACAAGCCTAGCCGAAAATTGACAAAAGGGGAAGATAAAGGTGGAACATTACATGGAGGTTCTAGTAACTTTCATGTTACCTGTGTTTATGAACTTAAGACGGTTGGGCCAAATGATGGAGGCTTTGGTTGTGTTGTGGGTACACATAAACCAGATAATGAGAAAAAACTGCGGAACATCGGCGGCGACTGGAGGCGAAACTGGTGTAACACTCGATGGACGTTGCAACTTCCAAACTGGGATGAAGATGTACCTGTACACCGCGTCTCCGCCAAGGCAGGAGACTGTATTTTGTTCACTGAAAAGCTCACACATGGCACAATTCCATGGTCAGGTCTAGGTGAGCGTCGTACACTATTCTATAAATATGTTCCTTTTGGTATGCACCATGGCGATGTCGCATATGACACCAACGACCCCGAACTCACTGAGCGTCAGAAACGCATTTTGGAATTTTCTCCATGTTGGTTTAACGAGCCTAGGGAAGACAAAGACTATTCTGCTAACCCATCCTTGACAAAGCTCCATCCACTAACGCGATTGAATAGCGACCCTTCTGTATTACTAAAGGGTATGTCTCCACCGCACATCCGACTAACTGACAAGACCAAAGAGAAACTGAGTCCCTGAGTGAGGCCAGATCGACATGGTTAGCTTTTATCTATGTAGTGGGTCTGTTTATCTGCTTGTGAGCCAGAACCAGGTACAGACTTTAAGGTGAATTTGTTACCATGTAAAGAGATAATCACTATGATTGGTTTCTGAAAGTTAGATGTCAGTGTCTGGATTAGTGTAATGATAGCCTTGATTACTATGTTTGAGGTGGGTAAGTGATGCAGACATGTACATGGTTGTCTTAACTGACGGAACGACCACTGAGTTGTTTATATCTGTGTATAGATTGACATATACCTTTTTCTTTTCCCTTATAAGTTCAATAAAGATTCTTAATTAAAATTCGAGTAATATCTGCTAACGGATCTTATCGGATATTCAAAGTCAATAGCTAATATTCCTTAGTCCCTTAATTAGTACTGGCAAAAACATCAAAGAACGGGGTTTTGCTAGATTAGCACAGGTCTTCTCCAAGAGTGTTTCCTCGTTTGCTGCATATCTGAAATCCAAGTTTTCAAATACTGACTCAGAAAGTACATTTCCACTTTCAACTCACCCCTGATTATTCCATTTCTAGCGACTTATCACTTAACCTAGATTACTCAAAAGCCAATGGGTTTATTTCTTATCTGTATTTAGGCTCGTTATTCCTTAAATAACCTATTTATACTTTTATTAGATCATTCTAGAATTGAACTCCATCGGTGTTGGCATAATCACATTAAACTGTTTATAGGGATTGAACATTGGATCTACGTCCAAGAAATGGTTGGTTAAAGAGTATCTAACCTGATCTTCTGATGTAGCATTTAATCCCTTGACTATTTCTTAACTATAAATCAATTAAAAGATACACATTTATAAGCATAAGTTCACATTTAAAAAGGTATAAATTGCCCGTTGCATGTGTCTCCTTTATGTGCAACGATCAACAGACCACTGGGTAGTTGTAGCACTCATCTTCTACCCAGTCTTTACCCTTGTATTAGCGAAGAGCCTAATCCGATTTACTAGGTCTTTCTTTGATTATTTTCCTGTAGGTCGTTCTCTCCATCAAGATTCTGCAGAGTTTTCAACGGGCCAGTCAGACTCCACACACATCGAAATTAGTTGAGAATCAGTGTAATTACCTGCCCTGAAGGGATTACTAGTAGTGATTCGTGTTAAGGTGTTTTCAGAAGATAAATCGGCATTTCTCTGTTTGTCACCAGTCGGGATAATACACAATTTGATTCCCTTGGGAGTCGCATATAGATATAGGATCAACAGAATATCTCCCATTAAATGAAGTTANCATTAAATGANGNNNANNAGANTATAAATAAGCCAGTAAGAAAANGTGTATATGGATCGTTATTGTAGTAATAACAACTTTTTCCTTATTTAAGTAGAGATTGTTATAAATGACCNTTTCAATGTTAACTAACGGATGACAATAGAAATTNTCAACTGTTTTAAAAANGTATTTAGAAAAACCCGCCTAGTATTAGAAGAGATATTGCCTTTTTATTTTTCAAATCAACTTTCGTCTTTATTCGTATAAGTTTTGGTTAGATCTNAATCGGATNAATGTCCGAAATTTCAGATTGACTATTTTTGACTATCCTTTTCTAATTTTTAGTATCTTTCATATGATCATTTAGTATTCAATTTTTTAAGGTTATACCGAAAAAAGGAGTCTGATTTTGAATCTATGTTGTGGATAGTGGTATTTCTGTTGGTATTAGTTGGATGTGGTGATGATAAAAAATCTCCTAATGATATACTTAAGGATACCCAGAATCGGACTTATAAACGGGCTATTCGAAAAAAGATGGAAAGGAAATGGTGTTAATTCGAGGTGGTAACTTTGAAATGGGAGANGCCAAAAGTGATCCGGAAGAATGGANGGAAGATGCGCAAGAAATTCATAGCGTCGAACTTGATTCCTTCTACATGGATGTACATGAAGTAACTGTGGGCGAATTCAAACAGTTTATTAGCTTTAGCGATTACAATTGGTGGGATAATAACCCAAACCGATGGAATGAGGTCGCTAAATATTCACCGGGCAACGATTATCCAATGATATTTGTATCATGGCATGATGCAGTAGCATATGCCAAATGGGCAGGGAAGCGCTTACCAACTGAAGCTGAATGGGAGNATTCANCCCGAGGNGGATTGACAGGAAAACGATATCCATGGAAGGATCAGATTAGCCACGAACAAGCTGACTATTCTGGTGTCCGAAGTTTTGACATGTGGGNAAAGTGTTCGCCAGTTGGTAGTTTTGTCGCTAATAGTTATGGGCTTAGTGATATGGCCNGAAATGTTTGGGAATGGTGTAATGACTGGTATGCAGNAGATTCTTATTCAATCTCATTGGATAAAGATCCGANAGGACCTAAGACTGGGGAACAGAGAGTATTACGGGGAGGNTCTTGGAATAACAGGCCATTTGATCTTCGTGTAGCCTACCGTAATTCTAATCTACCAAATAACAGACATTTCAATCTTGGNTTTCGTTGCGCATCAGAACTAANAAACTAACTTCTGATGAGTTTTACCANCGAGATTATCTCAATTTTCTCTNTTACTTTTCCTACGGTGTTTAGCNACTATATGAATTGCTCGATACTTTACTGATTAATTGTAGAGGTAAGTCAGATTTGAGGTNAATTTAGTGTAAANAAGATAATTTGACACGAAGATTCAATTGGNATTTTTAAGCTTCAGGTTCTATTTTACCTAATGCTATGGAGGCATTTTTACGAATATCACTATTCAAATGCTCTAGTAGTTGTCTNAGAACTGGTGCCGCTTCTTTGGCGTCGGGGCCGATTTCGGCCAATGCTTTAACGNCATCTATACGAACTCCACTATCCTCATTCGTTGATAGCTGAATTAGTACTGGTACTGCTGNCTTGGCTTCAGGTCCGATTTTACTCAGGGCTTCTATAGATCGGCCACGAGTNTTGATGTTGTCATGCTCTGACAGTTGAATCAGTGATGACACCGCATTGGCTCCTATCTCCCCCAATGCTCTTATGGCATCTTCACGAATACCGACATCCCAATGTCCTAGAAGATTGATTAGGGTTTCCACTACTTCTAGTCTTTCAATATCAATTTGTTGCAATGCTTGTATGGCACTTCTACGGACATGANCGTCTNGATCTCCTAAAAGTTGAACTAGAGGAGGTACAGCATTCTTAGCTTCGGATCCTATCTCTGCTAACGCTCGGATAGAATCGATACGAATACCAGCGTCTAAATGTTCCAGTAATTGTATTAGGATTGGTACAGCGTCTTTAGCTTCAGGACCTATCTCTGCTAACGCCTTGGCCGNATCGCTNGGAACGCCGTATTTTTCATACTCCAAGGCTTGGATGAGTGCNGGGATTACCTCTTTTACAGTGGGTCCTATGTTTGCTAACTCCTTGGCGGAGGTTTTTCGAACCTCACTATTTTCGTGTTTCAACAGTTGAACTAAGGCTCCCACGTCGGCTGTAGTGGCNGATTTTATTACTGCTAGTGCAGCATCGGCATTTAAGATGTTAAACGCCAAAGTAGATTTTGTGGTGCGTAAAGTCGATCCATTTTTCATTTTNATGTACCGTAAAGGTAAAAAGTAAAAGTGTATGGTAAGTGTTATCTGGTATTTTTTGATCGTTTGGGCTTTTATGTTATGAAGTAGTCTAAGAAACTCGGTAATGCAGTCCAATACACTACCCNGCAGTCTGTTGATCATTGCACATAAAGAAGACNCGTGCAACNGAAAAATTNTATCTTTTTAATGTGAAATCATGTTTGCAGGTGTGTGTCTTTTGGTTAATAAATAGTTAATAAATAGTTAAGANGNAGAAGGTNCTTAGTTATTTCGTACCACAACCAAACTAGGGNGCTCTACTAATACCNAGTGGAATAACTTCTACTCCATGAGACTCAAGCTAAAAGTAATGTACAGTTTAGTTCTTTTTCGTTCAAAGGTTTAATTTCTAAATATTTTTGCAAAAAAACGATAATTCTCCCAGATATATTTTTTAGCAGATGGAAATAAATGATCAAATTCAAAAAAGGTGTCGTAAAACTGACGAATGAGGTATGAAGTCCTTATCTTAGAATTTTTTACGTAGTCTGAAAAATAATTTTCTGTTGATTTACTACCTGCTGTTAATCTTTGATTAGNCCAGTAGATAGTAAATCAACATTACTAACNGTATCAATCCATTTGTAATTCGACGACTACTTGACACTTCACTCTAGTCGAATAACATCTGTAAGTTTTACTATCCAACACTTTTATCAAAAGGTGTCTCTATCTACCATCGGTCTAAACGATCTGCAGTTTCAATTCCTTAATCATGTACGAGATACGGTCATAAAAGGGTTGGTGAAATTCGTATAAGGGGTGTAAGAATAGAAAGAGAAGCAGAAGGACGAAAAAGCCCCTTGCTTTTCTTTCTATAAGACCACTAAATGATTAGTCTTTAGCTTTCAGGTTAGCCCATACGATAGGCATTTTGTTTTGGTACTCTACTGAAGTCGTTTTACCATGTGGATTGTCATCAATATCGTAAACTAGAACGTTATCGTAGCGCATATGTTCTCCACCAGAGGATCTGAACCCCACAGCTCCAGTAGGAAATGATTTATTAGAATCAGTCCAGTCGCCAATCTTGCGCATTTTTGCACCGGCCGGNTTCTTCCAGAAAGATTCTGACTCCAAGACCCAGATTTTAAAATTGGAATCCTCGACGATCCATCGAGCACGATACCAAGTTTCGGGGTTTACTTTTTCTCCATCTAGAAAAGGCTTAGGATCGACTGCCCACTTACCTTTTGATCGTGTATGCCAACGTATATTGTTAGGTGTATGATTCGACCCATCAGTAGAAATTTGGTGCATATAATAGTTATCAGGATCTTGTCCACCGAAAACAAATCCTGTAATTTTACCGCTATCTTTAGCTACGAAATCAGCTTCAAAAACAAAATTTTTAAAATCCGTTTTTTTACTGAAATTAGCCTGCCCACCATCAATGTCGACGACTCCTTTGCCCAGTTTGTCTACTTTTGCTTCTGGCTTAATAATTTTCCATTCTGCCTTAGCATCCCATTTAGTTTCATTGAGTTTTCCTCCTTCAAAGTCGTCCTCTAGCAAGGTCTCGGCCTGAGTNGGAAATAAACTGGCAAANATAAAAAAGACGGCAGCAAAAAAAGATCTCTGCAACATTAAGAATACTCCTTTTAATTTTTTGGGTTACTAATTTTATAGCTAATGAGATTAAAATTGATTTAGTCTCAAAAATCAAATCAAAGTCCTATTGTTCCATCTTTAATTCACCCCAAACTGTACTAAGCTTGGTTGATGGATCGACTGAAAACGGATCATCTCCAATATCATAGACTAGAACATTATCGTACCTCATGTGTTCGCCACCAGAGGCACGGAATCCAACAGCTCCTGATCGGAATTGTCGGGACTTGTCAGTCCAATCTGCAATTTTGCGCATTTTAGCACCACGTGGGTTTTTCCAAAAGTCCTCTGATTCTAAGACAAAAACCTTAAAATTAAAGTTTTTCACAATCCAGCGAGATCTATACCAAACTTCTGGGTCAACTTTTTCTCCTTTCAAGAAGGCTATTGGGAAGACTTGCCAAGCGCCTTTAAGTCGAATATGCCAACGCAAGTGATTGGGAGTGTGGTTAGAACCAGTGGCCGAGATTTGATGCATATAAAAATTATTGGCTAAATCTTGTGCTCCAAAAACGAAACCAGTAAGACTCCCACCTTTCTTAGCATTAAAGTCAGCCTCAAAAATAAAATCCTTGAAGTTTTTTTCTTTGGTTGTATTCGCTTCACCTCCAGCTGTATCCATTACGCCTTTTCCCAGAGCTGCAAGTTTTTCTTCTGGTTTAATAATTTTCCATTCGGCTTTTGGATGCCATTTTTTCTCATCAAGCTTACCACCTTCAAAATCTTCTTCGAATAAAATTTTGGCATTGATATTTGACAGTAACAAGCAAAAGCTCACCAGTATTACACTGACAATTGAACTGAATCTTGATTTACACATCTTATTAAAATAACCCTCCATAATGTCATGGTCTATTTAAATAATTAAAATTATTCTAAGCCTCCGCACGACAAACAGTTGCTTTCCTCCAACAAGTATTCATTTGTCTCAAAATCATAGAATGATAGTAGGAAACATTTCCGAAAAAAGTAAAAAAATTAATCGGCGAAAGGAAATGTACCAATATAACCCCGTGGGCGAGAAACATAATGAACTGCATCATGCATCGGGGTCACTTGATAGTGACAGACTACGTTGCTTCGTTCCATATCGTCTCGTTCTTTAGCACCTTGATGTGGCATATGATTCATAAAGATCACACAATCGCCAGCCATAGGGTGCAGTACAACGTGGTCTTGGGCTTCGCACCAAGCCTCAAATTTGGGTCGATCAACNGGGTATAAATGCTCTGGTTCTATCTGATGGCCGTTCTTGACAAACTTGAGGTGCCCATCGCCAACTTGGTTGTTTTGAAAATAGAAAGTTGAATTAAAGCTGACGGTTGAAACTGCATACGGGTACTTTTCGGCTTCTCGCTTTTCGTGCCAATATCCATAAAAATCGAGGTGCCATTCTTGTAAATAGGGGCCTGGGTTGATATGNGCTCTCAAACTTCGTAATTGACACTGCTTACCCATCATACCCTCCAAGTAAGGTCGAACATTAGGATGACCAACTAGAGGTTGATAGGTATCAGGCTCCCGATCTAACAAGGTGTCAAACCACATGTTACCAACATCGTTCAATCCTTCTTCCCACCCTTGTTCNCGAGCATAGTTAATACGCTGGCGAAGATGTTCTGTTTCTTCCGGAGACAAAGCACCTTCAATCAGTAGGTACCCCTCATTTTCTAATTGTGATAGTTTCTCGCGTACGTCCCTATTGTTCATTTTTACTCCTTTTGGATGGACGACCTACTTCACATCCCACTTTTTATTTTTGGGTCGGAGTTTCGGTCTTCCATTTTCATCTACATCAACAACACAACGAAATCCTATCCAAGCAACTCTGTGAAAGGTATTATTGGCAATAGTAGTTCGTTTAGCTACTCGTAATGACCATGAATTAAGTGATGCAGATCCACCGCGAATAACATGTTCTTTCTTATCTTGATTGACATTATCTCCTGCTTTGGGTCCTGTTGGGTTTTTACGAGGTGATTTCTTATAGTATTCATACTTAAACCAATCATTGGTCCATTCGAAAGCATTACCCGCCATATCAAAGAGACCATATCCATTAGGTGGAAAGCTACCAACCGGTGCTGTCTTTTCTCCCCATTTATCGCGTCCTCCTTTACCATCAAAATTAGCATGCATTCTAGGGATAGCATCATCATCAAGGTTTTCATCTCCCCATNGGAATCGTTTGCCAATTAGACCTCCACGCGCTGCATATTCCCATTCGGCTTCGGTTGGTAGTCGTTTTCCCATAGCTTCAGCATAAGCCACTGCATCTTCCCATAAAACACCAACAACAGGATGTTTGTTACCGGGAGAAGCGTTTTTAACCCAGTCATCGAGTTTTTTTCCACCTTTGAATTTTTTCCATTGCTCCATCGTTACTTCATGAACATCCATATAGAAAGCATCAAGCTCTATGGTATGAACCGGTTGTTCTTCTTTTTCCCCTTCTTGTAGAGCATCTCCCATTTCGAAGCTTCCAGCTGGAATCAGAGCCATTTGAGCTCCATCTTTTTGCCAAACAATCTCTTTTTTACCCGGTTGGGGTTCAATATCTTGCTCGTCGACGATTTGTTTTTCTGTTTCTTGTGAGGTTTCTTTCTGAGGGATCTTAGGGGANGGAACACTTACTTTAGATGANGCTGAGGCTGGATCTGTTTCATTTCCNCCACAGCCAATCAAAATCAAACCTAGTATAAGATGAAAAATACTAATTCTTCCGATTTCCAATTTTCACACCTGCTAATTTGTTAGTTTGAATAGGACTCAGTCAAGGTATCACAGNCAANGTGAATTGTACAGAANGTTTTACGGAAAAGTTTCTTTTTCTATTATTTTTATGTGCCGATTGGTAGATACATGATTGAGTGCTTGTTTGATCCCACTCGGCCAATGTATTTCGATACGATCAATAAATTTATGGGTTGAAGTGCCAATAAAAACTCTAGGATCATGACTCGATAGATAACTGCCCCCGGTACTCACTTCGCGAATCAGTTGTTTGCCACCAATTTTAAAGATTATTCGAGTTCCAATACCATCACGATTACTAGTATTACCAATAGTTTTAATACCCAACCAATTGGATGAAGTTTTTCGCACTCTCTCTTGTATATTTTCCAGAAATCTTGTGTGACCATTCAATGTGGTAATAACCAGGTCAAGGTCGCCATCGTTATCATAATCNCCTAAAATACTACTCCGACTAACGAACGGTTTTTGCAGGCACAAGTTAGATTTAGACATTATTTGGGTGAAAGTCCCATTACCGTTGTTTTGAAAAAGCTGATCTGGTTGTGCATAAGTGACAGTATCNGTNGACTGTTCGATACTGGGTGAAAGATGACCGTTTGCAACGAACAAATCTAAATGGCTATCGTTATTGTAGTCAAGAAAATTAGTACCAAAACCTAAACGGAGGTAGCTATCTTCTCCCAAATTGGATCGGTAGCTAACATCAGAAAAAGTGCCATCTCCATTATTTTGATAAAGCGTATTCGTTTCGTAAGAGAAATTTGTCACAAANAAATCTAGTAGACCGTCCTCATTATAGTCACCAGCATCAACCCCCATTCCAGCTTCGGCTATACCGTCTCCACTGTAAGCTACTCCGGTAAAAGTTGCAATTTCCATGAAAGTACCATCTCCATTATTAAGAAAGAGGTAATTTGGTGTGTCATCATTAGCTACATAAATATCGGGATAACGATCATTATTTAAATCAGCGGCAACAACGCCGAGTCCTTTTCCTTGGTACAATCCCCCAACATCGTCAATACCAGCGATTTTAGTAGTATCAGTGAAGGTTCCATCCCCATTATTTTTATATAGTCGNTCTGGTTGACCTGAGAAAAATTTTGGGTGGCAATAAGTCCTTACCGAATCGTCATAACATAATGGATAATCNTCTGTTATTTTGTAACTAACATAGTTAACTACATACAAATCTAGATATCCATCTCGGTCATAGTCGAGAAAAGTTGCACTGGTGCTCCAAGACGTATCAGCTACACCTACTTGTCCACCAACTTCGGTAAAAGTTCCGTCTCCATCATTTCGATAGAAATAATTGGTTCCAAAGTTAGTCAAATAGATATCAATGTCTCCGTCATTGTCGTAATCACCAGTAGTAGCACCTTGACCATATGCATTACTATTAGTTATGTTGGCCTTTTGGGTTACTTCGGTGAAAGTTCTATTTCCGTTGTTATGGTAGAGAGCACTAGTATTTTTGCCTGATGATGTCTGGGTTAGATTACCACCNTTGACTAGATACAAATCTAAATTTCCATCGTTGTTGTAATCAAAAAAAGCCCCCCCAGAACCAAGGGTTTCTGGTAAGTGATAGTGGCCAGTCGCACCACTGGAGTGTTGAAAATCGANACCTGTTTGACGTGTAATCTCAATGAATTGAGCAAAAAGCATATTGACTGTTTGCAACAAAAACATAGAAAGAACTCCAAAAAATGTTCTCATTTTCATTAGTCAATCTTATTAATCAAAATTTGATATTTATGATTGGCCAAGTCAGNCTTCGATGTATTTCCAATTTTTTGATAGGCATGNGCTAAATCTAAATAATAGTTGGCCTGATTTGGTTTTAGTAATATAGCTATTTGAAAATAATCAATAGCAGAAATATAGTCCTCCGTTGCCAGATAAGCTATACCCAAAATATGGTGATACTCAGAATAATTAGGTTTAATTTTCACCAGTTCTCGGTATAGTTTAATGGCTTGAAAGTAGTCCCGAGTTTTTATATAAATTGACCCGAGGGCCTCTGTATAATTGGGTCTCTCGGCATCTTGTGTTTGATCAGTTATTCGCTGAACGTTCTTTAAAGTTGTAATAGCTTCAAGCCAACGCTGATGCTTTATCAAAAGGTTAATCAGTTGATTCCACTTTTGCAGATTATCAGCTTCACTTTTTCGAGGCATAGATTCATTGGATAGATAATG
Source organism: Candidatus Poribacteria bacterium (assembly GCA_002714785.1). Taxonomy (GTDB): domain Bacteria; phylum Poribacteria; class WGA-4E; order WGA-4E; family UBA9662; genus TMED15. Next base: position 42,710 of record PAYP01000039.1, on the reverse strand, counting down.
ACCCAAGATTTTGATTGTTTCCTCTTCTTGACGGAGCTGTTGGAAAATAGAAAAGGCGTCTTTGGCCTTTTTCATTTTNCCCATCCGAAAATAGCAATTACCAAGACTAAAATGAGCTTTTCGGTGCAAGGAATCCATTTCAATAACCTTATTGAAAAAAGGGACTGCGACTGAAAATTTTTCTTGTTGGTAATAGGAAAAACCTAAATGGTAATTTGAAATAACATTGTTTTTATCCAGTTTAACTGCAATTGTCAGATGCTCAACAGCTAGTTGATATTGATTGAGACGTAAGTACGCCTGTCCCAAAAGCTGATTTGCTAAAACATGCTGAGGAGAAATTTGTAATGCTTTTTTCAAAATGGGAATAGCTGTCTGTGCTTGAGCGAGTCCTACCAAATAAGCTTCACCCAGTTTACTGAAAGTTTTTGGGTCAGATGAATTGAGCGAAATTGACTTCTTAAGATGATCAATTGCATTTTGCCATTGTAACTGATTTCCGAAAATTAGCCCTAAATAGTAATGTGTATCAGCTGTAGGAATCAGATTTACGGCTTGGAGAAGCAGTTTTTTGGTCTCTTCTAAACCTGATTCTGAAAGATCTGGAATTTGTTGTTTTGCAATAGTTTGATTCGGTAAATTGAGTTCATCACCAANTTGAGATTTGATTGGTTCTAGTACAATATCCTCTATGTCAAATTCATTTTCTAATTCGATTTTTAAGGTTTTAATTTNGTATCCCATCAACTTGAGACTAACCTCGATTGTTCGGTCTGATCCTAGGTCTGTGGTTCTAACTCTAGCCGGTGTTACTTGGTTTTGATAGTACCGATTGATATAGATCAATGCACCAGGTGGTTGGCTATTCAAGAATAAACCTCCATTTCCCCCTATTACGGGTATGGCCAATCCTATCAAGGCAATCCATAGATGAAATTGGGAGAATAAACGACAGAAGAAAAATTGAAATCTTGAGAGTAACACTAGAATCAGTAAAAAAGGGGTATACCTATATAACCATGAGTGCATGGAATACGATGAGCCNCATCATGCATGTATAACATGATCTTGGCAAACTAATTTGCTTGGTACCATATAGCTCTAGTATTTGGCACTTCGCTATAGCATGTGANTTGTGATCATAGCANNGTTGNCATATTTTGATTATGTTAAAAACAAGAGGCCTAGTTAAAACTGACATTTTAAAACCACTGCTATGAATATTTTTTGACTGTTTGCTTATAGACATAACAGAGATAAACTCTTTTGGCTAATTATCGATTTACATAAATTTCGTAAATTTTCGTAGCCTATGACACCCAATCTGGGAGAGTATCATAAATTAGTTATTGTCTAATTAAGTAGGAACATCAGCTGAAAAATAGCTTCATTTGTTTGTAATACCAGAAAGAGTAAACCTTTCTAAATTTCGTTTTTTGTAATTCCTAAAGTCAAAAATATTGGATTATTACCCTAAGTGTAGAAACCATAGGTTGGNATTCCNAATAATATACCAATGATGGTCCATAGACTACCGATAGTAAACTCGCCAAGNATTAGACCTAGAAAAAATGGAGTTGCTTTTTGATGTGCTTTCAACCCTCCATATTGCAAGATAATAATCTTAATGACCCAAGCGATAAATAAACAAAACCAAATGTTGTGAATGGCCCAACTGTTAGTAACTGCATATGCTGCAGGGTAAAGTGGAAACCAGAAAAATTTCATTCGCATAAACATCAATCCAAAAGTCACAAGCATACCAACCCCGATNAAAATTGTCTCTGGTATGCTGGTAACCATAGGATTAATGAGCCAATTTTCAAGGCGTCGCCAAGGCTCAAGTCCGAATGCATTTACCGTAGGCCAAGGTATTTGAGCTAGGGCTCCTAATTGATAGGGGATNTGAAGTAAAACCCAAAAAGCCGAAAAAATACCCANTACACAAGCTACTATNATAGCTATAAAGGTTTTCCATTGACTGATATTAACTTGAGTTGAAATTTTGAATCCTTCTAACTGNTGAGGCATGACATGGCTATAGTGTGTTCGAGTTAAAAACCAAAATAGAGATAAAACTGTTAAATTTGTCGNTCCTAGTCTACGAGTTCCAACTGCCCAGACCATCATCTGCTCTGGCCCAGTGTAGTGAATATCATGGACNGGTGCCCCCAGTTCNGCTCGCATTCGTGTAATCCCCATCGAAATTAAATAATATAATAAGAAAAAAATAGTAGCTANGGTTATTGACATGCCAGCTTTTTGACATAAAGCAAGCAAGATTATTGAACTGACAGTAAGTAAAATAACGACTTTTCGGTAACTCATAATCTGACTGCGACTATTTGNAATACTAGATTGNGCCAATACCTGTTTGATAACTAGCAATAAATGNAATCTACTAACGTATAATGCTACTAATGTGACACCAACATAACCACCGATAGCCTGAGAGTGAAGGTAGGGAAAACCAGGTAAATGTGANAGGCCAACCATCTGCCCTACGATCAATTGTAATTTCCAAAACCAGAAGAAAAACCAGCAAGAGAAACTGAGATCTAAAGGAATTAAAAATCCCAGACCTATAACAAATGGGTATAAAGCAAATGGTAAATTCCCCATAGCTAGAAATGGTTCACTTGATAAATTTAGATAGTAGCGCTTACTAAAAACTTGTGGAATATTTGGAATAAGAAAGTGGAGGCCATTGAGAATATCGACAATAGCGACTAATATAAACCCAATCCACATCCACCGATTAAAATAGAANCTTGAATTTGTCATTTCAGTTGGTAACTGGATTATAGGATAACTCAATTTTTCATTTTCAACCCATTGCCGGCGAATTATGACATTTAGGCATAGCATAATCAGCAATATGATAAAAATAATAGAAAACCAACTAAGGACAGGAATTAACCATGCTGTGAAGTATTCAATTTTGTATAGTGTATCGCCTTCGTAATACCCTNCAAGAGCTCTTTTATCATTGACTGTTAGCCATTCAGGTAGATATCTCCAAAAAAGATTTTTCCAATCATTTTCTTCAGTTGCAAACCAGAAGGGATGNCCTAACATTGGTGGTAGGATTTGCATCATNCTGTGCCCACCAATACCTGAAGCGATGGAAAGCATAACGTAGATGATCGATAACTCACCTGACTTAAAAAGTGTTTTTCTGAATAAACGTTTAANCCCTATGTTGGCTAGAGAAAGAACAAGTAAATTGAAAATGACATTGAAAAATAAGGATATGGTTGTCGGTAGACCAGAGTAGCGAACCAATTCCATTTGGACATTCCAGTAAATGTTGATTGGAATTAAGATTATAGAAACGACAAAAGCACGATACCGAACAGATCGATTTGGTAAATTAATCTCGTTATATTTCATNTTTCTAAAATCAGCATTCAGTCAAGATAATTAGTTAGTATTGAAGATCTTATTATCAGNACCAGAATCAAAAGACCAGTACAATTNACTCGTAACGCAATAGGCTATTTAGTNAGTTCGTCTACTAAGTGATTTCANAACGATAATATCTGTTACTTTTATTTCTTGTGTTAGGAATGTAAGNCAAAATAGTAAATATCAATCTTAGCTNTAAGAATTTAGAATATAANNAGGAGGAAAAGTTAGTTGTAATAACTAAGTAAGCAACAAACGATTATTTTGATCAAAACTTGTTTTCTTTTCTGGTATTACCTGTACATTGGGTAGGTCATTTGGTGATTTCAAAATCTTCTACAGATNATGGTAAACCTTACTTGCTTTGACAAACGAAATCGTTTCTTATAGTATTTGAGCGCGAAAGCAGTTGATATTTATTTGATTGGCTTATTTTTGATATAGCTTTTTNCGTAAAGATTCTCAAATTGTAGAAAGAAAAGAACAATAAAAAATTAAANGGNTGTGGACAATTCTTTCTCTTGCNTAAAACTCAAGACAGTATATACGAAAAACNCCAAAGTCGAAATCTTTTTAGTTAAACAGTATTAGTTCTTTCTGAAGATCTACACTGGTGTCGGGATAATTGGCTTGAAAAAACTAACATAGTATTGGAAGGAATACTCTGACTTACAAGTGGACTATAGCAAGNCGTTTGTGTTCAAGTATGAAGACGTAGAATTACCAACTAAATCAGAGCTGGGAATCGAATTAACGAAGATATTATAGCTGACGGCATTGGTCATGGCTGGTGGGTGTTAGGAAAANTTTTTAAAGNGGTANGTATTATTATGTCTGACTGGANAGATTTATTCAATGGTAGTGATTTAAATGGTTGGCGAATGCGCCATNCTGATAAAGACCATGCATGGATTGTTGAGAATGGTCTTTTGATGAATANATCTAGTGCCGTTGATATTGTTAGTGTAAATGATTTCGGTGATTTTCAGTTGCATATAGAATATATGTTTCCTGAGGGTAGTAACAGTGGCATATATTTACGCGGTCGGTATGAATTACAAATTTTGGATTCATTAGGAAAAACCTACGATTACCCGGCTGAAAATGGTGCAATTTATAATTTCAAACGTGTTGACGTAGAGGTGACAAAACCAGCTGGAGAATGGCAGGTTATGGATGTTACTTTGGTTGGAATGGTATTGACAGTTGACTTAAATGGGGAACGTATCCATGATGAGGTCACTCTGGAAAATCCTACTGGCGGGCAACTGTTTAACGATAATGAACCTAGTGGTCCTTTGATGCTTCAAGGCGACCATGGTCCAGTTTCGTTTCGAAGTATTCGTATTCGTCAAATTTAAATTTGCTGAATTATGAAAATTGTCGCTATCCGCGTTTATCAAGTTGATCTTCCTTTGCACGAAAAGTCTTACCAGTGGTCGGGTGGTAAGTCTGTTCAGGTGTTTGATAGCAATATTGTGGCTGTTGAAACAGATACCGGGCTAATCGGTTATGGAGAATGTTGCCCATTAGGTCCTTTTTATCTTCCAGCTTACGCTGATGGCGTTCGCAGTGGAATCCGCGAATTGGCGCCACACTTGATTGGTGAAGACCCAATTCTTTTAGGTCCATTGAACCAATTAATGGATCGAGCGTTGAAGGGACACCCTTATGTAAAGTCGCCTATCGATATTGCGTGTTGGGATATAAAAGGACAAAAAGCTCAATTACCAGTTTGTGAATTGATGGGGGGTCGTTATGGAGATGATTTCATTCTTTATCGTGCAATATCTCAGCAGACTCCGGAAAAAATGGCAGACGACGTTAGTAAATATCGATCTGAAGGCTATCGCCGATTTCAACTAAAGGTAGGTAGCGACGTAGAAATTGATATCCAACGGATACGCCAAGCAGCAGATGAATTAGAGATAGGAGACAAGCTCATTGCTGATGCTAATACTGGCTGGTTAATGCACGACGCCCTTCGAGTGATAAGAGGTGTAGATGATATTGACGTATATGTAGAGCAACCTTGTAATAGCTATGATGAGTGCATATCAATTCGTAAACGTACTAACCATCCTTTTGTTCTTGATGAATCGATTGATAGTATAGATACAATAGTCAAAGGATACGCTGACAAAGCCATGGATGTAGTAAATATTAAGATTAGTAAACTGGGCGGACTGACTAAATCCGTTTTGGCCCGAAATCTGTGTAGTCAGTTGGGTATTGCTATGACTATCGAAGATAGTTGGGGAGGGGATATTACAACTTCTGCGATTGCTCACCTTGCGCATAGTACACCAACAGATTACCTCTTCACTTCTACTGACTTTAATAGTTATGTCACTGTTACTACGGCAGATGGTGCTCCTCAGAGAGTAAATGGCCGTATGTCAGCTTCACAGCAATCGGGTCTTGGGGTCCATCCCAAAATGGAAGTATTAGGTTCTCCTGTACTTGAAATTACATCTTAGAAATTAGTTTTAGGAGAGAAAATCAATGTATGTTGATTGGAAGGGAGTTTTTCCGGCAGCAACGACCCTTTTTCACCCGGATCAATCCCTAGATTTGGATAGTACGTGTAGCCATGTTGAGATGATGATTGATGCAGGGATTCACGGTGTTATTATGCTCGGTACTGTAGGAGAGAATTGCTCACTGACTCACTCTGAGAAGATAACTATCTTGAAAGCTACTGTGGATCAGGTTAGAGGCCGCATCCCAGTATTAACCGGTGTTGCTGAGACCACTACAAATTTAGCTTGTCAATTTGCTGCAGAAGCCGAGCAGGTCGGTTGTGATGGCCTGATGTTACTACCAGCTATGGTCTATAAATCAGACTCTAGAGAAACAATTTACCATTTTCGAAAAGTAGCCGCTAGTTGTAGCCTTCCTATTTTATGTTATAACAATCCGGTTTCTTACGGTGTTGATATTCAACCAGAAATGTTTGCCGAATTAGCAGACGTACCATCATTAGTAGCAATTAAAGAGTCGTCAGAAGATGTAAGACGGATTACTGACTTATATAATACTTGCGGGGAAAGATACATTTTATTTGCTGGTGTGGATGATCTAGCCTTAGAAGCCATTTTGATGGGAGCTGTTGGATGGGTGTCAGGTCTAGTTAATGCCTTTCCACGTGAAAACTGGTTGCTCTGGGAATTAGCTCAGCGTAATCTGCTAACCGAAGCCAGAGAAATCTATCGTTGGTACATGCCTTTGCTTCATCTGGATACTGACACAAAGTTGGTTCAGTATATAAAACTAGCGCAAAGCGAATGTGGGTTTGGTTCAGAAATAACCCGTGCCCCTCGGTTAGCATTGATTGGCGAAGAACGCGAGAATGTATTGAATATCATTCGTCAGGGCATAGAAAATCGTCCCAACATTGAAAAATATATTAGTAAAATCCGAGATTACGATGAAACGATAAAAAGTGTTAGAAAAAGCGAGTGATTAAGTCATAGATAAGAAGTATCGACAGCGCCCAAACAATGAACGAAAAGTAAAATCGTATAGAGTGTCCCGAAATCAATTGAGTCATCGAGGCTCCAATTTGAGCAAATATTGTGGAACCAATCAATAGAGTAGACAACAATGTTAGGTCAACATTATGTCGCATAGAGTGAATGATCGTTCCGTAGAAAGTAGAAAAAAAAACTAATAATAAGCTTGTACCGACTGCTATATTAGTCGGCACACCACATCCGTAAATCAACAGTGGTACAGTGATGACACCACCACCTATACCAAGTAGACCAGTTGTTATGCCAATGAAGAAAGCGGGGTATGTAATGGCTACAATTGATATTGAGTAGAGATTACTTTTGGGAAAGTCAATAATAGGTGGGATTTGGAGCCGTTGAATCAATCTACCTGTTAATTTTGTGTTTGTTTCATTTTTTGTTTTGATTCTCCCCTTTAATAAAGAATTACTTGGTAGAGATTCGAGTGTGATTAATCCCGCGATCACTAAAAGAATCAATAAAAATAACCAGCGAGAGTAATACTCGACGTAATGAATTTCTTGGTTTTTGATTACGAACGTATCTAGAGACCCTAAATAATCCAAAATTCTCGCACCAGATTCGACGCCTAAAAAATTCACACCTAAAATTAAAAATGCTAATTTAAAATCTACATTTCCTAATTTCCAGTGGCGCAAGACAGCCGTTATAGATGACCCTGTAGTTTGAGCAAGCGAACTACCAACACAAATTTGAAAAGGAATTTGGAAAATGACTTGTAGGATCGGTGTTACAAGAGAACTACCTCCAATACCAAAAAAACCGGACAGGAACCCAGCTATACAGCCCAGGATGAATAGATAGACGATGTCTGATTCAACGCCACCAATATCAACAATCATAAATTAAATGTGATATTGGATTTGGCCAGAGGTAGATTTACTTTGAGATTTTTGAAAAAGAGAAAAACAAAAATCCACAAATACCCCCCACCCGATTGGAAAAACCAAGCAAAATAGAACGTAAAAAACTTTCTGTTCTAGGAATCCCTTCATGGCTTATTGCGATAAATCTCTACGCCTGCAAAATTAACCTCGGCCTCAATCGGTGGAGAAAGCTTCTTGACACGTACCCAAACTTCAGTCGCACTGAATTGATGAAGTATCGACTGAGCAATTTTGTTCGCTAAAGTTTCAAATAACTGATAGGAGTGTTGAGTGCCAATTTCAATCACGACATCAACGACCTGAGCATAATCGAGTGTTAACTTCAAGTCATCTTTCTGGCCAGCAGTTTTAAGATTAAACGCCCCATTGGTAGTGCCAACTTTAATATCTACTTCGTATTTTTGCCCTAATTCTCGTTCAGATACAGAAACGCCATGGTAGCCATGGAATTGGATTGCATCAATAACAATTTTGTCCATAAGCTAGCAAGTAGGACTGCTGGGGTAGGTATAAAGGTTACCTTCGTAGTTACGCAAAGTAATTTCTTTTTCGTTGAAATTGATGACTGGGTCAGGTGAAACAGCTATTTTTCCTCCCCCATTTGGAGCGTCGATCACGTAATGAGGTACACCTAAACCCGAGATGTGTCCTCTGAGTGCAGATACAATTTCCAGCCCTTTTTCTACTGAGGTACGAAAATGATCGGTTCCAAAGACCAGGTCTGCTTGATAGATGTAATACGGTTTTACTCGAATTGCCAGTAATTTTTTCATCAATTCTTTCATAATTTCCGTATCATCGTTAACACCTCGTAGCAAAACGGTCTGGTTTCCTAGTGGTATCCCTGCATCGGCTAGAAGGCTACAAGCTCTTTCTGTTTCGGCTGTAACTTCACGCGGGTGATTGAAATGGGTATTGATATAAAACGGGTGATATCGTTTCAAAATTTTGCATAACTCGGGGGTGATACGTTGAGGTAATGTGACAGGTACACGTGAGCCAATTCGAATTATTTCTAGGTGTTCAATACTTCGTAAGCCACTAACAACCTGTTCGATTCTTCGGTCAGTCATCATCAGTGGGTCCCCACCAGATATGATAACATCTCTGATTTCAGGGTGTTCCCTGATGTAATTCAGCCCACGTTCTAAGTTGTCATTGGGAATAGAGTATGGGTCCCCAACTTTCCGTTTCCTGGTGCAAAATCGACAGTAGATAGGACACATGTAATTAACGTAAAACAATGCACGATCAGGATACCTGTGGGTAACATTTAGAACTTGACTATCTCCTTCTTCACCCAGTGGATCATCGTAACCGTTTGGTACTAGTTCCCTACTGTCAGGTACAACTTGCTTCCATATTGCATCTCCGGGTTCCCTGATTAAGCTCAGGTAATAAGGATTCACTCGGATAGGGAATTCTTCATGAACACGTTTCAGTTCTTCTAAGTCCAGTTCGAAATCAGGAAAATGATCCACCAATTTTTCTGGTGAGTTTACGGTATTCCGAACCAATTCTTTCCATTCCATGATGACTATTTATTCTCCATGGTTATTATTGATGATTCGGCAACTGACAGCAAAGAAACATGTTCGATTTTATCCCCATTGCGTAGTTCGTTCACCACCTCTATTCCTTCAATGACCCGACCAAATGAAGTATACTGTCCATCCAGATGTGGAGCAGAATCCAAACAAATGTAAAACTGACTTCCTGCTGAGTGAGGATTTCCGGAGCGGGCCATAGCTAAAACTCCTAATTCGTGCTTGGGCATTTTCTTCCTAAGGCGTCTTTGTTTGAATTCCCCCGGAATTTTCCACCCAGGGCCACCTGTTCCATCCCCTTTTGGGCATCCTCCCTGAATCACGAAGTTAGGAACATGACGATGAAAAGTCAATCCATCATAAAACTTATCATTGATTAAGCGTAGGAAGTTGTCTACTGTTTTTGGAGCAGCTTCAGGCAATAACTCAAGCGTAATTTGGCCTTTAGAGGTTTGAATTCGAGAGTGGGGGTTAGTATGCTCTTCATTCTCATCGGCTATCTTTGAATCAGATTTAAATATAGGCATATTCTGAATTGTCTGTGACTTTGGTGGGTTACGTTTTGCTGTCTGCCAAGTCGAAAGGGAATTCTACACCAAAATCCTTGTTATTGCAAGTTCTCCTAAAATCTATATCTTTTCTAATTTTCTTCGTATGATTTTTGAAAATTGCCCTATTAAATGTTATTCTGATGAACGAGTCTTTTAGAAAAAACAGAAAATTTTTGAGTGGTTTTTTATGGCAAATTGTATTTTGATGGTTACGTGCAAAGACCAAAAAGGTATTCTAGCCAATGTCACTAATTTTATATATCATCATAATGGAAATATCATTAACTTAGAGCAACACACTGACACTAAAAGTAAGCTTTTTTTTATGCGCTTAGAGTGGGCTCTAACAAAATTTCGTATTCAGAAATCCGAAATTAAGTACCGCTTGAATAGTCTATTTCAAGATGTTGGTATTCAAGTTTTCGAGAACAAATTATGGTTTAGTGAAGATAAATTAAGATTAGCGATTTTTGTTTCAAAATATCAACATTGCTTGTATGATTTATTGTTACGTAACCAATCTGGTGAATTAGACTGTAAAATTCCACTGATTGTCAGCAACCACTCTGATGCAAGCAATGTTGCAAAATATTTTGGTGTTAACTTTGTTGAGATACCGATATCAGCTGATACCAAAGTAGATGCCGAACAAAAGCAATTAGAATTATTGGCCAAAAATGAAATTGACTTTATCGTTCTTGCTCGCTACATGCAGATTTTAAGTGGCAAATTCGTTAATTATTATCCATCTAGGATTATCAACATTCATCATTCTTTTCTGCCCGCTTTTGCAGGGGCTAAACCATACACACAAGCTTACTCAAAGGGGGTTAAGATCATTGGTGCGACGTCACATTTTGTTACTGATCAACTTGATGAAGGACCTATCATAGAACAAGATACGCTAAAAATATCACACAGAGATACAGTATCAGATTTAGTGGCAAAAGGCAGAAATGTGGAGCGGCAGGTATTAGCGGAAGCTGTCCGGCTGTATATAGACCATCGCATATTTGTTCATGGCCGAAGAACAATTATTTTATAGACTTCCTTATCTTGACAAAGCTAAGCTCGAATTGTAAGATAGTTTTCCATTCCTTTCCTTGATTTTGGGTTGTTCCTATTGCCAAAGAGAAAAAAAATACACTTTCGAGTATTGTTAGTAATCTCTGTTCATCGTTTCTTTTTTTCACTAATTGCTCTAGCCCTTTGTTTTGGCGGATGCGATAGTAAATCAAAAGGACTGATTTCCACACCTAACACAAAACTTGTTTCAACAGCATTGGATTTGGTATCTAAAGGCGAGTACCGTCAAGCACTACCACACTTGAAAAACTATGTTGATCAGGTCACCGTACATAGTGTTGATAATGGTCTTATTCAGTTGGAGGATTCTACACCCAATGATTTAGGATTACACCCAACCGAAGTTGTACACTTGTTAGCTTTTGTACATGAAAAGGTTGGCGAAAGTGAAAAAGCATTAAGCTATTACTTATTGGCTACAGATTCTAAAAATCTCTTGGTCGATTACGCTCTTCACCATCAAGCAAAATTGTATAAACAGCAGGACTACCAAGAAGAATCAATCCTAGCTTATAATCGACTGATCCAAGATTATCCGGTATATCCAAGAATTATAACGGCTGAATTTCAATTGGCAAAAATCTATTTGCAGAACAATGATTTTTCGGCATTGATGCCGAGGCTCGAAAAATTAAAGGAAAAATCCACTCCGACTGATCAAAGGCGAGCTAAGTTATTAATAGCTGAATCATTGGCCAAACAAAGTAAATGGAAAGAGGCCTACCAAGTTTGTAGTCAGCTAATCGCGGAAAAATCATCAGACTGGGTTGCTTGGGAAGCACTATTACAAATTAGTAGAATTCGTAGATCTGTGAATACTATTTCTCCTAATAGTGATCAACTTATGCATCAAGCGATGGTTTACTATCACAATCGGCATTTTACCCGCTGCCGGTCAATTTTGCGGTCAATCATTAAAAAGTCAGGTCAAAATCAGAAACTTTCCGGTCATGCCGCGTACCAAATTGGTTATAGTTTTTATCGTCAACGTCAATACAGCAATGCAATCCATTGGTTCAGAAAAGTAATAAACACATATTCTTCCAGTGATTACTTAACTCGTGCTTATTACCGTTTGACTGTTTGTTATCGTAGAAAAGGGTTTACTACCCGTGCTGAAGTTAATCTGAAGATCTTTATTAAAAAATATCAGTGGAGCCAGTTAAGACCTGATGCTTTATACGATCTGGGACGTATCTATGAACGTAAGAAACAATATTCAAATGCGATCCATTGTTATCAACAACTAGTTGATAACCATCAACAAAGTCGACTAGTACAGAGAACTTATTGGCAAATGGGTTGGTCCCAGTTCAAATCAAATCTTTGGACGGATTGTTTGAAAACCTTTGAGATCTTACAAGACAAGTATCCAAATGACACTTATGCATTAGTAGCTGAATACTGGAAGGCCAAGTGCTACCTTCGTATGGATAAAAAAACGCTGGCTGAAACTAACTTTCGTCGAGTTGCACAAAAAAAACGTTGGTATTACAGTGACCTTGCAACCCAACAATTATCTAGCGCAAAAATTACCCGTCTGAACAGTTATGAGAATAGTCTCGCTTGGCTAGAATTAGATAAAAAAAAATCTATTCGTGTGGAACGACTAATGAGATTTGGTATGTTAGAAGATGCAGTTGCTGAATTAGAGTCAGATTTTCGTTCTTCGGATAAAATGGAGCAGATTAATCACACTTATAACTTGATGGTTTGCCATCAAAAATTAGGAAATTACCAAACAGCTTATAGCTATGCTAATAGGCTAAAAAGCTTTCCACAGCTAAAGAATGATAATGGACAACTTCCAATTCAACTATATAAAACGTTGTACCCATTTCATTATGCCGATGAAATTATTGAAAATGCAAAAGATTACAATATTGATCCACTTTTTGTCGCAGCTATGATTCGAGAAGAGAGTCGATACAATGCCGAAGTCGTATCACCAGCTGGTGCTCGCGGACTAATGCAGGTAATGGTCCCGACAGGAAAAGCAATTGCAAAGAAAATCAAGTTCCCTGATTTTAAAGGTGAAATGCTCTTCAACCCAAAAGTCAACATTCAATTCGGGACTTGGTATATGAGCGATCTAATGCGCGAGTTTAACAATAACTGTTCTTTGGTCGCAGGTGCCTACAATGGTGGACCTAATCGGATCAAAGGATGGCTACAAAAAGCTAAACCAGAAAAGGTTACAAACCTCTCTCCAACCTCTATTATCTCACAAATTGATATAGATGAATTTGTGGAAAATATTCCTATTGACGAAACTCGTCGGCACATCAAGAAAGTTATGGATAGTTATTCCATATATCGTTATCTGTATGGGAAAGTAATCGATGATTTTGAGATGAAAAAACCTGATTTATCAATCACTCCTGAGCTCAGTTATAAATAGAAAAGAACAAACAAAACCAGGCGAGAGAATTATGAGTACTGAAAGCTTTGCTAAAGAAGAAAATAAAGCGGCACACCAACATTCAGTATATGCTCGGTCCGTTGAGTTATACAATGAAGGGTTGAGTTACGCTAAGCATGAGAGGTTCAATGAGGCTCTTTCGCTGTTAACTGAAGCAGTAAAGCTAGCCCCAGATTACATAAAAGCACATAACTTATTGGGCAAAATTTACATGCAGTTGGGTCAAACTGACAAAGCTCGGGAATCTTGGTTAAGGACACTAAAATTGGATCCACTTAACTTGATGGCTATGGAGTGTCTCGAAGCTTCTGAACCTAAGTCTTTCTTAGGAGGGGCCCGGGATTTGGTTCTCTTTCTACCTTTACTCTTGGTTCTCATTGGTGGAGTAGCTATTTATTGGAAATTGATTAAGCCTGAATTGTCAGACCTGAATAAAAATCTCAATCAACTCGAATCTAAGCTTGACAATATCTCTATTTCATCCCCCGCTTTATCGGATCAGACGTTAATTAGAAAAAAAACAGAAGATCTGTTAATACCAAATCAAAAGACCAGTCCAAATCTTGGTAGAGACAACGAAAAAACCTCACAACCAATTGCCAAAACTGATGACACCTTGTCAACTAACTTGCAAATTTCAAATGTATCCAATCAATTACCAACGAAATCAACAACGCCGCCAAAAGTTACTAATCGCTCTGATCTGGAGCAACTGTATAGTCAAACTATTAAAGGGTTAATGCTAGCTGGAAAATATCAGTTGGCCTTGCCAAACTTGATTATGTTAACTGAGAGTGGTATTGAACACCGCTATTTGGTGGGTAATTCTTATTTTTGGCTCGGGGTGTGTTATCGAAACCTTGATCAGGCTGTTGAGGCAATGCGTGCCTTTCAATATGTAACTCAATCTAATAGTTTCAAATATGAAGAAGCTCGCGCACAAATTCGTACACTTCAGCAAGACCAACGACGTGGTTTCCATTAATTGTATTGAGCCAGACCGATGAGTCTAAGAAACTGATTGGTGACGCGTTATGATATTATTCGGTTCTGAAATAGTAAATATCTGAACTGCCATATTAATGCACTATTTTAGTAAGTGTTTATAGATAACCAACATCATTTATTTCCTTTAACGAGTAAGATAAGAGTCAATTAGGTTGAACGAAATTAACAATCTGTACCGAAACAATAAGACTCAAAGTGGTCGTAGTACAATTAAGAACTTAATTGGGAAGATTATTATAGAAATTATCAAGCAGTCTGACGCTTTTTAATTCTGAACTGTTAGAAAATCCTCTAGACAAAATTTCTTAAACAAATACTGATTATGACCGTGCGAATCGAGTTACCTATGTGTGTAAATAATCATCCACTCATTGGTCGAGTAAATCCTCATTCTTGATTTTTAACGAAATTGACCTAAAACTGATCTTGCTAACAGGCCATTTGGGTACAGGGTGTCCACGACTATAAAAATGAATATCCACTATAGCTAAATGAGATTGAATATTCTGCGATCGGCAGCACTCAGCTTATTTGTGCTGATTGAAGTTAACTATCCTATTCTATCACCACAATCAGGTTTAATTTTGTTTGCTTTTTTAGGTGTAGAATTTACCCTTGCAAATGATCCTGTTTTTGATACCCATTTATCCCTCCTTTCGAATAAAGATTGGCTAAAAAGATTATGTCACTTCTTGCTAGCAATTGGAACTGTAGGTTGCTTCGCCTACATTTTTGTTCAAACGGAACCTTTACTCAAAAATTTTTGGGTTGATGGTCGGTCACTAGGCAATCGGGCTGGAATGGAGTCAATTATTGATTATACAGTTGGTTCAATCGGCTTACTACTAGTTTTGGAATCAGCCCGACGGTCTATTGGCTGGATATTACCAGCTCTAGCCGTTTTGTTTATGTCTTATTCAATTTTTGGCTCAATTTTACCAGATTGGCTGTTTCCCCATCGTGGTTATACATGGTCGCGTATTGTTAGCCAAGTTTTTCTTGGTTCTCAAGGAGTTTTCGGTATTGCCTTGAGGGTTATGTTTACCTATGTGTTTCTTTTTGTATTATTTGGTAATGTTCTAGAAAAGACCGGTTCTACTAGTTATATTATTCGTCTAGCAGAGCGTATTTTTAAACCTACAACAGGTGGATCGGCAAAAGTCGCAGTCATCAGTAGTGGTGTGATGGGTTCACTTTCAGGCAGTGCCGTCGCAAATACAGCAACAACTGGTACTTTTACAATCCCTATGATGCAGAGTGCTGGGTTTAAACCAACTATTGCTGCTGGTGTAGAGGCTGCTGCTAGTTCCGGCGGAGCCTTGGTGCCACCGATTATGGGGGCTGGCGCATACATGATGCTGGAATTAATTGAGCCAAGTGTGACGTATCTGCAAATTATAAAATCGGCTATCGTTCCAGCAATTTTATATTACACGGCACTTCTTCTGATTGTTCATTTCTATTCTCATCGACTACAACATACTCAAGGCTCACTTGTGAGTGACTTGACATCCAGTACCACCGACGCTCCACATTATCAAGCCCAAGGCTGGCTATTTTTGTTGGCTTTCTTCATCTTGATCTTATTTTTAATACTAAAGTTTACCCCATTTCGAGCTGTCAGTTTAAGCTTGATTTTTACGTTGATGGCTAGTTATATCAGTCCGCATACTCGGCTTACTTTCCATGATCTATTGGATGCCTTTATGAAAACAGCTACAAGTGCTACATCTTTAATCACTGCGGCTGCATGCGTTGGTATAGTTCTCGGTATGGTTACCCAAACTGGAGTAGGCACGAAACTTCCTGAAGTTCTATTACCTATGGCTGAACACAGTCGTCTACTAGCGTTTGCGCTACTGATGTTTTCGACTATTTTGTTAGGTCTCGGATTACCTTCTTCTATCTGTTATTTACTGGTTGCTACGTTTATTGGACCAATGTTAGATCAAATGCAAACTCCTCCTCTAGCGGCTCATTTATTTATTTTTTATTTTGGCATGATGGCAATGGTAACACCTCCAGTAGCACTAGCCGCTTATACTGCTGGAGCTATTGCGAAAGCAAATTTAATGCGAACTAGTCTAGCAGCTTTTCGCTTTGCTTTAGTTGGTTTTGCATTGCCTTATGCTTTTGTCTTTAATCCTGAATTATTATTAATATCAAAAGATGGTAACCTTTTGAAAATGATTGTTAAGATTGGATTGACATTTTTTTCTATGATTCCTCTGGCTACGGGTATAGCTGGGTTTGCTCGGTCTGAGTTAACACTTGGGCTTCGAGTAGCCTTAGTTCTGGCTGCTTTTTTGGTATTGGTTAGCACAAAAATATGGATTCAGATGATAGTGGTCGGTATCATTATTGGCATTGGAATTATACACTGGAGGTCCAATTGAGAATTGCTTATATTGCAGCGGGTGCTGCTGGCATGTATTGCGGTACTTGTATCCACGATAATATGCTTGCTAAGGAGCTGATTCATCAAGGGCACGAGGTAGCTCTAATTCCTACGTATACACCACTGCGAACAGATGATGAAGATGTTAGTTTGGGGCATATTTTCTTTGGTGGTATAAATGTGTATTTGCAAGAAAAGTCTGCATTCTTTCGCAATACACCATGGTTAATTGATCGGCTTTTGGATACCCCATCTTTGCTCAATAGCCTATCAAAATTTAGTGCTTCAACAAGTGCAAAAGATTTGGGTAGTTTGACTGTGTCTATGCTCAAAGGCGAAAATGGGAGACAAAAAAAAGAATTAGAAAAGCTGGTTCAATGGCTCAAAAATGATTATATGCCCGATATTATTCAATTGACTAATTCTATGTTTTCCGGCATGGCGGCTCAGTTCAAATCTCAACTTAATGTTCCGGTGATTTGTGGCTTTCAGGGTGAAGATATTTTTCTTGAACAGTTGATTGAACCTTATAAGTCTGAATCTATAACATTATTAAGAGAAAAAACTAACGATATTGACGGCTTTTTTGCCTCATGTAACTATTATGCTGATTACATGTCTGAATATACCCATAGTGATAGGGAAAAAGTACATGTTATACCCCTAGGTTTAAATTTAGAAGGTCATGGAAATACGGAGAAAAGGTTAAATGATCACCCCTTCACCATTGGTTATATGGCTCGGATTTGCCCAGAGAAAGGTTTACATTTACTCATTGAAGCGTTTCACCAGTTGGCACAAAAATGGGGGAAAGATAATGTTAGATTGAAAGTCGCTGGGTATTTGGGTCGTCGAGATAAAGAATATTATGAACAAATTGTCCATCAACTCAAAAATTGGAATATCCAAAACTCTTTTGAGTATTTAGGGGTAGTCGACCGTGGAGAAAAAATCCAATTTTTAAACCAAATTCACGTTTTATCAGTACCGACTGTTTATCGAGAGTCGAAAGGGTTATTCGTATTGGAGTCTCTTGCAAACGGGGTCCCTGTAGTTTTACCTAATCACGGTTCCTTCCCAGAATTGATAGAAACTACTTCTGGTGGAATATTAGTAGAACCACTATCAACAGAGTCCATCAATAAAGGTCTTACCGAAATCATGCAGAATCCGCAACTTCGGAAAACATTAGGCCAAAAAGGGAAAGAATCTGTCCACCAGAAGTATACTATTCATCAAACCGGGGTCCGTACACTGGCTGTTTTAAATCGTTATCTTAGCTAAAATTAACTTTAAATTGATTAGGAGATTAGATGCACTGGTTAGCCTTTGCTTTTATGACAATTGCCTCTTGGGGGTTATACGTCAACGTTATTCATATTGGAACCAAAGAGATGGGAGATCCGGTCAACGGTCGCTTTAAAGCTTTCCTATTCATTGGGCTTGCGTATTTCATCATTGCTGTGGTTGCACCTATTGTTGTCTTAGTTATAAATAAAGCTGAGTGGCAGTTTACATCAAAGGGTGTAGTTTACTCGACTTTAGCTGGTATGGTGGGAGCGATAGGTGCATTTTGTTTGCAGCTAGCACTTTTTAAGGGCGGTCCCCCAACTTCAGTTGCTTCGATTATTTTTGCAGGTGCGCCAATGGTTAATGCTATTGCTGCGGCTTTGGTTTTTAACCCACCCAAAAATGGTTTGGCTGCGGTTAAATGGCAATTTATTTTGGGGGTAGTTCTGGCTGCAGCAGGTGGATATATGGTTTCAGCTTTTCCGCCTAAATAGAGATTTATTGGCCTGATCATGAGTTTTCCTATTTCAGATTTCCAGACCAAACGCATAATTGAGTTTTCGGATACTGATATGGCTGGAATCGTCCACTTTAGTCGCTTCTTTATTTTTATGGAGACCACGGAACACGAATTTCTCCGGTCATTAGGAACTAGTGTCGCGACGGAATTTCAAGGAGATACGATTGGATGGCCACGTTTATCTGCCACCTGTGATTATCTAAAACCAATCAAATTTGAAGACCAGATTGATATTCACCTTAGCATCACTCGAAAAGGTACAAAAACATTGACCTACTGTTTCGAGTTTTTTCACCAACTCGAAACAGTAGCAAGGGGAGAATTAATCGTAATTTGCTGTATTTGTAATCCTGGCCAACCATTACAATCAATTCCTATTCCTAATTTTATATCTGAGCGTATTGAGGCTAAATCTAAAAATTAGTTATGCACCTTTCTGTAAAAAAAGTAAGCAAAATCTTTCGTACAGATACCCAAGAAATAGAGGTGTTACGGGACGTTACTTTTTCCTTGAATAATGGTCAGTCCTTAGCCGTAATGGGACCATCTGGCGCAGGTAAAAGCACACTGTTACACTTAATCGGAACCTTAGATAAACCAACAACCGGACATATCAAGATTTCTGAACAAAATCCATTTGATTTAAGTCAGAAAGAATTGGCTAAATTTCGGAATCGAACAATTGGATTTGTCTTTCAGGAACACAACCTATTACCTCAGTATTCGGTAATTGAGAATACGCTACTTCCTACATTTGCGACGGGAAAGCCCGATTCAAAAAAAGTCAAATGGGCTGAAACGATTTTAGAGAAAGTTGGTCTTGCTAAGCGAACTGAACACCGGCCATCAGAACTGTCGGGTGGTGAGCGCCAGCGTGTTGCTATTGCTCGCTCTCTAATCAACCAACCTAGGCTAATATTGTGTGATGAACCAACAGGTAACTTGGATCATCACACGGCTAATCAAATTACGGACCTAATTTTTGAACTTCATCATCAAATGAATAATATACTTATTACCGTTACGCATGACACCAATCTAGCTGATAAATTTCAATATCGGCTAATAGCAAAACCCGGACATACATTTGCTCATGAGTAAAATTGTTTTAACAGGTGCTTCTGGGTTATTGGGTCGAGCTATCATGGCTGAGTTATTGCCCAATTTTGATATTATAGGTTTGGGATTAAATCGAATTCATTCTGGCATTCAAAAACTAAACTTATTGGACACAGAAAGCGTTAATGAATTCATGTGGACCGTTAAACCTGATATACTTATTCATTCAGCAGCGGAGCGGCGGCCAGATATTAGCCAAAATGCCCCAAAAAGAACGATTGCCTTAAATGTTGAAGCTACGAGGCATTTAGCAAGGTTAGCGTATCAGACGGGATCTTGGATGATTTATTTATCTACTAACTATGTATTTGACGGTACGAGTCCACCTTATAGTCCACAAGATTTGACAAATCCATTGAACTTGTACGGTCAAAGTAAATTGGATGGAGAGAATGCTGTTCGGGCAGAAACTGATCAATTCTGTATAATTCGCCTCCCTGCACTATATGGTCAAGTCGAGTTTTTGGGTGAAACATCCATTACCCAGATTGGTGAGCAAATTCAGTCTGAGGAAAAAATCAATATTGATCATTGGTCTATTCGGCGTCCGACTTGGGTTAATGATGTTGCTGTAGTTTGCAGACAGATCATTGAGCATCGATCCAATCAATCTAATTTTAACGGAACCTATCACTGGTCTGCTAATGAACCAATGACAAAATACCAGATTGCTCAATCGATGGGAGAAGTAGTAAATTGCTCAACTACACATCTCATTCCTGATGTGAAACCGCCAGTGGGTGTCCTCCGACCTCAGGATTGTGAGTTAGATTGTTCAGATTTAGTTAATCTTGGAATTGGGCAGCGAACACCTTTTCAGAAAGCTATTTACCATTCTTTGATCAGTTTTTTTTGAGGTTGACAGCCCTTGAACGAGTAATATGAATGTGTTACTCTTAGCCGATCGGCCTGAGCGCTTCACCTCTAAAGAAAGGGTTCTGGTACTTTATCCAACCCTACCATTCTATCTTCGATAAAAATTATTTAGGAGAAATAAGATGTCAACAAAACCCTACATTAGGGGGCTTTTTATATTTACTCTTCTCATCATGTTTCCGCTTTTCACTATTGATGCTGCGTACAATGGTGAATGCTGGGTCGTTAGTAACGGCGATACCATTTACAAGCTTGATTCTGCTGATGCCCTAATGGACCCCAATGGCATTACTATTCCGGATGTAAGCCAAGTACAAACGGTAGAAGTTGATCCTAAAACTGGTGTCGTTTGGATTAGTGTTGGTGCTGCTAATACTGTCTTTCGTTATGATACGGCAGTGGGTGATTTTAAACCCGTCTCTGGTATTAATCGTCCTAATCGAACATCAGTTAATCCAAGTGATGGAACAATTTGGGTTGGTGGGATAGATAGCGCTTATAAAATCGCTGCTGATGGAACTGGAATACTTGCCACTATTACTGGTTTACTAGAACCTGATGTTTCCGTTAACACTAAAGATGGAAGCTGTTGGATTACTGATAAACGAGGTAAAATTGTACGGTATGATGCGAATGGTCAGCCTGCATCCACCCCTTTTTCTTTAAATGAGCCAACTTATGTGGCTGTCAATCCTAACACAGGTAATGTATGGGCAACAGACACACAAGCAAATATACTGGTTAAATTGGACCCTAGTGGACAAGAAATTAAGCGGATTGAAGCATACCCAATGCCAATGTCTCCTCGTGTCAATTCCAAAGATAACAGCCTGTGGTTTATTTCTGCTTCCAATAGTTTAGTCAAACTAGATGACAACGGAACAGAGCTAGTTAAGGTTGAAGGTGCTGGCATGGCAATTCTGTGTTTAAGCATTAACCCTAAGGATGGTACTGTCTGGATTGCTGATCAGTTTGGCTCGAGTTTTCAAGGCGGGGTCAGTAAATATTCTGCCACTGGACAAAAGTTAGTTGAAAATCCTGTAATGATGCCTTCTTATGTTTCTATTGGACATTGGTCCGGCCAGTAATAACTCCGATTAACGTGTTGCACAGATTTTGTGTAACACGCTGCTTTTATTCATTTTAAAGTCGATTTGAAGGGGAAGGTAGTGTCTCTTTACCTTGCCAGATTTTCACTATTGTTGTGCTTTTTGGCCTTTTCTATTTGTGGCTTAACTTATAGCTCACCCCTACCTGATTTCCAGATTACTACCGAAAGTTTCTCCTTTTCCAATAACTCACCAATGGATGGTCAAGAAATATCAATTTTTATTGATGTCACGAATATTGGTCCAGGAGCACCCACACTGAATGAGGATCTTATTCTAAACTTGTACGAGGGTGAACCTAGAAGTAGCCCCATTCAGATTATGTGCCGGCAAGTTATTATTGGTTTAGAATCAGGACAAACAAAACAGTTTGTAGCTCGCTGGCGTATACCTGTCGGTCAAACCCAAATTTATGCCGAAGTGAACCCATCTAACCACAAGAAACATATTGCCGAGTCTAATCAAGATAATAACCGTGCGTTTGTAACAATCAATGCAAAACCTCGGGTTTTTCCTACAGCTACTACTGATGAAATTTATTCTACGATCCAGAAGGGAATTGACTGGATAAAATCGCAAAAAGGTAGACACAGCCGAACCTGTTTTCAATGTGGTACAGAGAATCAACTAATTCTTAGCTGCGTAATTTGTGGTGCTACCTTGAAAGGATTACCTGAAGATCAAAAATCTGGTCCCGCTTGGGATTTTGGAGAGGAAAGTCGGCAAGAAACAGCTATAGCTCTTTTGGCTCTTATTTCAGCACGTAAAGCACTTGGGCAATCTCCTTTGGATGACCAAGCAATTCAGGAAGGCTTGAGCTTTTTAGTCAATGAAGACTGGAATCAGTTTGAAGTTTACCAGCATGCCATTATTGTACCAACTTTGGTTGCTACTGGTGATGTGAAGTATCGGCAGTTGGCTCAATTTTCCGTTGACCAAATTGCCAAAAAGCAGTTGCCCGTAGGTGGTGATGAATACTCCGACCCTAGAGACAATGGAGGCTGGGGGTATGGATCAACTGCAGACGGTGCACATATGAATATGGTTATTTATGCGCTTTATGCGGCCAAACAATGGGGTTTAATTATACCAAAAGAAACTTGGGAAAAAGCGGAAGCTTGGATTCGTCGGAACCAAACCGATACTGGTGGATGGTTATATAATTTAGTTGATAGTGGCTCACCTTGGGCTGATGGTGTGTATGGTAGTATGACCGCCACTGGCCTATGGGCTTTGCGTGCTTGTGGTGTTTCAATTGAAGATAGTCAAATTCAGAAAGGCTTAGAATGGATTCGTCGCTACTGGACAATTAGTCGTAACCCAGGTTCGACTGCTTGGCATTACTATTATTTAGTTGCATTACAAAGGTTCTGTGATATTCCACCCAAACTGGATCAACTCGTTGGATATGATTGGTATCAAGAAATTACCAATATGCTGGTGAGTGAGCAGAAGCCCAACGGTCAATGGATTGACTTTCAAGATTATTTTCCTACAACTTGTTTTGCACTTCTCTTTTTGTCTCGATCTCTTCCAGAACCAGTTCAACCGGATGTGGGGGTTGTTCCTGAAACTTTGCGTTTTTCTCCACCTTCGCCCAGAGTTGGTGAACCAATGCAACTCTCGATTACTATTTGTAACAAAGGAGCAAGTATAGAAGGTTTGATAAACATCGATTTTTACATAGAAAATGAAAAGGCTCCGTCCTACAGAATTGCTCGGCAAGAAGTAATTATAAATCCTAAGCATCGTGAAACTAGTGTTTCCATAGACTGGGTAGCGAAAGTTGAAGGGGAAAATACAATTTCTGTCTTTGTTGATCCTGACAATTTTCTTGCTGACCTTAATCGTGAGAATAATAAGGATACGGAGATAATCAATATTCGGTCTCAGTCAGCTACAGCTATCGATTCTAAACTGGCTATTAAAAAATTATCATCTGAACTGTATCAGATTGGATCCGTACTAGTAAACGTTGCTGAAGAAACTGTTTCAATACCAGGTCAAATTAATATTGTGAGTCCCAGTACGATATTGGAATTTTTTGCTTGTACTGAACTTGGTAAGACTCACGAAAGTCTGATTATGGTAGAAGCGGAACCAATGCATATTCAGCTGGGTTTATTACGGCTGAATATGACGCCAGGTATGAATCTAACAGTACAAGGAGACCCGCACCAGCCAATTGGAGACGAATTGCATGTATGGGTTGACTGGAAAAGAGGGAAAGAGGTAATTCGTTTATCTGCTGAAGATTTGGTTTGGAATTCTTTTACTAATCAAAAAATGCAGAGAACTAACTGGGTGTTCACTGGTGCGCGTATCAAAAACAATCAGTTTACCGCTCAAGTTTCTCAAAGTATTATCGCCCTTCACCGGGACCCTGATACAATTATCAATCATCCACTTTCCGGTGGGATTGATGATCAAACCTTTCGTGTAAATTCAACAACTATTCCGGAAAAAGGTACACCAGTTACTATCGTGATTCAACAGGTTTCTAAATCTTAACGATTTTGGCCAACCTAAGATTTTGGCAAAAATCATACCCAGCAGGAATTCTTGATTATACGACCTACTCACCATCAAAAATATTAATTTTACAAATAATAACTTTTTGTCGTTATAATTTAAGGAAGTGTTCGAAGTTTAGTTTGCGATAACAAAATCTCGAGTAATAGAAGTACAATAGCTATTGGAAGCAAGAAATCAATAGAAATTTCTCTATAGTTCCGAAAATGAGTCGTGGTAATCTGTGTCGTTTCCATTCGATTAATTTCTTCATAAATAGACTCTAATTTAGCTGTATCCGTTGCACGAAAATAAGTTCCACTTGTAGTTTGAGCTATTTCTTCAAGTGTTTCTTCGTCAACATGGACTCTGATTTCCCGATATTGCTTACCAAATATAGGGTCATTGTACGGAATCTTTGCTCCTCCTTCTTTGCCCATACCAATAGTATAGATTCTAATACCAAAGAGTTTAGCCATTTCCGCCGCCATTTTCGGACTGATTTCGCCGGCATTATTTTCGCCATCAGTCAACAGAATTGCAATTTTGCTACTCGTAGTTGAATCACGTAGTCTGTTAACTGTGATTGCAATAGCTGAACCTATAGCGGTTCCATCCTCGATCATTCCAACCTTGATAGTTTTGAGAATTTCTCCTACTGCATGATAGTCGAATGTTAAGGGACATATAGTTAATGCCTGCCCCGCAAAAACAATAAGACCAATACGGTCTTCTTTTCGATTTTTTAGAAAATCGTTGATTACCGATTTAGCAACTGTCAATCGATTCTTAGGTTTAAAATCTTCGGCCATCATACTGCCGGAAATATCTAAGATTATAAAAACATCGATTCCTTCTTTACTCGTTTTGCTTTGGCTGTCAATAATCTGAGGTCGTGCGAGAGCTATCATCAGCAAAAGAACTATGATTCCTCTCAGTAACGATAATAATGGCCGAGCTTTAGCCCAAAAGCCAATTGGTATTTCCTGCGTTAGATTTAGGTCAGAGATTATAACAGTCGGTTTTTTCGGTCGTATCCAATATGCTAAAGGGATAAGTAAAATTAGAAAAAGAAATAATGGGTTTTTAAACGATATTTGAGATAGTAAGGTCATTGTATTATGGCGAATGATTATCGGATAACATTTTCGTCAGTCTGCTATCATTTTGTATATTCAGTTGACGACTTTCTGTAGATGCCGTCCTAGTTGAGAACCTAGTAAGACACCAATGAAAGTATATGAAAACCCTCCCACCCCAACCATCAACCAAATATACCAATCAGCATAAAATAGTCGATAAAACGTAATGCCAAGCTGAAAGTCAACCCATGCACTTAAGGCATCGGAAAAACCAAAAAATATAGCCAAAATAAGACAATTCAAGCGCGAAGTTAAATCTTTACCTGCTAGCCAAAATCCAATTTCAAGCCCGGTTACCGAAACAAAGAGGTTGATCAGTATTATAGGAGACATAGCCCCTAGTAATATACCATTGAGCAAAAATCGGACTGATGAAACAAGTATAACGGTGCCTGTCTGAGGGACTATTGTCAATAGTGCAACGAGCAAAGTAAAGTATAAAATCTCGTTAAGGAATGCTGTGAGAAGAAAAGAGAAAGGCCCTAAAAGGAAGTTGGATATACTAATCAAAAAAGTAGACGGTAGATTAACAAATCCAAAGATAATAGCACCGAAAAATGAAATTAGAATTAGATTTTTATTACTAAATTTTTCTATCAGTTTTTCCCAATTGGCGATCAAATAACTTAACACTAATATTCCCCAAATTGTGGCTAATACTGTTACTAATGTGGATAACCGATTTGGAAAAATTATTTTCAAAGGGAATAAAGCCTGATCGATTATGGTTTCTACTCCCCAAAGTTGTAATTGGACTTTGCGTTGGTAATTTCCAGATTTGGGTGTTAGGTCCGGGTCCACATATAGAGGTAGACTCACAGCATTGGTAGTAAGCGGTTCTAAATTGATAACCGAAAAGCTCTGATGCTTTTGAGATCGAACGTCCGAAGGAGGTGAAAGGAAAATGATTGGCTTCTTGGTACTCTTATCCTGAACCATTGCTGAAACTAAGACTGGTATAGTTGCCGACAGATTATTACGAATGTAAATGGTTTGGAAGCTAACTGGGGAACTATTATCTGCACGTTTCTGTGACAGAAATGTCTCAATATGCCCAGGCAGTGTAAGGGTATTTGGTTGTAGATGGGTTAGGAAACGACCAGATACGTCGGTTGGTAGATGAGCTTCTTCAATCGAAATAGAAGAATGTAATTCGTTAATTGTTTTAGTTTGAAAAAAAATCTGTTGACTTGTATCCCAATCTCTTTCATCATTTTTCATAGTTGGCTTTATTTGTAGGTTAGCCACGATATATCCATTCGGAACAGAACTTTTTATTTGAATCGGGTAGTAATCATGCCATTTCTGATACGGAGCGGTGAATTGTCCTTTAGCAATGATCGGAATTTCATTTGGAAGTTTAATTTTCAAGTGATAGGTTGATGGCGCAATCATTCCGTTTGTGATTTGTACAGACAACTGTGCTTGGGTTTTTTGGAGCAAAATTACGGGTGTTTTTTGGTTTTTGTTAAAATTTGAGTTAGGTGAAAGAAATGGTATCCCAAGTTCCAATCGACCTTTCTGAGATTTTATAGGTGCTGTTGCTTTCTGCCAATAAACTTGTGTTTCTGTTTGGAATCGGAAACTATAAGTTTCGCCTGATGACCAATTGAAGTAAATTTTTTCTATTTTTGCTGGTGGTCCGGAAAAAGCTATAGAGCTAATCTGAATTTGTTTAACGTCAAAAACTGTTATCGATTTTAGGATAATGTTTGGTCCTAATTCAATATCTACCCCCGTTTGCATAAAAGTAATTACATTGTCTGTCTGGCCGACAAAATTATCGTTGCCTTGACAATTTAACAAACCTAAGCAAATAAGAAAGAGTAGGGTTTTGAATCTAAACCTAAAAATATGGCTAGTATGAAGTGTTGTAATGCCAGTTGGCACGTTTTTTCCCATATTCTTTTTGATTAATCTCGGTCTGGTGGCAATCAAGACATTGAGCGATTACCTGAACATCAGTTGAAGTTGGGTTATAAGGAATAACACCATGAATAGAATGTGGTTCTAGTACTTCCGGGTTATTATGAGCATGACATGTTAAACAGGTATAATCTATATAATTGGAACCTGTATGGCATTGGATACAAGCTACTTGGTGTTCTCCAGATAAGGGGAAAAAATTGTCATGATCCATTTTTTTGCTACCATGTAAGACAATGCTTATCAGAAGAAAAGGGGATAGGAAAGAGTGAATCAGTCGTATATGTTTTCTGTTCCGAGTTTTGGCTGTCGAAATCGCCAAGCCTGTAACTAGACTACCAACAGCTAATATGAAAGGTAGCCAAGAATACCAGTAAGTCGGTTTGAATGCTCCATGGACGAAAATAAGCGTCAACCCAAAACTGGCTAAGATTCGATGAAATCGAATCCAAATTTGACGTTTACCAAATCGGACAATTCCTTTAGAACGTAGAACATATGCACTCGCTAATAAAATGGATATGGATCCGATAATACTTAACGGGTGTCGGACTTGCCCAAAACCTAACCTCCAGATCAATGGGATAGAAATTGCCATTGCAGATAAAAATCCGCATCCAAACTGAATTGCAGCTATCATTGAAATCTCTAATTAGTCGAACCCATACCCATTGTTGGTTTTACCAATTGTTGGTAACTAGAGGATAAGTCAGATGGCATAGATCCAAAATATACCAATTTTTCTTTACACAAGATGGCAACACGATTACAAGCTTCCTGGATTAGATTTAGATGATTTGTCGATAAGATAACCGTTTTTTTCATTTTNCCCAATTCTGTAATTAGNTCGAGTAGTTCAATTTGGCCATGAGAATCCATTTGAGCAATAGGGTCATCTAACAACCATAATTTTGGATCGTGTAGAACNTTTTTGGCCAAGACAGCGCGGGTTTGCTGGCCAATNGAAAGTTCCACTAGTAGTTGGTCTTTAACTAAAANCAAGTCGGTTAATTCTAGTGTNCCTTGGATCAAGCCGGATCTTATGNTTTTTTTGATTCCGTAAATTTGGGCATAAAATTTGAGATACTCAATGACTGTCAGATTAGTCATTTGAATTGAATCNAAGGCTTGTAGAGGTACTGGTGCCAAATANCCAATCTGGGGGCGAATAGTACTTAAATTAGACCACATATCTAGGCCATCAAAGTGAACTCTTCCCTTTGTTGGTTTAACTAGGGTTGCTAACATTGACAATAAAAGGCTTTTTCCGCTACCATTAGGCCCAATCACAGCCAGCCGATCGCCATCTCTAAGGTCGAAGGACAGGTCTGTCAAAACTTCTTGGTCAGCAATCGTTTTTGATAACTCAGTAACCGTTAGCATTGAATAGAATAGCTCATTGATCTATTTTGAGTTCAACACTTTCCACTTTATCTTGCATTGTTTGCAGCCTATCAGTCCGNGTACCGATTTTCAAAGTGGTATTNATGCGTGGTGCTCCCATCTCATGTACTACCTCATGGCACTTTTTTATAGCTTGAAATACTTCATCCCATTCACCTTCTATATTAGTTCCATACGCATGTAGGTGATGAGACAAACTCGATTCTTGAATAACCATAGCACAGGCAGCCACGTAACTTGAAACTGATACACCAACACCCATTGGAACTATACATAAATCAGCAATAACTCGCATTCTAATCACTCCCACGATTATGAAGTTTTCTACTGTACAACATTCCCGTAATATCAACNTAGATAAAAATATTTAATACGCACAACCTAGGCTAACAATATAGCAATTGTTTTCAAAGAAATGCAAGATCATATCAAGCGTAAACACAAATTCCGAATACAATAAAGTTACACCAAAAGAATAATAAAGTTACTATGAGTGAAGAAATTTTTGATATTGTTGATCAATATGATCGAGTAATTGGCCAACACAGTCGTGGTAAAATTCATCAGCTGGGATTAAGACACCGATCCGTTTCACTATTAGTCTTTAATGATTCAGGGCAATTGTTCCTTCAAAAACGATCTATGAAAAAAGATTACGCCCCAGGTAAATGGGGAGCTTCGGTCTCAGGCCATGTTGATACCGGCGAGGATTATGATACTGCTATCGTTAGAGAAGCCAGAGAAGAACTAGGAATAATTTTGCCTGANATACCAAAGAAATTATTCAAACTAGATGCTTGTCGTCAAACTGAACAAGAGTTTGTTTGGATATACGAATACCAGTATCAAGGTCCATTTCAATTGCATCCAGAAGAGGTCTCAGATGGACGATGGTTTTCAATACGGGAAGTTAATCAATGGATTGCTAGTCGTACCGAGGATTTAGCAAAATTCTTCATTTTTATTTGGGAAATGCGTGAACAAAAGATGAGAAAAGCAAGTACGATTATTTCTTGAAGTACGATTCTTGCGATCTATTTTACTCATATGTTATGCTGTATTTCAGCGCGTTCACACTATTTACTAGCAAAAATGAAGGAATACAACTATGTCGATCGAAAATAATGATCTTGAGGGATTGCGCTTTGCCCCACCTGTTCAGAATCTCGATACGGTTCGTCGCTTTCCTGATTATAGTGCCACGGCTTGGGAACAGGCAAGTCAATACCTCCGACGGCACATCTTAGTTAGTACTGGTCAGTACCCTAATTTTGAACCCCTATTAAAACTACCCCTCAATCCACAAATATTTGGCAAAATTGAACGGAGCGATTATACGGTCGAAAAAGTATATTTTGAATCTTATCCTGGCTTTTTTTGTACTGGGAATTTATATCGTCCTAGGGGTAAAGACGGACCTTTTCCTGCTATTGTTAGCCCCCATGGGCATTGGGATCGAGGTCGATTAGAGAATATTGAACGTGGATCAATTCCCGGCCGGTGTATCAATTTTGCTAAGCAAGGATACGTTATCTTTAGTTATGATATGGTGGGATATAATGACAGTGGCCAACAGGTTGATCACCGCTCTTTTCCTAATGGTGATCGTGAGGCTATTTGGGGTATTAGTCTATTAGGCTTACAATTGCAAAATGCAATTCGGTCCATTGATTTTTTGCAATCTTTGCCTGATGTTGACCCTGATCGTATTGCATGTACGGGTGCTTCAGGTGGTGGTACACAGGCTTTCATGCTAATGGCTATCGATGATAGAATCAAAGTGTCAGCACCAGTTAATATGATTTCGGCACATATGCAGGGCGGTTGCTTGTGTGAAAATGCTCCTAACTTACGGATTGACTTTAGTAATATAGAAATAGGTGCTATGATGGCTCCACGACCGCTTTTACTGGTTTCAGCTACCGGTGATTGGACGAAGGATACACCTGATGTTGAATATCCTGCCATTCATTCAATCTATCAACACTTCGGAGCTGCCGATAAAATCCATCAAGTTCAGATCGATGCCGAACACAATTATAATAAAGCCAGTAGAGAAGCTGTATATCAATGGTTTGCTAAGTGGCTTTTGGAAAATCAAGATTCATCGAAGTTAACTGAGGTTGATTTTACGGTTGAATCTGACGAAGATCTTTTAGTATTCCATGATCGAGCCATTCCATATCATGCTTTGAGCACTGAAGAATTATTAGCATCCCTAAGACAATTAGGAAAGGCTGCAATTGAAAAAAGAAAACCAAATACGATAAATGAACTGACTNCGTTTCAATCTGAAATGGGGCCAGGATTACTCCATGCGTTGGCATTATCGGATCAATATAAAGATTCNGTAAATTTGGTCCAAAAACTCAACCAACCTGCAATTGCAGAAAAAGCTACTTTAATAGTACATCAAAACAGTCAAATTGATGTGTTGGCTGATCAACTTAGTTCGGATAAACATGCTATTTTCGGATTACAGTTAAAGCCCACAGGACGAGATACGTATAGTGGTTTTTTTAATACATATAATCGATTGGATTCAGCGTTATGGTGCCAAGACATTTTGGCTGCTGTTGAAACAATACGAGAAGAAAATGGTAATCTGAAATCGCTAAATTTAATTGGTATTGACGGAGCTGGCCCTGTCACCTTTCTAGCCGCAGGTTTCTCATCAGCGGATTATTTAGCTGTTGATTTAGAAAAGTTTAATGCTGAAGATGATGAAGATTTTATTGCNCAGTTACCAATTCCCAGCATCAGACGAGTAGGGGACTTTCGAACAGCAGGAGCACTTTTAGCGCCAAAACCAATTTATCTTTTAAATACTGGGCGGCATTTTCCAGTTCAGTGGATCGCTGANCTTTATCAATTAGCTGACAAAAATGGTTGTTTTTCATTCGTCGCTGATGTTGGTTCAATTCCGTTAGAAACACAAATTATTAAATGGTTAGAGGAGTTTTAAATGCCTTTTACAATTACTAAAATGGCNCGTCCTAGTTCATTTTGGCAAGAGAGTTATGTCCGTATACAAAAAGGACAACGATTAGTAATTGAGGCAGAAGGTGCGTGGTCACCTGATGGCAAGAATCGNACAGTTTGGTGTGGTGCGGATGGTATTCCAAACCTAACAGGTAACGATGANTTTCCCCTTCCTGGTAGTAATGTGGGGATGTTAATAGCCAAAATTGGAGGCGAAGTGATCGCCGTGGGGTCTCGCTATGATAACCCTGCTCCTGAAAGCGGCGTAATTTTTCTGGCTATGAACGAAAATCCAGCTCATAACAATCAAGCTGGTTATCTTTTAGCCCAAATTATCACTTTTGATTAGTAGTTTATATTTTTCTGCTCTTAATTCGAATAAAGGAGATAACTAATGAGCAAAGAAAATGAAAATATAGAAAACTCAGTTGGGATTACTGTTACATTTGAAAGTCTAATCTCAGAATATGCAGGGACGGCAATGGCTTACCTAGGTGGAATGCAAGATCCTGAAACTAAAAAAGTGTTTGTTGATTTGGGCATTGCTAAGCGAATGATCGATACAATNGAATTACTAAAGGAAAAAACTGAAGGTAACCTGACAATGCCTGAGAAGAATTTCATGGAAAACACTCTCTACAATTTGAGAATGTCCTTTGTCAACTCTGCTAATAATTCTCCACCTTCTGTTGAGAATAGTGATTCCGAAGACAGTCCATCTTCAGACGACAGTCAACCTCAACAGAGTTAAACCTACTAATATTTAAAATGAAAATGAATCCATACGTTGGTTATCTGAATCTGGTTTAGTTCTTATCCAATTCCTACTGTCTTTCTAATGCTTAGAAGGATATNAGTCATTGTTTCTGACAGGCTTAGTTCTTTTGAGGAAACATAGTTTATCGTGTAAGCGATTAGTTGGCAGACNGGATTACCGTGAGNAGCCATGGATTNGGTTTATTAGAATAAGGTTTTTCGGTAATCTGGCATTCNTAGACTGAATAGGTGAAAAATGGAAAACGCGTTAGGTGGCCAGGCTATATTCTTACCATTGCTTACTTATAAAATTATAACTGGTTGAAAAATTATATTGGATATTCCCAACATACAAAAACATCTTCGAAAATTGAATCTCTCGTCTTGGTTGCTATACGATTTCCGTGGTTTAAATCCAATATCGCAACGAGTAGCAGGTTTAACAAAACAGAAAATTACCAGGCGGTGGTTTTGTTGTATTTTTGTTGATCGTTCACCTATCTGGTTAATTCAACATATTGAACAATCTCAATTTCGAGATGTCGTAGGTGAAGTTTGGGTTTATCGCAGTTGGCAGGAATTAACGGTAAAGTTAACTCAATTATTAACTGATCAACCTTCTGTTGCGATGGAATATTCACCTAACATACCTTATGTATCTCGGGTTGATGCTGGCACTCTAGAATTAGTAAAATCATTTGGAACTGAAGTCATTAGTTCTGCGGAGTTGGTACAAAACGTCGAAGCAAAGTTTTCAATGGAACAACTTAGTGGCCATCACCAAACAGCACAACAAGTTTTATCTATCAAAACTGATGCATTCAAGTGGATTGGAAAGAAAATAAAGAATGGACAAGTAATAACAGAATATACTGTGCAACAACGTATCATGGCTGACTTTGAAACTTATGGTTTGGTTACTGACTTTCCTCCCATAGTTGCTGTCAATGCCAACACTGCGGACCCACACTATTCACCTACTATTAGTAGTCATAATCGAATCAATGAAGGCGACTTGATTTTGATAGATTTATGGGCTAAAAAAAACGAACAGTCTGCTATTTTTGCTGATATGACTTGGATGGGGTACGTTGGAACTCAAGTACCTGATAAATACAACCACATTTTTGGTATAGTATGTCAAGCTAGAGATAAAGCCGTCGAATTGATTCGACTACGCGTACTATCAGGAAAACCGGTTTGCGGCTTTGAAGTTGATGATGTTGTTCGAAAATACATTATCAATGCTGGTTACGGCGATTACTTTCCCCATAGAACAGGGCATAGTATTGGAACCGAGGTTCATGGCAACGGAGTTAACATGGATAATTTCGAAAGTAAAGACGAACGACAATTGATAGAAGGTTGTTGTTTTTCAATTGAACCAGGAATTTACTTCACTGGAGATTTTGGAGTTCGAACTGAAATCAATGTTTTTTTAGCTCCCGCAGACCAAGGCGGCGTAGTAATTTCAACCGCCCCAGTTCAAAATTTTGTCGTTCCGTTGTTGTAACTTCGTAGTTTCGTTTTTTTAAATCTTTTAAAACTCGGTTGAAGTGGATTTGCGAGTTCATTATCCACCCCAAAGTATCCAGACTTCTGATTGGTACAGAGTCAATGTTTGGTCCATTGACTAGACCAGCTACACCGAGAGGGTATTTGACGAATTTTTTTGCCCCTCGAATTTCCAGTGTCGGGACTATTGTGGGACGGTCAGGATTATCTTTCCGTTCTCCATCTATTTCAAGGACCCAAAAAAAATAGTCATCATTATGAGCCAGATAACCAATTTCAACGTGGAGTTGGGCTTGGTTTGAAGTGTGGATAGGAATACTCGAAAACCCTCTCCCAATGATTTGAGGGAAAATGGCAGTAAGAAAAGCTTGCTCTAAACCTGTTGGTTCACAGGCACGATTAAGTAATTCTAAAAGGTGTTGTCGGTCTAATTTTTTCAGCTTGAGACAAGTCAGAGCAAATACACGATCTCGAAAAAATTTCCGATTAGCGGGTACATCAACACGTAAGGGGGTTAGCTGATTAATCAGTTTTGAAATCTGCCGCCGAGTTGGTAACACTTGCCAAATTAACCAGTCTACGAATAACAACCAAGTTTTTTTTTGAAAAATTGATCTAGAAAAAAAAGCTTGTGAAATATTGAAGTTTTGAAACCATTGTTTAGGTTGGTTAGTAGGGGTTCTCACGGTTTCTCTTGTCGATACTGACTAGTATATGCTAGAATCTTCTCGTTTTCTTGGAAATGGGCTTTCGGGTATAGCGCCGGAGTGGTGAAATTGGTAGACGCGCTGGACTCAAAATCCAGTGGGCTTCGGCCCGTGTCGGTTCGAGTCCGACCTCCGGCATTTAGGCAGGTGATGATTCTTTTATCTCATCTGCCTTTTTTTGTGAGTATGTCTCGTAGCTGACAAAGTCAGTTGTTTTTCGCCGTACTGATCTAAAAGAACGGGTTGTATTCTCGTTGGCATTATGTTTTTCCAAGTACCCAATACGAAGCAGGCTAATCACCTCATGCCAACTCGGTAGATCGAGAATTTTAGATAATTTTTCACGATCAGAAGTTCTTTCTATTGCAGCGCTGATAAACTGAGAACCAATTTTTAGTTCAGTTGCAGCTAGTAATATATTTTGGATCATTGCTCCCATGCCTAGCCACATCCAACGAAGGTGACCTGCCCCCGGTGGTTTTCGATTTCGATCCATACTAATTGCCAATAACATTGGCGCGCAATTTATTAAGTTTTCAGTTTCTTCTGCGGGTTTCCCTCCGCCAAATTTTCCTAACTTACTAAAGTGAGACGCATGCTTGATAACTGGCTTCAAAACAGACGGTTTTGATAATCCCACAGGTACATTTACTTGGTCTTGCAAAAGTACGCCATCTTCACAATCTACCCACTCTTCGATGGAAGAACGCATCCAACGGCTGTTGTCATCTAAAAATTCGGGGTCACCAAATTGTTCGATAATTGCATTAGCCGTGAGTTTGCCGATTGCTCTCTTTTTTTGACTAGTTGTAATTACTACTAAGTGCCATGGTTGGACATTAAAAGGTGATGGTGCCCAGCGGGCAGCTTCTATTAAGCGGTTCAAGTGCACTGTGGAGATATTTTCGTCTAAAAATGACTCCCTATGTGTTCTTCTGTTTATGATTGACTCCAACAGTTCCATTATGTGCCGCTACTATTAAGAGGGAAGTGAACTTAATCTTTCAACTAATTCTGCAGGTGAAGCTGTGCCTGTAGTGCCAATTTTGGTTACTGTAACAGAAGCGACTAAATTCCCAACTAACGCCGCTTCTGTCAAATTACCACCACTAGCTAGAGTTGATATTAACCCAGCACTAACACTGTCCCCAGCACCAACAGTATCCGTTTGACATTGAAGTGGAATACCTGGTACATGGTTGATATTAGATTCATCGAAAATCAAAATCCCCTCCTGACCACAAGTGACAATGACGGGTGCAGAAGTTTGTTCGTGCAACTTTTGGCCGGATTTTTTGCTTTCG
Source organism: Candidatus Poribacteria bacterium (assembly GCA_002714785.1). GTDB lineage: Bacteria > Poribacteria > WGA-4E > WGA-4E > UBA9662 > TMED15. The sequence goes on along the minus strand of PAYP01000039.1, from coordinate 6,706 downwards.
TCTAATGAAACTGATTCTCCCGACCATTTGGGATCGATGGCATATTTAGCCTCAAATTGGTTTGGCTTAATCATCACATTTCGATATTTCCCAATTCGGGACCGTGAGTCGGCTAGAAAAAACTTCTCCGGCATCTGNATGGACAAATAACACAGATGCTCCCTGACAAAATCAGTTATCCCACCCACGTTGTCTTTCGTTGTTTGGTCAACAATAATAACAGCATCAACCGTTTGTAAGCATTGACGCAAATTGGTTATTAATAAATTTTGAATCAGATCTGGTGTTTCCGTGTGGTTTTCAATATCAAATCGAGATCCTTCCGTCCGTATTTCATCTTGGCCACAATAAATAGGCTTGAGATAAGTAGGGGTCACTCGTTCATNTGTCTGAATCATAAATCTTGTAGAACATCCATTCGATTCTAGCGATTCAAGGAGCGTCATACCAAAATTATCTTGTCCTATGATACCAATAGCATATACTTCGCCAACACCAAGAGATTTAAGATTATTGGTAACTGTTCCAGCTGCACCAGGGCTATAGTGTTGCTCCACTACCGGAGATGTATACCAAGGAGTTTCCAGCGATAATGTAGACTTTTTTTGGTCTANTAACCAGTAGGCATCTAAATAAAAGTCTCCTACTACCAGTACCCGCTTTTCAGAGAAACAACTAAGAATTTCTTGTAAACGTTCTTCGTTCATCACATTTGTGTCTCTAGTTCTCGTTTGTTTTGGTAGACCCATTTATAGTATTCAAGATGCTTAAGGTTTTTTGCTGCTGAAGCATCGAGTAATATAGTGGTATTCGGATGCATTTGGAGTGCTGAGGCTGGAATTGAGGCTGTTATGGGTCCCTCAATTGCATTAGCTACGGCTTTAGCTTTATTCTCTCCATTTGCCAAAAGTATACATNGCTTGGCTTCCATGATGGTTCCAACACCCATAGTAATCGACATTTTTGGTACTAAATCAATTTGTCTATCAAAAAATTTGGCATTTGCTTCTATTGTCGATCGGGCTAACGTAGTTAGCCTAGTACGGGATTGAAGAGAAGAGCTAGATTCATTGAAACCAATGTGTCCGTCAACACCAATTCCTAGTATTTGTAGATCAATTCCNCCATGCCTTTGGATTTCTTCTTCATACCAGAGGCAAAAACGATCAATTTCCTTTAGATTGGAAATATTACTAGGTGGAATATATTGCTGTTTGACGGGAACATTAATTTCACCAAAAAGATGTTGTTCCATGAAAGAGTTATAACTTTGGGGGTGCTCCGGCTCTAGGCCAACATATTCNTCTAGGTTGAAGGTTACCGCATTAGAAAAGTCGATTTCGTTTTTTTTATATCTGGCGACTAACTCTTGATAGAGTCCAACTGGTGTACTTCCCGTTGCNAAACCAAGAACGATTTTTTCNGTTTNTTGCATNCTTCGCACAACAATTTCGGCTGCCACTTGGCTGATTTCATGATAGGTTTCAAGGACGATGATTTCCACGTGGATTTAAAAAGTTAATTTTGGTTGTACAATCGACATAAGGCTTAAACTTGACCAGCTAAGATTCGGTCCATATCTTGACTGATTTTATGAACNCCACCAATAGGATCATTAGCATCTACACCAAGTTCCGCGGTNATATAATCNTCATAGCCAATNTCGGTCAANGCAGTCATTACTGCNTTCCAGTCAATAGAGCAATCATCGATCAATCCCGTCCACTTNAATCCATTGCTGTTAAACCCTTTNATATGAACCTTGTCCATACGGTTTCCTATAGTATAAATCCAATGTTGTGGGAAACCATACAGTAGGATNTTACCAACATCGAAATAGGCTGCAATCATATCGCTATTGAATTCATCTATGTANTTGACGAATTCGATTGGNCTCAGTAGGAACTTATTCCAAACATTTTCAATCGAAATTTTAACTTTTTTTTCTTCAGCAAGTGGGATTAANTTATTAATTTCTTCCTGTGAGCGNTGGTACGCTTGTTCATAGGTAACATTNCCATTAACCACGGCCGGAACTAGTAAGACNGTTGAAGCTCCGATTTCANCGGCGGTTTCAATAGATTCAATTACACCCTCTGCTGAACCGGAACGAGTCTTTGGATCTGGGTCTGAAAGTGGTAATCCCCAGTGTTTGCTGTTCATTACACTGAATAAATCAATCCCATTTTCTTCNGCTACAGATTTAAATTTTTTCCGATCNGGGCTATTTTCTTGTGTGTTAATTTCGACGCCTTCGAAACCTGCAGCCTTGGCTAGTTCAAATCGCTGTTCAATTGTATCGCCCGCTAANGTACCATAGCAGATGCCTTTTTTCATANTAGTTCAAACTCCTCAGCTAGTTTCTGAATCCCTAGTTCCAGATATTTGTAATGTATGTGAATGCGCATTACTGGTCGATCTTTTTCTTGTANNGCTGATAAATCACCGTAAGCTTGCGCCATTTTGAGTGTCCAAAAATCATAATTGGTAGTTGGTATTTCTATACTAAATTCAGGTTTTCCAACTGTTATTTGAATAAAGTGTCCGTTATTAGCACCACCTTTATGCAACTGACCTGTNGAGTGTAAATATCGAGGACCATAACCCAACGTTGTTGCANCCCCATATGATTTGCTAATAGACTGGCGGATTNGTTCAAATAACGATTCTATATTATTACCTATACTATCTTCGNTAATAAACGGAGAACTAGAATAGGCCATTAAACCTACGTAACTGTTCTCGTGAACGGAGCTTAAGAATGTCGATAAACAATCATTAATTGAGTTTTGAGGGCTCAATTTAGTACTGAATATCTCCATTTCATCATTGNTAAAAAGACTTATTTCTTCNGGCAGTCGATTTCCCTTTGGGAAATTATTCAGNAACTTAATTGTCTGNTTTTTACTTTCTGTTACGTTAGGCTCATCGAATGGGTCTATACCAATTCTAGCTCCAGCTATAGCTGTAGCAATTTGCCAAAAAAGGAAGGTTCGTCCTAGGTCATACAAATCAGATATCTCATGTTGATAAACTGTAAAACCCGACGTTTTCAATACTGACACATGAGATTCTAGGCTATCATCAACATCAATTTTAGTNTAGACAAAAAATCTATCTGAATCTAAAGCCTTTTTAGGTAAGTGAAGCGGCTCCATATCAATGGGGATAATACCTTGACCAGACTTACCAGTACTTTCAGCAATTAGCTGTTCAATCCAACAGCCAATTTGCTTCACTTCGGGTGAAGTAATCAGTGTCATTTTATCTTGACCTGATAGAGCGTGCTCGGAAATCTCTTGGCCAAACTGGACAGCAGATTGCCAGTCTGTGTCAATCGCTGTATTTAGTAACCTTGTTATATCAATACCAATCAAAGCTGCTGGGATTAGACCAAAGTACGACAGTACTGAGTAGCGACCACCAATATCCACAGGATTAAGAAAACAATCACGAAACTCATTCTGATTGGCTATTTCAACAAGCGCAGAACTAGGGTCCGTGATTGCTACAAACTGGGAACCATTATTTTGAGTTTGTTGATAAAAGTAGTGAAATAGAGATAAGGTTTCAATAGTTGATCCCGACTTGGTGGAAACCAGAAACAAAGTCTTTTTTAAATCAATTCTTTCTTCTAGAGATAATATACTTGCGGGATCGGTTGTATCAAGTACTATCAGGAGCAGACTTTTGCTTGATCGAAAGGTTTGTGCAAAAACGTCTGGGGCCAGACTNCTACCTCCCATTCCCAGTAAGACTACAAAACGAAAACCATCTTCGACAACTTGGTTGGCCCAATTGGTAATTTCGGCCGAACGCGGCAGGAATTGCCAAGGAGCAGTCAGCCAACCTAATCGGTTTTGTATTTTGTGNTGAACAGTGGTAGGCCAAAGGCTTGGGTCCTTAGCCCATAACCGTTCAGTTAGATTCTTAATAGACAACCTAAATCCTCAAATAAGGAAGGGAAACACTTNCCAACAACTTGGTGACATTTTTTACCAAGATTATNAATTGTGGTNTAGTAAATCAAGGACTGGAAATTTTCAGTCTGGTTAACGCACGTTTTAAAGCCGCTTCAGCGCGAATCTCATCNATATCAATNGNTCCTCTGGAGGTCAAACGTTCTTTAGCTCGATTACGTGATGCCTCCGCACGCTCAACATCAATCTCATCAGACCATTCAGCAGTATCTAGCAAAGCTGTCACTCGTCCTGACAACACTTCAAATAGGCCACCGCTGGTGGCCAAAGATCGGTCTCCATCCATTGTCTGAATGTTTATCACACCCGTTGTTAAGATTGTTAAAAATGGGATATGATCTGCAAGGATTTGGAAATTCCCTTCAACTCCAGGTGCAGTAACACTAGAGACCTGCTCTTCAAAAACTAACTTTTCCGGGGTTCGGATTTCTAAGGCATATGATTTATCAGCCATTCAATAACCTGTGCAGCGTTATCTAAGCTGCCTGTCCCTCATCGGAACGTTTTTCATTTTCGAATGCTTCTTCGATTGGACCAATCATGTAGAGTGAAGAATCAGAAAGGTCATCACACTCGCCATTCAAAATAGCCTGACAACCTTTTATAGTATCTTCAATCTTGACATATTTACCCGGGATGTTTGTGAAGCGTTCGGCGACAAACATGGGTTGAGTCAAGAACATTTCAAGCTTTTTGGCACGATCAACAAGTTCTTTCTGGTCATCTGTTAGTTCATCGACACCTAGAATTGCGATGATGTCTTTTAAGTCCTCGTACTCTTGCATTACTGATTGTACTCGACGAGCAGTTTGGTAGTGGTCTTCCCCGATTACTGCAGGATCCAAAATCCGCGAAGTTGAAGATAAGGGGTCTACTGCAGGATAACGCCCTTTTTCAACGATTGAGCGCTCTAATCTAGTAGCGGCGTCAAGATGGCCGAAGACAGTCACCACTGCAGGATCGGTATAATCATCAGCCGGAACATAAACTGCTTGAAAAGAAGAGATAGAGCCTGTTTGGGTACTAGTAATTCTTTCTTGCATAGCTCCCATTTCAGTGGCGAGTGTAGGTTGATATCCTACAGCTGATGGCATTCGACCCAGCAGAGCCGATACTTCAGCTCCGGCTAGTGTAAAACGAAAAACATTATCAATAAAAATAAGTACGTCTTGATTTTGCTCATCCCGAAAATATTCTGCAACAGCCAGCCCTGTCAAACCGACCCTCAGTCGAGCACCAGGAGGCTCATTCATTTGTCCAAAAATTAGTGCGGTTTTATCAAGTACGCCGTACTCATCTAGTTCAATGTAAAATCCATTACCTTCTCTTGTCCGTTCACCGACACCACAGAAAACAGAAAATCCTCCGTGTTGTGTAGCAATATTATTAATTAATTCGGCAATTAAAACGGTTTTACCTACCCCAGCACCACCAAATAGACCAACTTTTCCACCTTTTGCTACTGGTTGAATCAAGTCAATAACTTTGATACCCGTCTCAAGCATCTCTGCTACAGTACTTAAGTCTTTATGAGCGGGAGGGGGCTGATGGATTGGATAACGTTTTTCAGCTTTAATTTCACCGGCTTCGTCGATTGGGTCTCCTGTAACATTGATCACACGACCAAGTACGCCTTCACCAACCGGAACAGTAATTGGGCCACCAGTATCTTGAGCTGGTGTGCCTCGAACAATACCATCCGTTGTATCCATCGATACGCAACGTACACGATTTTCACCCAAGTGTTGCTGGACTTCCAGAACCAATTTCGTACCATCAGCGCGGTCCACTTCAACCGCATTCAAGATGCCCGGTAATTCTGCGCCAGAGAAATCGAGATCGACCCTAGCACCAACTACCTCTAAAACTTTTCCCTGATTCATTATAAAATCCCTTTGTATTTACGTCTAACCTAAAGCCTCTGCGCCACTGACAATTTCAGCGACTTCTTTGGTAATTAGTGTTTGTCTGGCACGATTTCGCTGTAGTACCAGCTCATCAATAATATCTTCAGCGTTCTGAGTTGCATTCTCCATAGCAGTCATTCTTGCTGCCTGCTCAGCGGCATTCGAATCCAGTAAAGCCTTCCAAATTTGAGCATTTAAATGCTTGGGTAAAATCTGGTGAAGGATTTCTTCTCGAGTCGGCTCGTACAGATATTCAGTGGAAGTAATTGATTCCGAGGTTTCACTGACAAATGATTGGTCTGATGTGTCAAGCGGCAAAAGTTGTTCTGTTTGAACCACTTGCAAGATAGCTGTCCGGAAATTATTGTATATAATTTCCACTGAATCAACTGACTTACCCGAATACATAGAACTAACTTCATTTGCCAAATCAATAGCCACTTCAAATTTCAAATTACTGAATATATTCACGTATTCGCCAGATACAGTTAGCCGACGGCGAAAAAAGTCAGCGACCCTTCGACCAACGCAAATTAAGTCGACTTCAATTCCTTGCTGCTTATAGTATTGTAAACGCTGATTAGTAGTCCGAATTGTGTTAGCGTTAAAACTGCCACATAATCCTCTATCACCAGATACGGAGATGATACAAACTCGTTTAACCTGTCGTACTTCTAGTAAAGGATGAACAAGTTGAGACTCCGTATTGTTTTCTTCTGCCACACTATTTAAGTGAATCAGTTGATTCAAAATCCTGCCGAATTTATCTGCATAGGGGCGGTTTGCTTCAATTGCTTGTTGTGCCCTCCTGAGTTTGGC
>PAYP01000038.1 GCA_002714785.1 Candidatus Poribacteria bacterium | reverse complement strand
CATGACAATAGTATCATGTCGTTTAGATCTAAGTATTATCCTAAAAATAAATACTGCGATTAAGATAACTATTAGCCATATCAGTAGGATTACCCACCATGTTATATCGAGGTACAGCATGGTGGGTAATCCAGATTTCGGCACTCGGATTCGACAGCTGCGTCAGCAAAACGGTTGATCCCGACAATAACTGGCTCAACACTTGAAAGACCTAGATCCCAATGGGCAGAGGCTTAACAGCCGAACCATTGCCCGAATTGAAACTGAGCAGCAGGATACTATTCGGCAATATTCGTTACAACTGCTGGCTCAAGCTTTCGACTTTCAACCAGAAAATCTACGCAACCAGACCTCGATTTCGGCGACTGATGACCCGTCTTTTCAGCTATTTCAGCTCCAGTTTCGTACCATTGACACCGAATACAGCTAGACCGTTACCAGCGTTTGGTCGATGATTTGCGGCAAGTGTCTGATTTAACCGAAATTCAACTGATTGGCAGCTATACCAAGCCCTACTGACCCATCATCAGCGCCAACCGAGCCGCTTTGCAGATGCTGACCAAATTACATCAACAACTGGAAGAACAGAGCTGGCCAGCTGAAAAAAAATTTCCCCAAAGAGAAAGTAGACTCGTATTACGAGATATAGATTTTACAGTTACATGTCATACTTTTGTCTTTAGTACAAAAAACTGTAATTGACGGCCAAATAGCGGAAAATTAGAAACAAGCGACAGACCAAACGGCGGAAAAACCAGAGTAAAAACCAGAAAACCGTAGCTATTAAATTGTGATTTAAATTAAATGAGATTTTTTAGCATTCATAATTGTGATACTAATAATTAATTGTAAAGTCCATCGTATGTTGTACCTTGACGGTTTCTCAGGTTGCCTGTATGAATTTCGGTAGATATCCAACCGTTGAGCTTTGCCCTTCTTAGCTGATCGTACCACTCGAAAGATTAATGACGGTAAAGATACATCATAGAGTATGTTGTTCAGATACCAATCTTGTTTCGCAAGAACGAATTACGAAACTTGGATTCTGGATCGTATCGATCTACCAGTTGCCTAAAGTCAGCAAGCCGATCATACCGATTTTCAAGCGTTTTCGACCCCATAAAAAACAGCTTCCCCCAGTGCGGACGAGGCTCAAATGGCGCCAGTCGTTTTTCGATTTCAGGCAACAGATTGAACACCGCCTCTTTGTCTGATTTCCAAGTAAAGTGAATTGCCAAACTCAGTTGCTCGTAGCACATGCTCATCCACAACCTGTCGGCGGCGACTGTTCGTAGCTCGGAGGCGTATAGCAGTGGTTGGATTCGGTCAGCGAGCGTCGCCACAGCTTTGATTGCGTCCGTCGCGTGTTCGATCGCAACGAAGTATTCCGTTTGCAGTTCGTTACCCTTTGCAGCTACGCCATCTATAGTGAAGTGTGGAAGTCGTTCCCACCACGCTCCTGAAGTGTTGCGTGTGGATTGATCAGCTTTCTTACTTTTCTCACTGATAGTACTAGCCAAGCGAGCACCGAACAGTTCGGGCTTGGCTTCGAATCCGGCTTCCTCGTGAACCTTGAGTCGGATACTCGGCCAATGTTCCTTGGTAAACCCGCGCTTGAAATCCGAGAATACACTAACACTGTAAGCACTGTTCATGATCTGGGAAAAGTTCTCATAAAGGTTTTCCTTCTTCATGCCGTGATACCAGTATTCGCTAATGCGAAAAGTTGGCTGAATATCAAGTTTCACTCGCGTTACGATTCCGAGTGCACCAAGGTGAACGACGGCACCCAAAAATCCGTCCGCATCTTTTTTTCGAGAAAGTGTGTGTAACTCTCCGTCTGCCGTCACCAATTCAATTTCCGCAACTGCGGAGGCAAGATTCCCGTTCTTGCTACCGGAGCCATGCGTGGCGGTAGCGATAGATCCCGCAACCGAGATATGCGGTAGCGATGCCAGGTTGTGCAACGCGTAGCCCTGGCGATCAAGTTCCGGTCCGAGTTTGCTATATGTGATGCCCGCTTCGACCGATACGGTTTTCTCCGTCTCATCAATGTCGAGGATACGATTCATCGAGCGAAGTGAAATCAACTGATGGACGTTATCTGAAATGAGGCTGAAACAATGACGCGAGCCTAATGCCTTCAAGCCATTCTGCTTCTGTACGAACTCCTGAAGTTGCTCGACGCTTTCGATATTCAGCAAACGGTTCGTCCCATAGCGAACATTACCTGCCCAGTTGAATTGTGCAACATCTTGCTGAGCGGAGAGAGTCTTGGCGTTGGATACAGCCCCCAATCCTGCAGGTACGCATTTTAGGAGATCTCGTCTGTCTATCGTCATAACATCATACCCTCCAACAGAAAACTAAATCTTGGCATTATTTTATCAAAAGGCCAAAGAAGATAAAAATCTAACTGATAACATAATGACGACCGATGGTTTCCATTCACGAAAAGAATGCTCCTGACAATGGGAGGGCATTTATAGGGTTTTCTGCTGTTTTTTCTGTTTTGGTCTGTCGTTTTTTACAAATTAGTCAGCAATTTACCGGTAAAACGCTGGAGTTTCGCTGGTTTTTAATTTAACAGCCTAACGACCAGAATAGATGAAAGACTAAAAGTGAGAAGAACGGGGTTTACCAGATCGATTAGGGGTACGAAATGGATTTAAGAGAACGGGGATAAGAAGCCGCAGTTTGATGCTGCTGTCAATAGAAGGGCAGAAAATCGAAGGTGCTAGCCCAGGCCTACTTGAAGAAGGAATCAGAGATTGAGAGTAGGAATCAGCCAGAACGCCCAATGGGGCGGTCATTGCCACCAGTTTGGAGCATGATCTTAATACACTCCTGAAGCAGGCTTGAATGGGGTTGACATGAGGGCTTAATTGACAAGGTCTGAGAGACGAAAGCGTCAATACCGAGGGGATACGCATGATTCGATAAAGATCAGTGCTTAGATTCGTTGGACTGAAGGGTCTATAGCTTCCGGTGAGTAGGGGATAAGTGCAGTTTCAGTTGAACAACTATCCGGAAACCAAGCCACAATTTTTTGCAACACTTCGTCCAGCAAGGCATCAGGACAAGAAGCTCCCGCAGTTAGAATAATATCTGTTGGTTTGCTTTTTGGTAGCCAGTGTCGAGTTTCGACTAACTGTTTGTTTACATTGTCTAAATGTCGAATTTTTTCTTCAGAGCAAATTTCACCTGCATCAGAAATAAAATAGGTTGGAAGTGAAGATTCACACAGGGCGACCAAGTGACTAGTATTTGACGAATTATAGCCCCCAACAATAATAGCTAAATCAGCGCCATCTGCAATCAATGATAAAGTCGCATCCTGATTCTCTTTTGTGGCATAACAGAGTGTGTCTCTAGTATCTGCAAAGTGTTCATCTGCCTGATCTTCACCATAACGGTCAATAATTGCTTTTTTTAAAAGAGTTGCTATCGCCTGTGTCTCTGTCGCTAGCATAGTGGTTTGATTTACCACTCCAATTTTTTTTAAATGTATTTCAGGATTAAATCCCTCCGAAATCCGGTTTCCAAAGTGTTGATAAAAGAATTCAGTTGATGCGTTACCTCGAATTACATCAGCCAATTTTTCTGCTTCTTCTAAGTCTCTAACCACTAAAACTGAAGATTCCTCTTTTGAGTGGGAAAAAGTTGCTCTAGTCTCCTCGTGGTTCCATTTTCCATGTATTATGACCGAATAATTCTCTTTGCTGATTTGCGAACTCTTTTTCCATACTTTCTCTACGAAAGGACACGTTGTATTGTACTGATAAGGAAGGATGCCTCTTTTATTAAGAGCTTGTTCAACTTCAATTGTCGTGCCAAAAGCTGGTACGATAACCACGTCGTCCGGGCGCAATTCCTCAAAAGGTATCAATTGCTTACCTGATGTTTCACAGATAAATCGTACACCTCGCCTTTGTAAATCTTCATTGACATGGGAGTTATGAATTATCTCGGAAAGTAAAAAAATTCGTTGATTAGGGTGCTGAGTTAACGCTTTGTACGCAATCTCAATAGCGTTTTCAACTCCGAAACAAAATCCAAAATGGCGACCAATTTTAAATCGAACTGGCCCAAAATCAAGAATGGAGGGAGCTAGGTCACGCTTTCGAGGATCTTCAGCTCGACGAAAGTTCTTTACGACCGATATTATTGGGCTACGGTAAAAATCGGGGACATCAAACTTGCGAGCCATAAAAAATTAATTAGAGAGTATTTTGCCAATCTTAATTGGGGGGAAGGCTACGAAGTATATCTGTTTCCCTATCAAACAATCGCTCTAAAAAAACAGAACTACTACTCAACCTGTACTGAATTACGAACGGTCTGCAACTTTTTCAAATACACCGTCCACCTATAAAACAGTCAACCACTTAAGCAACTGTGAGTATTCAGCAGTCAAAAATACCGAGCGTAATAGCCTCAGTTGAGTTTTAGGCGGAAAGCTGCTGTCTGCCTTTTCTACGCCGTCTAGACAAGATGGCCCTTCCATGACGGGTCGACATTCGTTTTCTAAACCCGAATTTGTTCTTTCGCTTTCTTCTACTGGGCTGGTAGGTCCTTTTCACTTGATGCCTCTTTAGTTAAAATCAGTTCCAGTATGGTATCTAAATTTGTCTTCGTTTGTCAAGCTATAGAACATTATTCAGAATTGGCACACGGATTGCTAGAAGCCTATTCCAGAATCAATTCAAATAGCTAGTACGAGAGTCGGGAATATGAAACAAAAAAAACACCTTGGGAAAATGTTGGTAATTGTTCTTTTTTCAATTTGGATACCTTCTTGGGCTACTACTATTACTATTATCCTAAAATCAAACGTTAGTGTAGAACAACCGGACATCCTGATTGGGGACATTGCTACTGTAGAAACTCAAGATCTTGGTAAAAAAGAACGAATCGAAAATATAAAAGTTGGTTCAGTTAATAGAACCGGACGAGCTAAATCAGTTAACGCCCCACAGATTGCATACTGGCTTAAACGTAACCAGATTAATCCAGACCAAGTAAAAATCAACGGGCAAAGCCAAGTAACATATCGTGTAACAAACCCAATTAAAACTGATATGACTTTTGAATTGTTGAAGAGGGTACAAACCTTCTATCAAGAATCACTGCAAGTAGAAAGTGTAGAAGTAAAAGTAAAAACCACATGTCCCCCATTACCGTTGATTACGCCGGAAACCAGAATTGAGTTCCATCCCAAAGGGCAGTTGAAAGATGGTAGATTAGCTCTCGTTATTTATGATCGTAATCGACCTTACCGATTAGCACTAGCCTTCGACATTCAGATTCAACAGCCAGTTGTAATATCAACTATCGACATACCCGCTCAAAGTAGAATTGAATTAGAATTTTTGAGAATTGAAAATAGAGCTTTAAACAGATCTGTTGGATCGTTCACTCAGCCTATGACACAAACAGCATTAGTGGTTGGTCAAATTTCTAAGCGACAGATTCGTAAAGGCCAAATCATTACCCAACAAGATCTACAAAAGCAATACCATGTAAAAAGAGGAGACGTGATTACTGTTATAGCTCAAAGAGGAGCGTTAAAAATTCAAACTCATGGTGTTGCAAACGAGAATGGCAACTTGGGTCAGCTAATTCGTATCAAGAATATAACATCAAAAAAAGTCATCATTGGCAAAGTAATCGATAAAAAAAAGGTTCAGGTTAAATTTTAGGAACAAAAAATGAAAGTCAAACAATTCAAGAAAACGCCCTTTTTGAAATTCAATATTATCACGAGAAAAATCATCACATCAATCGTGCTGGTATTTTTCGGTTGTTTATTTGGAAGCCCGGTAGTATCAGCAAAAAAAGGAATGACTATCTACCAAGCATCAATCTTTGCTGATAAAAAAGCCAGACAGGTTGGAGACTTGTTAACCATACTAGTAATTGAACGAGCTAGCGCTTCAAGAGAAGCTAAAACAAAAACGAGCCGGACTTCCGGACGAAATGGAAAATTAGGCGCTCTTGTTGGTTTGCCAACACGTGGTCTAGGCGCTACCGGTAACGTACTCCCGGAGGGGATTAGCTTATCCTCTGCTAGTAACTTTGATGGACTTGGTTCTACTGAACAAAGTGATGCATTGGATGCAACGGTTAGTGTTATTGTAACGGAAGTTTTAACCAATGGGACACTAGTCATTGAGGGCCAAAGACAGATTACTGTTAATGGTGAGCAACAAACCTTGACTATAAAGGGGATGGTTAGAGAACAAGATATCAGCGCTAACAATACGGTAATGTCGACGAGTTTAGCTAATGCAGAAATTGCCTACCAAGGTAAAGGTATGATTTCTCGAAAACAGAAACCAGGTTTATTGAGTAGACTTCTCGATTGGGTTTGGATCTTCTAGCATTTTTGTGACAAAAGTTTTAAAAAATCAGGTGAAGCATGAAAAAACTGACCGTTATTTTGATTAATTTTTTGATCATATCCATTTTCAATAATTCTTCTTTTGCAATTCAAACCCGAATCAAGGACGTAGTTACAGTAGATGGAATTCATGAGGCTAAGCTATTTGGTATGGGCTTAGTAACTGGTCTTAATAATACTGGTGATAAGCAGAGCCAAGTAACACAGAGGTTTGTTGAAAATATGATCCAGAACATGGGAATCACTATGGAATTGGATCGCTTAGACACCAAAAATACCGCGGTAGTTACGGTAACTGCGGTGTTACCACCCTTTGCTAAAATTGGTTCAGAGATCGATGTGCAAATAGACTCACTACAAACGGCTACCAGCTTACAAGGCGGTACACTATTACCCACGCCCCTCTTTCATCCACTAGATGCAACCAAGGAAGTATATGTAATGGCAGGNGGGGTAATATCACTAGGTGGCTACGGTGCTTCTGCAGGAGGAGATAGCATCCAAAAAAACCATCCAACAGCGGGAACNGTACCCAATGGTGGTATTGTCCATAAAGCCATGCGCCTCGACGTNTTTGAAGGTGAAGAACTAGTTTTNGTACCTTATCANGCTGATTACACTACCGCAGTTAACATAGCTGATGCAATCAACAATGAACTTAGCTATACCCCTAAACCTGCGACCACGGTCGATAGTGGCTCCGTTCGTGTNATNATTCCATCTATCCTCCAAAATGCAGATGAAAACATCTACACTGATAACGTCATTCGTTTTTTAGCTCAAATTGGCGATTTAAAAATCNTNATTGACCGNCCAGCTCGAGTAGTAATTGATGAGAAAACTGGAACAGTTGTTATTGGTTCGAATGTCGCTATATCTGAGGTAGCTGTCACACATGGCAGTTTATTTGTAACCATTAATACTGAAACCGATATTAGTCAACCATCACCGGCNACTGCTGGTCAAACAATTGTTTCATCCGAGACAGATATAATCACCCAAGAATCAGAAGGTTGGCTGACAGAGATACCAGAAAGTACAACCGTTGCCAACGTAGTTGATTCACTTAATGCGTTGGGNGCAACACCACGAGAACTGATCTCTATTTTACAAAACATCGAGAAGAATGGCTCGCTTCATGCTAAGTTAATTATTCGTTAGCTAAGTAGGAGCAATATTAACAAAATGAAACTAGCATCTAACCTTGGTCAATTATTAAATCATAGCCTACGCAANCCTAATCTGGAACAGTATCGGAAAAAAAATCCTTTCCAGCAAGAAAAAGTAGAAAAAAATACCGACCAAGCTCAGAAACCTTTTGACCGAGAACTAAAATCTGTGGCTCAAGAATTTGAGTCCCTGTTTACTCACCACATGCTGAAACAAATGCGATCAGCTGTACCAAAAAGTGATTTTCTTGATGGTGGCAATGCCGAAAATATTTTNACCGACATGCTTGATCAAGAAATAGGTAAAATTACCTCTAAAAGAGGTATTGGTATTGCTGATATGGTCTATGAACAACTGCGGAGAAGCTAATTTTCGTTTGAAGATCAAGCCTCAATAATGTATTATCTGATGACCGTTGGTAAGGGAACCAAATTTTTTTCAATTTTTTCTAAAGTTTTTTTAGGTTTCTGCCGTTAAGTACGGTAGATCAATAACACTCACCTTAGAAAGTGAGTAAAAAAGGAGAATAACAATGGTACCTATCGAACGTCTTATAGCAAATCGACCGGGTGTGCGATCACAGCAAAGTCAGCCCGAGAAAACTACTTCCACCAACGTCAACAATCGGAATCCCTACNTAAACAGTAATTCGCAAACTACAACGACAGCACAAGACACTGTTACTCGATCTGAAGAGAGTAACGCNCTCGATCAAATCCGACAAAGAGTCGTCGATTCNCCCGAAATTGACACTGAAAAAGTCGCTCGGCTACGTGCTTTAGTTGATAGTGGAGAGTATACAGTTGATAGCGCACAAGTTGCTGAGAAAATCTTGGCCACTGGTGTTTTGCCTTCAAACCAATAGGTCAGTAATACATTAAGCAGTTGTTGCATTAATATAGAAACTCGCTTTTTCTCAACTGATAATTTCATTAGTTATAGCAATCGGACGATGAACTCAGTCGGTTGAATGATCAGGCTTATATAAACGGAATTCTAAATGCAATCAACAATTAATAAAGCTGCGTTGAATCGTCTAATGTACATCCTTACTCAAGAAGTAAGCCTGTGCAAGAAACTGTTTGAGCTAACAACGTCAGCTCCTTCTATCTTAACTAGCGATAATGCGGAAAAGATCATGGCCCTTTTAGGAGTATTAGATACTCAGGCAACAGAGCTAAAGGCCTTATCAATGACCCGAACGGCTTTAATGCTCGAATTTGCCCGCTCTCTAGGTATCTCTGTTGTTTCATCTGGTGGGATAACACATTTGAAACTGCGAAAACTTGCCGATATGGTTTCAGAGCCATTTTCGACAAGTTTTCGCAATTTTAGCTCTGAACTCAATCAATTAGCCAGGCAAATACAATCAGCTCAATCGGATAATGCTTATATTATTCACAGAGCGCGTGACTACGTCAATGTTACACTCCGCTTGTTGGCGTCTGCTCAGAATAGCTTTGGCTATTCCGGGGAGTTGAACCAAAAAAGTAGTGTACAGCTCCACACTTTGGCCTAGGAACTTTCCATGACAAATTTATTAGGTAGTTTAGAAACTGCTCGACAATCGCTTAACGCACAGCGACGTGGGTTAATGGTTACAGGTCACAATATTGCAAATGTTAACACACCAAATTATGCCCGTGAACAAGTCGAAATTGCCATCGATGTTAGAGGTTATTCACAGTCTGGATCTAATGTTACAAAGGTAACACAGGTACGGGATAAGATTTTAGAAAGTCGTTTACGTCAAAGTATTCAAGATTCAAACAACTGGAGTACACAATCTGACCAGATGCAAAAAATTGAGAGATTGTTTACCGATTTGGATGTGGGGGGGGTTTCTGGCGCCGTAGCAGATTTTTGGGATAGTTGGCATAACTTGAGTGTTGACCCAGAATCAAAGGAGATCGCTCGTAATGTTACCATTGGTCGTGCGCAGGATCTAGTACAAGAACTAAAGAATGTTAATCTAGGATTTCAAAGTTTATATGAAGAAAATAACACACAAATCCATAGCTTTGNGACTGAAGTCAATGAATTAGGCGCTTCAATCGCCAAGTTGAACCGTGACATTGCAGCAATCGAGTTTTCTGGTGAGGCGGCCAATTCACAACGTACAGTCCGTCATGGTTTATTAACGAAGCTATCCGAATATACTGATTTTACTACTGTTGAAGAAAGTAGTGGCATGTTACAAATTCATCTAGGAGGCTTTGCTTTCGTAGATGGAGACCGGGTGGGNACGTTAGTAGCTGAAGATCAGACCCCTAGCTTCACTAGTTCGGAACAACCGAACACAAAATCAATCATCTACACTGAAATTGACCAGTTAGTAAAGACCATTGCTAGCAAAAATCAAAGTNTTTTNTCTCACCGAGGTACTACAGCTGAAGTCAGGCAAATAGTAAATGAGCGTAGCCAACACGAAAATCAAATTCAAACTCTTTTTAATTTAGCCGGGATAGAAAANGCTACGATTTCTGACATTGGTGATGGAACAGGCATGATAAAAATTGAGGTCGNTGGCGAGTTAGTATTGGAAGGAACGAAAGTCTTTGGTCTTCCAGATAATGGGAAAAACAATCAAACTCACCCACTTGCTAACAATCAAAAAACTGTCGTCATTACCGACTCACGTTCNGGTAAAGAGGTCTCTATTCAAAGTGGAAAAATCGGTGGTTTGATGAATNTCCGGGATAACCAGATTCCACGTTTTATTGAACGGATCAATTCGTTTGCTACAACACTGATGGCTGAGGTTAACTCGGTCCATGTTAAAGGATATGGATTGGATAACACAACAGGAATCGAATTTTTTACCGGAGAGAGTATAAATGATATGGCTGTTAACTTGAGTTTGGTACAAAGCCCAGAGAAAATTGGGGTGTCGAGTCGGCCTGATGAGCCTGGTAATAATGAGATTGCTTTCAGTATTACTGCCAAGCGNAACGAATTTGTAATGTCTAATGGTACACAAACACTCGAAGAATATTATGCTAGTACTATGACCATAATTGGGATCCAATCCCAACAAGCACAGAGAAACGAAGAAAATAATGGGTTATTAACTTCCCAGCTAGAATCATTTCGCGAGAGTGTTTCCGGTGTATCTATGGACGAAGAAATGGTTAATTTGATTCAATTCCANAGAGCTTACGAAGCTGCNGCTCGTTACATATCGACGGTCGATCAGGTAATGCAGACGTTGATTAATATGTAAGTGACGTAAGTATTAACAGATTTCGACTTAGGAGAATTAGATGAGAGTAACCCACAAAATGATCTCTACTCGAACAACGGGTGATTTACAGGAAGGCTTAGAAGGAATTCAAGATGCAATAGACAAAGTATCCACGGGAAGAAAAATTCGTTCTTTGTCTGGTGAGCCATCACAACTGCTATCGGTTATGAGCCTAAGGAAGGATTTTTCTATCAATGTCCAACACATATCTAATAATNACAAGGCGAGTTTTCGCCTTAACCAAATTGACAGTGTAATCGGCCAAGTTAATGATACCATGTTTCTGTTAAAACAGTTTGCGACCGATATCTCATCNAANATTGGTAATATNGANGCTAGCGCAGAACTGAACAATATGCGATCACAATTTAAGCAAATCGCTAATACAAAGATACTCAATCAGTATATTTTTGCGGGTACAAAAACTAGTGCACCTGCTTTTGTAGAACAAAATGGTAAGATCTTATATCAAGGAAATACTGAAAAAATTGAACTAGAAATTGGCCCAGACGAGAAAATGCAGGTAAACATGATCGGCTCTGAGGTTTTNGGTAGTGACGATATAGGTCTTTTCAAGGTAATGGAAACCCTAAGCAATTTGGTAGATCAAAAAGATTTGGGTATCGTGGACGAAACGACAAAACATTCAATTTCCTCCGGTCAATTACTTACTGCTAATGGTGATTTGGCTGCTACCAGTACTAAGCTAACAGATTTAGCCGGTATTGATGTAACAGATACTATTCTACTTTCAGGCCAGTCGAGTTTACCAACTGGAGAAGGCACAGCAGTTAATCGAACTATTTCACTAACGGATGATCTTATCAATAACCCACTGTATGGAGATACTGTTGGTGGATTTTTGCAGCTTTTGGAGGATACCTACGGGGATGTCAAGGCCTACATCAGTTCAGCGGGAAAAATTGTAGTATCTGACAATGCAACTGACGGTGAAAACAGTTCACTGCGAGCAGTAATAGAACCTCAGAATGAGAATGGGTTGCTAGATTTTGGTACGATGACACACACACGAAAAACAGTAAAAGTTCAGACCTCCGATGTAGAATTGAAGGCATATCAGTTTGATGCAGATGGAGTCTTAGCATCTACTACTATTGCCGGAAGTGATAATACTTTAGCTGAGCTGGTAGCTGACCCTACACGACAACCAAGAGTAGGGGAAACTTTGACGATTAGTGGAACCAGTCCAACCGGAAACAACATTAGTAAAACCTTCGCTTTTACAGCTGCCCCCCAAACAGATGCTAATGGAGATCCAGTAGCAGATGCAAACGGAACTTATGGTATTTCGATTGGGGCTACAGTGGAAGATTTACTGAGTCATATTGAGTTTAGTTTTGGTGGATCAATCCAAGCAAAAATTGGCGTTGATGGCCAGCTAATGGTACAAGATACGGTCGCTGGTAGTAGCCAAACTAGTATTCAAGTTACTACTCATAACGAAGGTGGAGGTGAACTTTACTTAGGTAATTTCTCCGTTACAACCGTGGGGGATGATGCTCCTCAGGAGTTAGCAGAACGAGTAAAGACAGACACCAAAAACCTTTTGAACGACCTAATTAGCAAAGTAGATCTTATTGCTACTGAAAGTTCTTTGCGGATTCAGTCAGTGACCGAAAATGAAACTAGATTGACCACGATTCGCACTACAATTGAAGGGCAGATGAAAGAGGTTGAAGGGATTGATCAAGCTACAGCTTTAACGGAATTACGCGAATTAGAAAACGCTTATAGATCCTCATTAACCGTAGCTGGCAAAGCCATGCAGCCGTCCCTGATCGATATTCTTGGTTAATTATAAAAAAATCCCACTGGCACCAAAAAATTGTTAGTAGCAGTGGAATTTTTTTCTTCGTTATCTATAAGATTCGGGAATTAATATCCCATTAGTATCACTTCTTTCCGAAATCGCTAAAATTATCTTTAGATTATCAGTTTATTTTTTATCGACGTAGTGTGTTTGCTGTACCTAACATTTCGTCTGCGGTTTGAATCGATTTGGCATTAGCCTC
>PAYP01000037.1 GCA_002714785.1 Candidatus Poribacteria bacterium | reverse complement strand
TAATTAGTCCACTGGCATGATCAGGGGACGGTTGAGCCGAGCTCATGTGGTTCCGGCCTGACACCTGACCCATAACTCGTATTGGTCGAACATTGTCTATGTAGGAAGAAATCAATTGGAGAACATGCGGGCCTTGATCAACCGGCGTCTGTCTCGCACTGGCTTCAATGAATTTGATATCTCCAATTTTTCCATCGGCCACGTCTTGTTTTAATACCAAATTTTGTGGATGAAAATTGAGTTGTGTATTGACCACAAATTTAGTTTTGGTTTTAGCTGATAAGCCACACAGATTACGCCAATCTTCTCCCATAACAGCAATTGGTTTTTCTACAATGGCGGCTGGTACACCGTAGTCGGAGGCAATTCTCATCAATGGATATCGAAGCAATTGATTGGTTTCCCGCAAAACGGGCGAAGTGACGATATGAAGCAGATCAGGCTGTTCCATTTTTAGCATCTTTTCAAAATCGGTGTACCGCGTCTCGATACCAAACTGATCACCCATTTTATTGAGTAGTTCATCATCCATATCGCAAATAGCGACTAATTTTCCTCGCTTGACATGTTGATAAGCAGAAACGTGGCCTTTTGCCCTCCCACCACAACCTAAAATTGCACACTTGTACACAGCATTCTATCCTCTTTAATTTATTACATCTTCCTAATCTAGGTAGATGCATCATATAGTTGCCAACAACTAAAAGCAACAAAAAAGGCAAATCAAGAAGGAAAAAACAGCAGGTAGAAAGACTATCTACCATTATTTTGAATGAGTAAAATAAAATATTACCCATATGTGTTCATATTTAAAAATTTTGGAAAAGAACGTGTAGTAGTAACAGGTAATCAGGTACNAACCAATCCTATTGAAAATCCATCGATCCAGTATATGAAACATATANATCGNAAATCAGTGAAGGCAATTTCTTTAGTTTCTGGAAGAAACGGAGACTATACTAAGCCTAATACGGCCAAAAAGAGTAGACTGTTTTTCCGGTTATTGTGCCAAAAGCACAAAGGAATCCACCCACGATAAATTCGCCTAGCATGANTCCCATGAATAATGGAANTAGTTTTTGATATTTACTAAACCCTCCATGCTGNAGAACTAGCCCTTTGATCGACCATGCAATGAACAGTGGGAACCAAGAAATNGACATNCCCCAACTATTAGAGACTGCATAACCTCCCGGGTGAAAAGGCCACCATAAAAATCGGGTTCTCATCAAAGCTAAAAATACTGTTGAAGTCATCCCAACTAGAATCGAAACTGGAGTGGCAAGACTGGGATCCGAAGGCTGAGTTAGCCACCGTTGTATTCGATCTATACCTTCTCTGCCAGGCCAAACCATGTGGCTATTCAACATTCCTATTTTGTAGCTACTATGTAAAAAAGACCAAAAAGTGGCAAAAATAGAAATCAAAATTGAAAATACAATTACGAAAAGGAGTACTTTATTATTTGTATTCGTCCGTTCCGCCATCTTAAAACCCTCTAGTTGGTGAGGCATAGCATCACTATAACGAGTCCGATTNAACCAAGAATACATACCTAAAANAGTCAGATTCCTTGTCCCCAGCTGTCTTGTACCAATTGTAGGTGGGATGAGTAGATCGGGGCCACCATAATGAATGTCATGCACAGGTGTTCCCATTTCCACTCGCATACGAGTGACAGCTACACTAATCATGATGTAAATGGTAAAAAATACTACTGCCAAGTAAACNGACATNCCAGCTGCCATCGAAAAACCAACCAAAAATAGAAAACTTAATCCTAACCAAGTAAGAGCTATCCGGCTGGAGATGGGTTCTTCTGACTCGACATCCTTATTTTTCCCAAAAGCAGACTTCAAAATATTAAGAATATGAGTCCGACCCAACCATATCGCGATCAGGCAAAGGCTCAGATATCCTCCAATTGATTGCTCAATCAACGACTGATANCCTGCATATCCACCTCCACGAGTTGATAATCCGAAGCCAAAAATTATNATACGCTGCACCTTCCAGAAGAGATAAAAAAACCAACAGGAAAAAAGTAAATCAATTGGAATTAGAAAACCTAAACCAATAACGAAGGGAAAAAAGGATATAGGGAACCATCCAATTCCGGTCCAAGGATGTTCTGTAAAATACTGATTTAAATCGTGCAATTTGAGATTAATTCCAGGCACAGATGGAAAAATATAGTGTAGTTGGTTCAGCATATCCAACCCACCTGAAATGGCAACCCCAGCCCAGAGCAGTTTATTACTATAGAGTTTCTTTGGGCTATCTATCATTTGCAAGGGTAATTGGATTATGGGATAAGTCAGTTTCTCTTTTTCAACCCATTGACGACGCATCAACACATTGACCATTAGCATAGCCAGAATAAGAGCAAATATGAAAGATGACCAAGTTAGGACAGGTATTAACCAAACTTGTAGGTTAGTAATAAAATAAAAGGAGGATTCACCTCTGTAGTGATCAGCCAGAACTGATTTGTCTGACACCGTCATCCATGTTGGAATATGAGGCGAAATCAGGTTGTTCCAATCATTTTCAGAGGAAGCGAACCAATGAACATAGGTCATTATCGAAATCAACAACTGCATGAATCCATGCCCACTCACTGTAGACCCCATACAGATCATGGCATATACCAATAACAGCTCGGACCTAGTGATCGATGCGCTAGGAAGTAGCCGTTTTAATGCCATGTTGATCAAATTGAGGAAAAACAAAAAGAAGATGGCATTAATTGCGATTGATTGAACCGTCATATGGATGGTTCGAAGCATTGCCTCCGCTTGAACCATCCAATAACAATTAGCCACAGTCAGCAAGGTACCAATTGTTAGAACAACACCAAGACGGATTTCTTGAATTAGAGGGAATTGCTTATTTCCTCTATGCATCTGATTTAACTTTGGGTGGCATGAAAAGATAAGAAGTTACGGGCAGAAGGAAAAATTTAGTTACCAGTTTGGATTAGTAGATCCATTCTATAACAATTCACACCAAGTGGTAAAATAAAATTGATATAAGCCAGATCTAGTCCTGATTTCCCAGATCAGCTGAACATATTCACATTACCTATAGGTCGTAGGTGTTTTTTTCAGTAAACTGTCTAAAATTTTTTGATTTTTACTTTTTTATACCGTGGATCAGAAAAGGAAGCTTATATCTCGTACTATCTTGGCTGCCTGAAGAAGAGGCGTATTANCTATGGTTCCTGANANTCTACCTCTAACTTCGAGTCTTAGTGATGAANGTATATCAAGACCTAATACATAACTAAGTCAACTNGTTTCTGGCACATATCACGATAACAGCAGCTAAAGAGGTGATGAGAAGCGGAGATCAAACCGAATTTGCGNAGACGAACAANCTTGTTTTTTTGAATTAAGTGNCTCAGTTATTACTTTGCAANAGTGTTGTCAATTTCAGTGAGTCAAATTGATCTTTTTGGGTTTCAGATTAGGGAAAGTCTTAGTTATGTTGGTGCAAAATCCTCTGAGTTTATATTTACTTTAAACATATGATCTCTTTCGACTGAATATCATAAAAATCATTCGTAGTTCAGTTTTTTTTAGTCTCCGATAAATTTTGAACTGAGTCTTGGTCCTATAAAAGCAAGCAAATGCTACACTCGAATAATATATTTTTAAGATTTGTAAGGATTCACCANCTTGTACGGAGTTTTAACTGGTGATTGATGTGTAGATTCTNGTACTNACATAGACACAACAAATAACGANTGGAATCATAAAGACNAAATTNGCACTATAACTGATTTTTCCTGCTAAAAAGTAGCTGAGCGATGANCCTATAATAATGGNGAAAATCCCTATACAGTCTTGACAGGTATAATCAGTACCGCCGTACTCTTTTCTGCTTAAGTCCATCATTACTGAATATATTGCTACTGTAACCATACTTAGTATAATNTGGTCCAACACTATAACAAGAGCTAGCAGTGNCAGAGAAACTTGGCTAAGTTGGCAGAGTAGCAANTAAGAAATNGCAGTAATGAGTTGGAAACTCCCAAAAACTGACAAAGATCTCTTCCTACCCAACCTATTAATAAGTGATCCAGCGATTAAAGCACCTACCAAAGATGCAATCGGAGCTATAATACCAAGCAACAAACCAATTCTTTGAAAATCTAATCCCCAATCACTTAATAGTGACGGAAGAATTGAACGAACAAAACCGTCAGCTAACCTNTAGACAGAGACCATCAACAATACTGATTTGGTTTTGGGTTGACTAAGAAATGTCAATATCGATTCCCAAGTTTTGATTTTCTTTGTGTCGTTAGGGGTTGAATTTTGTTTTAGAAATAAAACAGGAATTGTAATTAGAATAGTTGTAATCCCCATTAGACTCAGAGATAAAGACCAATTTGTCTTTGACAAAAGAATGAGAAGAAACCCACCGCCAACAATATAACCAATCCAGAAGAAGCCAATTTGGACACTATTTCCCCACCCTTTTTCTGATTGCTCCAGTAGGAAGACGGAGAATCCATCGGTAGCTATATCTTGCATTGAACTCCATAGGTTGATTAGAAATACGAAAAGTATAAATATCCCTATACTACCTTCTAACTGCCAAGTAGATAAAAATAGAGCAGTTATTGCGGTAAAGATCTGCAAAAAGATAATCGAGGAACGATATTTGCCTAGATCNAGAACCTGAAATTTTTCAATCAGNCCGACCCAAATGAATTTAAANATCCAAGGCAGGTAAAGTGCCGGTAAGTACAAACCTATTTTCTCCAGTGATAATCCACTTTGTTTAAAGATAACGGGTACNGCATGCCTGAAAAACCCGTTAGGTATTCCTTGGGAAAAATATAGAGACCCGAGTAGAGAAAACTTCAGAAAAGTGGATCGAGAATTTGTCGTTGAAGATNAAATTTTAATTNATTCCTTTTATTATTAAAGTCATTTCTGTTATCGGTACAGATTATGAGAATAGTAACTAACCNAAAAATTACTAAATTGTTCTTGCATTAGATTCAAACTTACGGAATCAAAAATTTNGAAATATCNATTCGATTNGGCTANGTGCCATGAAAATAATACCATCAAACCTCTTGACAAAATCCAATAATGAATTGATTAAGCTATATATACTTTAATACCTAACAATTGTATTCTGGATATTGTGANGACGTTTCGATAGACCCAACTTATAATGGATTTNCAGAGATCATTTCAACCACAGATTATATTTAACTAATGCTACCGAGTCGGAGTTATAGCTTTACCTATAACAATATCTGGTGGATTATTTACGGGGTTAGTCGTCTCAATGCAAGGATGCTCTCAACTGAGAGGATAATTAGCGGATTTATTAGTAAAACTAGATTTGATTACGATAGAGAACCAAGCTATTACCTTCGAAAAATAGATAATTGTTAGACAGGTAACTGAACAAAATTAATTTGTTACCCAGTGAATTGGCCTCTATAACAAACTTTGTTATTTGGGTATCTGTTTTTTTAATTTTCTCTGTTTTTTATTTTTTCCAGCATTTCTAAAGCTTGGTTGAGTGTTTCTTTCGCTGTCTTGATATTGTCAAGTTCCTCAGGGTCAATAAACAGGGAAAACCCATTGGATTCTGCCTGAATATTATTGTGAAAATCGTTTGAATTTATGGGTCCAACAACTTCATAGGTTTGAATTGGATGCGTAATATTTTTCACTTTTATCGGTTCAAGTTTTCTACAACTGATATCGTTTTTGACAAGCAGGTAAGTGTCTTCAGAAATCAATATCTGATTTATATTTGCACTGCTTTCTAGCCTAGATGCCAAATTTACCCCATTTCCTATTGTTGTGTAATCTAGTCGGTCATGAGACCCAAAGTTACCAACAGTACAAGTGTCTGTGTGAATTCCTATTCTAATATCTATAGGCTGTGAAACACCGAGACTTTTCCAATATTTTTTTATTCTGGGTAACGCTCGTTTCATTTCTATTGCCATCTCGACACAAGAAATAGCATCCTCTTTATGGCCTTTTGATTTTGGGTCCCCAAAGAAGATCATTATTGCATCGCCAATGTATTTATCAACTGTTCCTCCATGTTTAATGGCAATTTTTGTCATTTCTGTGAGGTAGTTGGTTAAGAGATCAGTTAGAACTTCCGGTTCTAATCGTTCGGTTAATTGGCTAAATCCCTTAATATCGGAAAAGAAAATACTTAATTTCTTCCTTTTGGTTTCAATTTTCACTTCTAAATCTCCCGTGAAAATTGATTCATATACTTGAGAAGAAAAGTACATTGCTAATTTTCCCAGAATATGTTCATTATCCCTTGCCGCCGTAATATCAGTAACGTAGAGATTAACAAAGCCAAATTCAACCACAGGAACAACATGAAACGAGAAAATCTTATTTCCAACTTCCATTTCTAGTGGGCTGGAATCATTCAATTTAGAATGGGATACTATTTCGATAGGCACATCGTCTCCCAATTCTATTCCCCACTGATTCTTGATGAACGTTCCTGCTTGGTTAGTGTATAGTAATTTACCTTCCTCAGATATTTTTAACACCGGGTTTGGGTTTTGGTCAGGAAATTTCGTTATTACTTCAATTTCTTTTTTTAGGGAAGTAACTGTAGGTTTAGTTTGATTCATTGATATTTTTCCAGCTAAATGATAAAAACATACCTCAAAACTAAGGTCTTGGGAAAATATAAGCTTGAACAATAAAAGTAAATTACATCAATATGTCCGCTTGGCCAAAAGTCCAAGTGTGATCAAAAGAGGTATTAAATATTCGTTAATAGTAGGAACAGTTCTAACCTGCATCAACCATGGAGATCGCTTACTTGAAGGTGAAGTTACTGGTATTAGGATGCTAAAAATTGGTTTAACCTACACGGTACCTTATGTAGTTTCCAGTCTTTCGAGCATTCAGGCATTGTTGAATAAATAAAAATTGGTTATGAACTCTGACTTCGAGTATTAATCAGAAATTTAACAAATACTAGCCACATCCTAACCAAACGAATCAAGCCGGCCGTCGTATCACTCTCGAATTTAGTAAGACTAGAAATGGTAAGTTTAATTTCCGCGTTCATTTCAGATCGGTTTCAATTATTGATTGAAGAGCATGAGATTTAAAATTTTCACCTATTACTTGAACTATCGTATAGCATAACGACTACAGTCAGGTTTTCTTTCTGTCTTGTTTCATAACATTATGGAATTTTTAGAAGGTAATATTGTTTTCAAATTTTCACTTGGGTACTTCGATAGTGGACACCGGATATACCAACTACACTCGATGAAGATCAGACTAAAACAGGTGATAATATAGGTGAATTGATAGATGTCAGATCTCAATCGAGTTCTTGTTTTATTGAATTCAATTGTCTATTTTTCTAATGATTTAGTGGTTTTTTGACGTAATTTCGAAGAAACAAATCTACTAATAATCCGTTTTCTTAGTGTGGCAAATAATCTTCTAAGAGTCCGTAGAGGAGTGCTCCCAAAATTGCGGACGATAATGGTATTAGGGCTACCCAAACCCCATTACCAATTAGCGCATATAATGGACCAGGGCAGGCTCCTGTCAACGCCCAACCCAAACCAAATAGAAAACCACCAACCGAATACTGAATTATTCTGGGAGATTTTTCATCACCAACCGAAATTTTTCTGCCATCGATATCTTTAAGTTGATATTTCTTAATAATCTGAATAGATAAAATTCCTGTTACAACGGCTAAGCCAATGATTCCATACATTTGGAATGATTGGAATCGAAACATTTCCTGAATTCTAAACCAAGACAAAACTTCAGAGCGAGTCAATACAACACCGAAAAGAATCCCAGAAAGCAAAAAACGAAAATCTTTCATATTAACTTCACTCCATTTATCCCAAAACCAATGGTAGTAATAAATGAGTTGCTACTAATCCGCCAGAAAAGAAACCTACNACTGCAATCAGCGAAGATAATTGTAAATTTGATAACCCACTAATTGCATGACCTGATGTACATCCCCTAGCATAACGGGTTCCGAAACCTATTAGTACCCCACCGATTACTAACTGAATGATTCCCGGTATTGTTATCAAATAATCCCAGTTNAAAATTTCTGCAGGNACTAACCCGGTGAAATCGGTAAGACCAAAGGCCGATAAGCTTTTCTTAGTTTCATCAGAGATGTCAACTACTATCTGACCATCAACTAGTAAATTGGCTAACTGACCACCAATTACAATACCAAATACAAAGTACAAGTTCCATTTCCCTTCCTCTTTCCAGTTGTAGACAAAATGTCTGATTTTTTGATGAGGCCATAACGCACATATATGCCTCAAGCTAGCAGAAATACCAAACACTTTCCCACCTAAAAGAAAAAACAGTGGCACAAACGATCCGATTATGACACCTGAAAAATACCATGGCCATGGGTTAGTAAAAATCATGATATAAGCACTCTGAATGAACTAATTCTATTAAGCATAATCTTCCTAATCAATCAAACGAACTCTTAGTTCTTCGCTCCAAAAAATTTATCCAGTACTAGAACATNAAAAAACCATAATCACATAAGCAGACATACCAAGACCAGTATAAATTGATACTGGTGAATTTCATTCGGCTACATGTAAAAAAGATTTTTGTATTAGTTGGTACTAGCTGACCATTCTAGCATACAAATTATAAAAATAGAAAATGTGTAGTTAGGAAATATATGATTGTGGNAGGTCCAAAGTTATGATTNATGACCGCATTATTGATCAAGGATAGCCACAAAAGAATTCTAGGATCGATTTTGAACAGTCAATTCTTATTTGAGAACAGAGTATAAATCCTGTTTGNTTGGCCCAAAAAATATNTCATTGAGATATCTTCTGATACAGTAGTTGTTCGATAAATCTGGACTAACCAAGGTCGTTTAAGTGGGGAAAAACGGTAAACGGTACTACCAATATTTCCTTGACACCACTAGGCATGATTTGAGAGAATAACCGGGCTGACAAAAGGGATTCCGAGTTGAGATTGAAGCCGATTACTTTTCTAATTGTGTTGTGTTTGGTATTCACCACCATTCATGGACACACAAAATCTAGAGCATTCATTTTTGGCCGAGGTGGTGATTCTGTCGGTCTAGATCCAGCTCATGAAGAAGACGGTGAGTCTTTCAAAGTTTGCGAAAACATCTACGANACACTGGTTCAGTATCAAGACGATAGTACAGAAATCGAGCCAGCGCTGGCTAAATCATGGGAAATTACAGCTGATGGGTTAACCTGGACGTTTCATCTGCGACGNGACGTTGATTTTCATGACGGAACTCCCTTTAACGCTGATGCAGTATTGTTTTCACTCAACCGTCAGCACGATGCCGATCATCCTTTCCATAAAATAGGTGGGCCTTATATTTACTGGACTGATACTGGTTTAGCCGAGACTGTTAAACAAATTACTAAAGTTGACGACTACACAATCCAGATTCAACTTAACCAACCCTACGCTCCATTCATTTATGCTTTAACTATCCCAGCTTTCGCAATTGTTAGTCCAACAGCCTTGCAAAAGTATGGACAGGATTTTACCAATCACCCAGTAGGTACAGGTCCTTTTAGTTTCGTACGGTGGGATCGAAATGAAAAAATCATTCTCAAAGCCAATCCAACCTATTGGGGAGGTAAGCCGGAAATTGATCTATTAGTCTTTCGTAGTATTCCAGAAAACTCGGTGCGATTGATTGAGTTACAAAGCGGTAATATCCATGCTATGGAATTTCCCAACCCTGATGATTTGCCATTAATTCGTCAAGATGAGAACCTGAAAATAATTGAAAAGGCAGGAATGAACGTTGGTTACTTGGCTTTGAATATGGATAAGAAGCCGTTCGATAGTCGAAAGGTTCGTCTGGCTATCAATCATGCCATCAACAAAGATCAGATTATAGACCAACTTTACCAAGGTTTGGGCATTGCAGCCAAAAATCCAATTCCACCTAACATGTGGGGGTATGCTGAAGACACTCAGCCTTATAAATATTCACCAGATCTAGCTCGCCAGTTGATGGCTGAGGCCGGCTACGAGGATGGTTTCAAAGTTACACTCTGGGCCTTACCTGTACCACGACCTTACATTCCCAATGGTCGTATGTTAGCCGAAGTCATTCAGTCTGACTTAAAACAAGTTGGGATTCAGACTGAAATTGTATCGCCAGATTGGGGAACGTACTTAGAGAAAACAAAAAATGGCCAACATGATATGGCCATGCTTGGCTGGTCTGCAGATTTCGCTGATCCAGACAACTTTTTATACTATCTATTGAGTAAATCATCAGCTAAGAAACCAGCTGGGAATATCGCTTTTTATCGTAGTGATGAGATGCAATCAGTGTTAGATCGAGCGCGAGTAGAAACTAAGATGGAAATACGTACTCAGTTATACAAAGAAGCACAATCCCTATTTCACCGTGACGTTCCTTGGGTCCCCTTGGCTCACGCCAAGCAAATAGTGGTTGCTCAGAAAAATGTTCGTCGATTGAAACTTCACCCGACTTCGTTCAAGTATTTGCGAAACGTCGAAATTAGTAACGATTAGTTTTTTTATCAGTCGGGCAATTATTGCATGGCGAGGTCAGTTTGATCAGCTATTTGTTTCAACGGCTGTTTTCGATGCTGATATCGCTGTTCGGTGTTTCCATTTTGGTCTTCTGGATGGTTCACCTGATTCCTGGTGATCCGGCACTGATGATTTTAGGAGAGAGAGCAACTGAGACGGCTTTACAAGATTTACGGAAAGAGATGGGGCTAGATCAACCCAAATTCGTCCAGTATACTCGATTCTTGTCGGATTTGGCTCAATTTGATTTGGGTAGATCATTCCGAACTCGTGGCTTGGTAGTCGAAGAAATATTCCGACATTTTCCACCGACTGCAGAATTAACGCTGGCTGCGATGTTGTTTGCCATTGTTTTTGGGATTTTGGCCGGTATCATTGCTGCGATCAATCAAGGTCGGTTCTGGGATTTTGCCACTATGTTTGGTTCTTTGGCGGGCGTGTCTATTCCTATTTTCTGGCTAGGGCTAATGCTGATCTTGTTTTTTGCACACCGGCTTCAGCTGTTTCCTGTTTCCGGCCGGCTAGATGCCTTGGTTGATTTAGAGATTCAACGTCGTACCAATTTCATGTTGATCGATACATTGCTGGCCCGTAATTTACCGGCCTTTTTCGATGCCCTTTGGCATTTAGTTCTACCAGCGGTTACTTTGGGTACAGTACCTCTGGCTATCATTGCTCGTATGACCCGTTCAAGTCTGCTAGAAGTTCTGAATCAGCAGTTTATTACTACGGCTTATGCGAAGGGGCTAACGCAATGGAAAGTGGTAGGCAAGCATGCCTTGCGTAATAGTTTGATTCCAGTTGTCACAGTTATAGGATTGGAGTTTGGTTACCTGATGGGCGGGGCAATTTTGACTGAGCATATTTTTTCTTGGCCAGGTCTTGGTTCTTGGTTACTAAAAGCAGTCGAAGCTCGTGACATTCGTCCTATTCAAGGTGGTGTGTTATTTATTGCGGTTGTCTTTATGACAGTTAATTTGGTCGTTGATATACTTTATGCTTGGATCGACCCGCGTATCCGAATTGCTGGGGATTAAGTTTGAATAGGCACCCCACAATTAGCAAGTTAATCAAGCATCGATCGGCTGTGTTTGGCATGGGTATCCTATTTTTCTTTATTTGTGTGGCGGTTCTCGTCCCGTTTTTAGCCACCCACCCACCCGATACTGGAGAAGTGAGTAAACGACTTCAAGCCCCCTCAAAAGAACACTGGCTTGGGACAGATCGAGTAGGCAAGGATGTATACAGTCGATTAATTTATGGATCTCGTATTTCCATCAAAATTGGATTAATTGCGGTCGTCGGTTCGGTTTTGATTGGTTCATTTTTCGGTTTAATGGCGGGTTATTATGGGGGATGGGTCGATAACATATTGATGAGAATACTAGATATGATACTCGCTCTGCCCAGCATTCTATTAGCGATTGTGATTGTTACCATTTTGGGTGCAAATTTAACGAATGCGATTGTGGCAGTTTCAATTGTCTATATTCCACAATATGCCAGAATTTTGCGGGCGACGGTTCTTAAAATTAAGGAGCTTGAGTTTGTCTTAGCTGCCAAATCTGTTGGGGCCAGTGACTGGCATATCATATTTGTTGTTATTGTTCCCAACTGTTTGGCCCCATTAATAGTACAGTCNACGCTTGGTATGGGAGCGGCTATTTTAGATGCTGCCGGTCTCAGCTTTCTAGGGTTAGGAGCCAAGGTTGGAGAACCCGAGTGGGGTCTAATGTTGAGAGATCATTTCACTCTGATTAGACAGGCACCTTGGACTGTATTAGCACCTGGAGGTGCTATTTTTGCTATNGTGTTGGGTTTTAANCTGCTGGGGGATGCATTGCGAGACGTTTTAGANCCNATGAATTCTCTCACTAAACTATCACATTAAAAATCAAGTGCATTTGTTTAAATACTACTCGCGAANTTTTTCGTTAACTTGCTTTCGTTTGCTAGCTCTTTCACTNTTGGTTNCTGGATCTATTTANGCTCTGGANGCACCAACGGGAGTCGAAGTTTTAGATACACCTNNTGATGATGGAACTAGTATACAAATCATNTGGAAGCCNTCAGTCAGCGCTACTGGATATCATATACTCAGACGAGAAGATCAGACAAATGAAGAGCCCTCCCTTGTAGGCNAAGTTTCAGTTGANCAAGTAGAAGTTCTAAAAAATGGATTACTTCGCTACACTGACAAAAAGAACATTCGTTCTAAGACCAACTATAGATACCAGGTAATGGCAGTCAAAGCGATCGATTTGCCAAAACCCGGAACTGCTAATGATCCTTCGGAAATGACTTCTGCTACCACAGAATTAAGGNNAATTTCTGACGAAACTCCATCTATCCAAGCTAAAGGTAACTTATTCCATACAAAAAAAACTTGGGTGCTTGTTTTTATTCTGCTGTTTACTTCACTGACGTTGGTGTTTATCCAAATGGCCAGAAGTGGTCGNGAAATGTTTGTCCGGAATATTAGTGCCTTAAATGCAGTCGAAGAGTCCGTTGGTCGTTCTACTGAGATGGGGAGACCAATCTTTTTTGTCCCTGGACTTGAGGACATTAGTAATCCTGCGACTATTGCTGCTATCAATATTTTTGAGTCGGTCGCTCAGCAATCAATCAACGATCAGACAAGAATTGTGGCTCCATGNAGAGANCCTATTGTCATGAACGTAATGCAAAACAGTTTGCANCAGGTTTGCGCCGCTACTGGTCGACCTGAAATGTACAATCAAGATGATGTTTTTTTTGTTANTGACAGNCANTTTGCTTATGTGGCNGCTGTCGACGGTATGATTATGAGAGATCAGCCTGCTACCGTTTTNTTNCAGGGCTACTTTTATGCAGAGTCATTGATTTTAGCAGAGGTATCTCAATCNGTGGGAGCTGTTCAAATTGCTGGTACNAGTTCTGANACACAATTACCNTTNTTTATTGCNGCTTGTGATTATACTCTNATCGGAGAAGAATTNTTTGCTGCTGGTGCATACATCAAAANNGACTCACTTCAANTAGGAACCTTGAAGGCTCAAGANTTAGTCAAACTTCTGTTATTTNNATTGATGANATTGGGAAGNTTGCTGGTTTTAATTGACGTCTAGCTGGGTTCTCAATCTATTTTCGACTGATTGGTGATAGTANGTCAATGAAACGNAAACTTCCCATTCTTTTGTGTTCNTTACTNGGTTTTTGCTTGGTNTTNCNATANTTCGTTCCACATGCNNNAGTCATCAAATTTTTTCGACAGATTGAATAAATGGATAAGAATTATCTCAGTTTTTGCTTTTGTGATTGGTCTAGGTAGCTTAGTTAGGGTACATTTGCGACGCATTGCCATGAAGTCTGAATATTGGCGTTATAGTCTGGTGGTTTTTGCGGGTCTTCTCTTGATGCCGGTGGCTGCTGTAATTGACTATGCTACCACCCAAGATCCATTAGCCAACTTGCCTGCGGATAGTAATCTGTCAGTAGGTGATCTATCTGATGTTCTTCGCTCAACACTTGAGCAACAAGGTCTTAAATTAGCTCCGAAAGTCAGAGTGAAATCCAAAGGGAGCCAGTGGCGCCTAGAGGAACAAAAACTGAGATTTAGATCTCGTGTAATCGAACCAGAAACTATTTCTTCACTCAATAATAGTCGTATCAGTAATAGTTTACGCCAATTATTTACTGAGAATGAGCATAGTCTACCTGATGATACTAAAGTTAAAGTACAGAAAAAAGGACGACAATGGTTGTTAGAAAGTGGATCAGTCTGGTATCTGGTGAAAAATGAAGATAGTCAAGAAGTGACTGTTTGGGGAAGTAGTAATGCTGTATATGACATCCAAAAATCAGAGAATGGGAATTGGGTGGTCTACCCTAGCCGACAGTTTGGTTATCAGGGACAAAAAGTTCAGTGGATCTTCTTGAATGTCTATGTTCCCTTAGACGCGACAATGTTTTCGTTATTGGCTTTCTTTATAGCTTCTGCTGCGTACCGTTCTTTTCGGGCTAGAACCGTTGATGCGACCTTATTACTTTTGGCTGGCATAATTTTGATGTTTGCTAACGCGCCATTACTTTCTAATCAACTATGGCAATTCATGTTCGGCAAGCTGACTTTTTTACCCGACGCCTTTCCTACTATTGTTAAGGATTGGGTTTTGCAAGTTCCTGGTATGGCTGCTCGCCGTGCGATTCAGATGGGCTTGGCTTTGGGGGCTATTTCCCAGTCACTACGGATCTTACTCGGTATCGACCGGTCTTGGATGGGGGAATAGACTATGTTGCAAAAGCTATTATCGATTGATCGGCGCTGGATTTTTCTGATTATAGCTATTGTAGTCTTAATCCCAGCCATACTCAAAATCTCGGCACCTGTATCGACAATTTCTAATGCTACCCAGCAGTTATATGACACCATTGAAAAATTTGATCCAGGTCAAGTAATAATGATCTCTCTGGATTATGGCCCTTCCTCTATGGCTGAGCTACAACCTCAACTGACAGCACTCCTACATCATTGTTTTGCCAAAGACTTAAAAGTCATCGGTTTCAACTGGTTAATTTTTGACTCAGTATTACTAGGACAGAAAGAGTTTGAGCGAGTTGCTAAATTGCACCAAAAAACTTATGGAGATGACCACTGTTATTTGGGTTACAAGCCTGGAGGAGTCCCTAACCTGCTAGATATGGGCAAAAATATTGCCAGTGTTTACCCAAAAGATGTTCACAACACCGCGCTTAGTGAAATTCCAATGATGAAATCAGTCAAAAATTATGATGATATCGCGTTAGTCATTGATTTAGCTTCAGTAGGTGCACCACCAGCTTGGATCAACTTTGTTTATGGTCGATTCCAACAAACTTTGGCATTAGGCGTAACTGGGGTAATGATTTCCGAATTGTATCCGGCTTTAGATGCGGGCCAGATCGTCGGAATTTTACCGGGCCTTCTAGGCGCAGCCGAATATGAAAGCCTGATACAGGAAGCTGGTTACTCCAGCGAGGGGGGGGATGGTGCAACAGGTATGGGTATCCAATCTTTTCTTCATTTAGTACTAATATTAATAATTGTTTTATGCAACTTGGCTTTTTTCATCGACCGGCAAAAACGGAGAATTCAAACATAGTCTATGGCGACCTTAGGCATCCTAATTGGTATTGCTCTCACGCTTTGTGTGTTCAGTTTTTTATATCGGGATAACCCATTTTACACTTTTGCCGAGCANCTTTTCGTTGGTCTCGCTGCTGGTTANGGTATCGTCGTTCAAATTNAGGATGGTTTTATTGGTACGATTTGGGAAAGTTTANAATTATCGATTNATCAAGGCNAAACGNTTGAAACNATTCTAACATTGNTACCAGTCTTAGTTGGTTTGTTGTTTTTNACCCAATTCGCTCCCAATACGTCATGGCTANTTCGAATTCCTTTTGCNATTACTATTGGTTATGGAGCNGGTATTGCNATCCCNGCAGCNGTTGAACAAGACATTTTCAAACATGTCCATAGTACNNTCCGGCTTAATNATTTACANTCTAATNTTAAGACGGNTTTNGCTGATTCGTTAGGNCAAGGNCAGCCNACTGTTGAGTTACAGGATCGTTTCCGGCAGGCTGGTTTAGTTATGACTAAAACAGCTAAAATCAAGACTATTAAGGATGGGGCTAAGTGGCAGATCCAAGATCAAATTCAANTGTCTATAGANGNNGAANCGNTCANTTCCCAACAGTTGGATAATACTGTGTTGCCTGATCTACTTAGTAGAGGTTTTATCGANGCAGGTTATGAGTTATCNTCAAGNGCTAAGATCAAAGTGTGGAAAAAAGGCCANCGTTGGCAAGTNGTAGATGGACGAATATTTAACATCAATACCAGAAACGGTAAGTTGGTGCTAGATGAAAGTTGGANGTATACCGCCAAGCGAGAAGCCCTCCCCAAAGATAAACAAATTGAACAGATTAATATCTACACCGATTTTTTTCATAGGGATGGTTGGCAAANATTCAATTTGAGCCTAATTTTTGTTGGCGTAATTTGNACATTGACNTACTTTTTCTTTTCAGTCGAACATGANGGNATNGTCGGTGGCATATCAAAAATAGGTNTCNTTTTCATTATGGTTGGNTTTGGTGCTGCTTTTGGTAATACAGTGATGGGACGAGTATCATTGTTGATTGGTCGAGTCCAATTCNTAATTAAAGCTTTACCTAGNNTATTTGGTGGATGATCTGANTCATGTTTTATTATTCAAATCGGATTAGGAGGAATAAAAATTAATGTCAAGTTCAACAAACCAAGTCATAGAAGGGCTTGGNACACATCATATTGCAGTCCAGACTCGTGATTGGGAAGAATCTTTGAAGTTATATCAAGANGTTCTGGGAATGAAAATNGTGGCNGACTTCGAAGGANCTAGTCCGAAGAGGCGTATTTTGCTACTCGATATTGGTGACGGTTCTCACATGGAGTTATTCGATACTTATGACGGTTCACCACAACCGAATGATGAAGTACCTAACGACCCAGTTTTTCATTTTGCATTGACGGTCAATGACACCAGATCTGCCACTGAAAAAGTTCGGTCCGCAGGCTACGAAATAACGGTTGAGCCAACTACTGTCACATTAGACAAATTGGATGTCACCCTGTCTTTTTTTAAGGGGCCAAGCGGAGAAGTAATCGAATTTTTCCAGGTTCACTAATTTTTTTTAGAGTATACATTTAAGGAGAAAAAATATGTCAGACTTATTTCAACCGAACCCATCAGACCAGTTCACTTTTGGTCTTTGGACCGTCGGTAATCCAGGCCGAGANCCATTNGGTGATATAGTTCGACCCACGATCAATCCGATTGAATCGGTTCGAAAGCTAAGTCAGTTGGGAGCTTATGGAGTCAATCTGCACGATAATGACCTGGTTCCCTTCGATGCTAGTCCTAGTGAGAGAGACCAAATTGTAAAAGATTTCAAACAAGCTCTGAACGATCATGGAATGAAAGTCCCGATGGCGACCACAAATCTTTTCTTTCATCCTGTATTTCGAGATGGCGCATTTACTTCTAACGATCCCAAAGTTCGAGCATTTGCAGTTCAGAAAACTATGTCTGCTATTGATCTCGGTGTGGAACTAGGTGCCAAAATCTATGTTTTCTGGGGGGGTAGAGAAGGTGCTGAAGTGGATGCCTCGAAAAATGGACCTGATACCATTAAGTGGTTTCGGGATTCAATAAACTTTCTTTGTGACTACGTCAAAGATCAAGGATATGACCTGAAATTTGCTTTGGAACCAAAGCCTAACGAGCCGAGAGGCGACATATACATGCCAACTGTCGGTCACATGTTGCACTTTATCGAAACTTTAGAAGACTCCTCTATGGTAGGTGTTAATCCTGAATTTGCTCATGAAACCATGGCTGGATTGAATTTTCTCCATGGAGTATCTCAAGCTTTAGAAGCGGGAAAGCTATTTCATATTGACCTCAATGATCAAAAGATGGGTCGATTTGATCAAGATCTACGTTTCGGCTCTGAAAGCATCAAGGCTGCCTTTTTATTAGTTAAACTGTTGGAGGATAATGAATGGGGCGGTATGCGCCACTTTGATGCTCATGCTTACCGAACTGAAGACCAAGAAGGTGTTTGGGATTTCGCAGCTGGTTGTATGCGAACCTACTTGATTTTGAAAGAAAAGGTGAATCAGTTCAATGAAGACTCAGAAATTCAAGGTATTTTAGCGGAAGCTCAAGCCAAAGATGCAGAATTAGAAGCCTTAATTTCTGGTTATAGTAAAGACAAAGCTCAGAAATTACGAGCTACTGATTTTGANCCAGATGAAATTGCATCCAAAGGCTGCTCCTATGAAAAACTAGATCAATTGACCGTCGAAATTCTGCTTGGTGTTCGTTAGAGTAGAAGATCTATGCCTATCAGGCAGACAAAAACGATGTTGGTTGGTCCGATTTGTTTATTCTTATTCTGGTATCTGACAATAGACGCCATCGGGCACTCAACTTTCTTACCTCACCATGTTGATGACTTTTCGCTCCAGCAACGTATCGACTGGCGCCAGACAGTGGTAATAGTAACCATCGTTTTTGTCTTTGCCTTAGGATTATTTATCTACTTAGTAATCAGTGGGTTGCCAAATGAGGACGAGCAGCAATTCAATCAGACTGATAATTCGATCAAAAATAATAATAAATAGGGNAATTCACAAATGTCGCAACTGAAAGTTGGATTAATTGGATGTGGAGGGATTTCAGGTGCCCATATGGGTGGTTATCGAGAGCTATGGGANAGAGATTTTCGGCTNTTCGACATTGTTGCNGCTGCTGATGTCAATATTGATGCTGCTAACACAAGAGCCGGAGAAGCACAAGAAATTCAGGGAGGAAATAAACCAAANGCCTACGATACGGTAGCCGAAATGTTGGATAAGCATCCTGAGATCGATTGTGTAGATATTTGTACTTTACATAGCGAGCACCATGGTTTGGCAACTCAAGCCCTACAAGCTGGTAAACACGTCATTATTGAAAAGCCGCTGGGAATTACGATGCGAGCCGGGAAACAAATTATCGATGCCGCTACTACTAATAACCGTGTCTTATCAGTAGCTGAAAACTATCGTCTTAGTCGACATGAACGAGCTCGACGTTGGGCTGTTCAACAAGGCATGATTGGTGATGTCCGCATGTTTTTTTGGATTGATGTAGGTGAAAGCCTNGGNAAATGGGGTTGGCGAAACTTCAAAATGCAAGCCGGTGGTGGTTGGGCCTTAGANGGTGGTGTNCATTTTACCGATNTGATGCGTTTTCATCTAGGTCTAGAAGCTAAAGANGTTTATGCCGTTAATAAAGCCTACGAGCCATTTCGTTATGGAGATGTAAAAGAGAGATCAGACGGATACGAAGTCGATGTTGAGGATTGTATGATCTCGACTATCACATTCGATCAGGGGGTTTCGGCTCAATGGACTTGGGTCGGTTCTGCACCAGGACAGGGCTTCAATCGAAAAACCATTTACGGCTCAGAAGGNTCGCTAGATTGGGGATCAGGTCTGCATCAACGGAATACTGGTGACGTGATAAGCACTGATGAAATTTACCAAAANTTTATGTCTNGCCTCAGTGAAAGTGAGCGGGAATACTTTTTCCCTCGCGATATCGATAACACCATAGCGATTGAACTAAAGTATTTTGCTGATGCTATTAACAGTGGTAGCCAACCAGAAGTTGACGGGCTAGAAGGTTATCGATCTCANGCTATTTGCATGGCAGTATATGAATCGGGATACTTTGGCCGGTCTGTTACTATTGAAGANATCGAGAATTTATCCTTGGAAGGATATCAAAAAGAGATTAATGACGAAATAGGCGTGGAATAATTACAATTCAAATATATTACTCAACCTAAAGAGCGTCTTTCTTATTGAACCATCCTGGCGCTCTTTCCAACAGTTAGACTAACAAAGAGAATGCTAATGACACCGAGCCAACGCTATTTTTTTGATGTTGCTGGCTATTTACACATCAAGAACGCATTAACCGAAAAAGAATTATCTGACGGACGTTTAGCTTGCGAACGNTATATGAAACTAGAGGATAATCAATTTCCAGATGGTTTTGGTAAAGATGGTAAACGATACATTAATGGGTTTGCCTTCGACCGGTCCTTAGAACGACTTGTTTTTCACCCATCGACTTGGCCTGTTATTATGGAACTTACGAACGGAAAACCAAAACTGGTCAGTGGAACGCTCCAGATTGATCAACCCGGGGCCGAAGGTGGTGGGNTACATTGTGCTAGGGATGACTACGGTTGGGAGAGTTGCAGNTATGAGGTGAAGAATAGTCGGATTTATTGTGACAATTTTGTCGTGTTTCCTTATTTTGATGATGTACTACCTGGGGATGGAGGGCTGTTACTAGTTCCAGGATCACATAAAGCACAATTCGAGCGACCTCGCCATTTGTTCCAAGATGGACACCCGTCTGATTCTACGAATCTACCAGAAGGAATAATTAATGTCACCCCAAAAGCCGGTGATATTTTAGTCATGCCAGAATTGATGACACATGGTATTCTTCCTTGGCAACCCACTGATCGTCTCCGGCGCATCTTGGTATTACGGTATGCACCACAATACCGAGGTGGTGGTGGCGTCCCAGAATCACTTGAGGGCCGGTTACTACCAGAAACTCAAGAGTTGATGTCTTCGGCACACTACACTCATGTGAAAACGATCACCGAGATTGAGCCGAATTTGTTACAGGACTGAGACCAGATAGGGAACTAAACAACTTAGAGTGCGCTGGGTAGCGCCCAAATTACTTTCGATTATGTGATTGGCTTTTTGTCCAACTTCTTTGCATATTGATGGTGCAGATAGCCAATCTATCATTACAGAGTATAGCTGTTGACTATTCTGTATCATTTTTGCCCCTCCTAANTGGACTAACAGGTGTGCTTCCTGTGCATTATCAATAGTCGGTCCGAAGATTACCGGTTTTGCCATCACTGCTGGCTCCATTACATTATGAACACTACCGTGNAAGCTTCCACCAACAAAAGTTATATCTGCCAGTCGGTATAATTGGGCCAGAATGCCGACGGTATCGATTACAACGACATCTACTTGAGATAAATCGCTGGAATNATCAAGTTCTGTGTATTTGGCAAAAGTAAGATTTCTATTACGT
This sequence comes from Candidatus Poribacteria bacterium, assembly GCA_002714785.1. Classification (GTDB taxonomy): domain Bacteria; phylum Poribacteria; class WGA-4E; order WGA-4E; family UBA9662; genus TMED15. The sequence continues at coordinate 11,181 of PAYP01000037.1, read as the reverse complement.
AAATGTTGGGTNAGATTCTGGACATGTTTTGGGTTAGGTTCGTGCGGTACAATCAAGAGATGAGGTTGAATAGACTGGTGCGTTTGTTTAATCTGTTTGATTGCTGTAACTAGAACTTTCTCTTCTTCTGNGTATGTACTTCCAGCTACTAAAATAGGCCGACTCAAGGTCGATTGCCCAGGTAGAAAATTTTCGTTTTTCACTGCCGAAGATGCTCGAGCGTGAACCTGATCGAATCTTGTATCGCCNGTTATAACGATCCTGGCAGAAGATGGGCAAATTTGGCGAAAACGGTTTGCATCTGCCTCAGACACAACACAATGCAGGTCTATTTGTTGATGAACTGACCGAAAAAACTTATTGGCCAGAGGGTGTAGACGCTTTGATTTGGGTTGTAATGTGCCTGCAATCAAAACAGTTTTGACGCCTCGCTTCTTGGCTTGCCATACCAAGTTGGGCCAAATATCGAACTTAGAAAAGACTAAGACAGATGGTTGAATTAGATCTATTAGTCGGTGGGCATTTTGCTTGCTATCTAACGGTAGATAAATGGCAGCATCTGCAAATTGGTAGCTATTGGCCTGATGCGAAACAGAAGGAGAAAAATAAGTTAATACAATCCGATAATCAGGATGAAGATATTCAATGAGCGGTTTGCATTGCTCAAATTCGCCCACNGAGGTAAAGTGGAACCACAGGGTTTGCTCTAAATCACGGGCAGTGGANAGTTGGTTAGAGAGAGATTCGAAAACNGATCGTCGATCGACAAGGCCCTGGCGTATCTTTTGATCAAACAACGACAGGGCCTGAAAACTAGTGTGAAGTGTAGGTAATACNATCTTGTCGTAGAAGAACTCCCAGTNAGCCAACATTGACTATATCTTCAAGTTTTATTACTTACTATTGATTTCCTTTCACTANATTGAAGCGCTGATTTTTTCACCCAAGGTAGCTTTGGGCATTGAACCAACTATCTGGTCCACCACTTCCCCATCTTTGAAAACGAGTAGAGTTGGGATACTTCTGACACCAAACTGCATCGCATAATCGCGGTTTTGGTCTATGTTCAGTTTTCCAATCTTATAAGTACCAGCGTTTTCTGTTGCTAANTCTTCTAATACTGGTGCAATCTGCTTGCAGGGCCCACACCACTCAGCCCAAAAATCGACGACGATCGGTGTGTCCGATTGCAAAACTTGTTCTTCAAAATTGGCATCCGTAATTTCGATGGTACTCCCAGCCATGTTACTTCTCCTAATTGTGTTAGTGAATTTACTCTGAAAATTGTTAAATCGGCTGCCTAAAAAGCCGAGGAACGTATCGGGGCAAAATGATAACTTATCGTTGGCTTGAGGTCAATTATTTCCAAATTTCAGCAAGCAATCTAATTTGGGCTCAGAGCAATATATCGGTCTTCTCTTTCATAGTGNGGTGCAATTTTTTTGATAAATTGAGATATAGACTGTCTAGTCAATCTTCGAAAAGTTGAGTCAGAGGAAGCAATCTGAGATACGATAAGTGTACCAAGTGAGTGAGCTTCTGAGGCGGAAGCCCTGTATACATCGTCCCAAATAATTTTTTGACTATCCACATCTACCAATACCACTCTCAAAACTAGAATGTAGTTTTTTTGCAAATAGTCTTGGTAATCGGAAACATACCGCTGCAACCCCGGAGAATAGCGTTCTCTGTAGTGCCGACGAGGTTCGCTAGTTGTAAAGAATCTGAAGCTACCGGTAATAACAGCAGAGGATTCTAGGTATTCACCGATTTGTGCCATTTGTTTTTGTCCTTCAACTCCAAAGACGTTACCTGGCAAATTTTCACCTGCTATCATTTCTGCNGTCTCTTGGCTATCAACNACTTCGAATGCTCGATGTCTGCTGAGGCGATGACGGAGCATCAAGGCAATTTCAGGTCCCATGTTTTCTATAGAAGCATTATTATCCAAAAGACCATTACTAGACTTGGCATATAACTCACCTTGAACAAAAGGAAGTACCGCTAACTTCTGGTAGCGATCAATGTCTATTTCAGAATCTACCTTTACTGGTACTCCGATCTCTAACATTCTCTGGCCACATCCAAATACACCCATAAAAAAAATAAGTAAAGAAAAAGTTAATGACAAAGATTTAAAATTTTTCACGGATGGATCTCGTCAATTTCCAAATCATCTGGCATGCTAGTTGATTGTTCTGTATTTGGTTGAATATCATCTCGGTTTTGGCGGCTACGATCCTTGTGAATTGACCGGCAGCGCCGATAATTATACCGATAGTGTTTATTGTTTGGCTCAAGCTCGACCGCTTTCTGATAGGATAATATTGCTTGGTCTATTTTTCCGCNAGCTTCATANGCAACGCCCAAATTATTATGGGCGAAAGCAGCATCAGGGGTTTCTTCTGTAACCTGTTNCCAACGGAAAGATGCTTCATTCCATAGTTGCGCTTTTGCGACTTTTATTGCAAAGTGGTTGGNCGATGTNTTACCACAGCCAACTAGCGTTCCATTGGCTANTCCAGCCATAAATAATAATAGTAGAAGATGAGTTTTGTCCGCGAATAACAATCAATGCCCCCTAGTATTTTACTGACCTGTTACAATACTAGCTGGCACATTAGAAGGGACAGACACTGGCATTTTAACAAACCTAGTAGTATTTAGAGTGAATATCTCACTTTGAGCTTGGCCTGCCAAGTATAGATTGGTTGATGAAGCGGGAGCAACCATACGTTCAATTTTACTATTTGGTTCTGTAATAGGCTCTATTGTAGTGTTTAAGGTGAATATTTCGCTAGTAGCCGCAGAACTGAGCGACTGAGCTGAGGCAAGATCGTGAGAAATCACCAGCCCCAAACAAATACAAACCAAACTGATAAGAGCCAAAAACCAGAACTTAGTTTTTATCCAATTCTCCAATTTGAAGCCTCAACCTGTTGATAGTGAATATACGGGAAGACAAATATAATTTTTTAAACGTTGAAAAGGGAATACTCGTGTGTCACAATAGAGGGAAATCTAGTCTACTGAGAACGAGATCGAAGTATATCACCGATTCCATAGTCCAGCAATANAAAAAAGAACCACTTATGAAACTGAGCCAACCGAATCAGCATCTGACTGACGATCAACTAAATACTATCGAAAATAACCTGAATCATTTTGGGTTCTGCATTATTGAGAATGTAATTTCGGCAGCCGAAGCTGATCAGGTGCGACAAATATCGCTGGATTTAGCCGAACAAGACCTGATGAACGGAAGAGATCATAGTTACGCCGATGGTAAATGTCGACGGGTGTGGGCTATTGTAGGGAAAGATCCTGTCTTTCGACGATTAATTCAACATCCGACGGTTATTGATGCTTGGCAGTACATATTAGGCAATGATGTAGTAGCCTCGACTTTTACTGCCAATATTGTTTACCCCGGAGCCGAAAGTAGTGGATGGCATGTTGATTATCCTTATTGGGCCATGAAATCACCATTTCCTAGGGGAGCTCTGACAGGTCAAACTGTTTGGATGATTGATNATTTTACTACTAGTAACGGGGCTACTGCTTGTATTAAAGGTTCACATCAAACTCTATCACCACCCGATATAGATCAAATCAGCCAGATGGAACAAGCTATTGCTGTTGCTCCCAAAGGNTCAGTTATGTTAACCAATGGGGCAATTTGGCATCGGTCTACGGCCAATCGAACTAATCAACTCCGAGTTGGATTGTTGGGCATGTATAATCGTTCTGTAATCCTGCCGCAAGAAGATATGCCTAGCCAATTGACAGATACTGAATTAGAAAGTGAATCTGATTTACTGAAACAGCTACTGGGCCGTCAAGTGGACTATCGAAGCCCCGATTTCGGTCAAAATCGACGACGTACAGCGACAGGATTTCGCCTACATACTTGAGTAGATACCTAGATCTTTTTGGAGACAAACAAAACTCAAGTTGGTCATNTATCAATCGTGCAATAAAGAGTATCACTAGATTGGCCTAGTAAAAACCAACTACTATTAGAATCAAAATAAAAAAGTAAAAAGATCGTCGAGTCCTGTCGCCGTCATTGGTCAGTTCCCAACCTATTTCTTTACCTATATTTTTTCTTCCCGATTAGATCTTGGATAGTAGANGCACNCTTTNCANCCTTAGTGAATCAAGTATGTTGATGGTGAAGATCTGGCTNTTAACTTTTGTTCGNTTTAGGTGTTAGTTTGACGATTCTTTCTATATTTTGATGAATACTGGNCTGATATCCTAAATGTGGATATTTTACTAATTTTTGATCAAAAAGTAAGTGAATCATGGAATAATATACTCGGTCATAACTCTTTGAATTTGGTAAATTCATTAGTAATAACAGTCAGTAGTATTAGGCAAAACCGCCACCACATGCTGAAAAAAACATCACCAGNATGACTGTAATTACAGCATGTAGATAATCGCACATCCGATCTATTGAGGAATTGTACAACATCAAAGTCCACTTNTTTTTGGCACACCTCATGCTTCAAAAGGAGTGTTCATCAATTTCTCTTTGATAAACACTCCTTTTGATTTTAGCGTAAAATCGGGGCGTACATTTGCTCAGTGTACGTCCCGTTTTTCTTTGGATCAAGTAGGATGACTCCCATAATCATGAAATTTAACTCACCTTGGTAAAATTCTCCTGACTTCAACTCTACAGAAATCCTCGATGCTTGAGCATGAAAATATCCGCCTTCTAGTACCTTCCTCAACTTTTCACATATCTCATCTTCATCGATAATCAGAAACCGTAAGTGGACCACCCCATGCTCCTACAAATAAAGGTTACAGAACAAATTTGATAAGGATCAACAGTGGACATTACTTACAAGTCAAGAGCCTGATTTGGTGGCCATTCGTTCCCCCAATCAATAGTCTTTGGTTATACGTCAAATCAATTATTAATCATCAGATTCTTGGTGTTTTTTTTGAAATGTAGCCCTTTACACGATACTATTTGATTGCTCTTAAAGAACGAAATTAAGAGTGTTATTGGCTTCCAACAATCAATCACCTTAGATTATGTAGGAGAATAACATGAGATCACCTGTCGTTGATTACTTGATAATNATCAACTCTGCTACCTTCACCCTGATAGGTAGTTTCATCTCACCGATTATATCTGTATTGTCCATTGCAGCCTTGATCGGATTTTCTTATCGTCAGATATCTTCAAGTCAACCGAGCCAAATCCTTGCACCTGTCTTTCCTTACCAAGAAGTACGCTTAAAACCAACAAATTTTCCATCCTAGCGAGAAATTGTTACTAGATAGAACCTAGTAAAAACTAGAACCCGTTAGGTCNCATATTTCATATTGCAACCCTTATGTCGACTTCATGTCCGGAGGACTGTATGCGAACACCAATTATTGTCATGATGAGTATCCTAATAGTTTTTATACTTTACTCTTTTGGCTCAATTTATTAGTAAAAAAAGCTGATAAGGTTGGAATCAAACTCACAGAAGTCCCCGGTNGTTTGGATCAACCTTAAAGNTNAGCTTTCATAGNAAAGAACAAGGAATTAATCTCCGAAAATAGAACCTGGCAAAANCTTAAATCAGCCGGGAAATACATTTCATCTCATAACCTTTAATCTACTTCACGTATCCGGAGGACTGTATGCGAGCACCATTTGTTCCTGAGAAGCCCCCTGTTATTGCTTATGTCATGATGAGTATCCTAATAGTTTTCATTATTTTATCAGGCCTTTTTTACAGGATGCCAGATTCAGGGGCGTTTTATGGATTTAACCTTCCAGATAGTACATCAGCAACCAAGGGNCTAACCAACCCAGACAAACGTCGCTGATCAACGGATCAAAGCAAAGCCTTACTACATTTGAAAATCCACATACTAAATGTGCGATCAGCTTCTAAAAGATAATCACCTANTCTGGCACCAAAAAGAAACAAGAAAAATATAAAGGAGATCAAAAATGATCGCCCAAACGATAGCAGTAGCNACGGTAACAAATAAGATTAGTAGGTNATCAAAATCAAAAANGAGCTCAAAACGGATTTACCCAACTCATTCAAAACAAAATTCCCAGAAACCACAAAATAAAAGGAGAAGATGAAAAATTTTAGATAACGATGATATATCCTTCAACTGTTCTTAGGTTATGTTCTTTCATTTAAACCGCACTATTCCCTAAAATAAAAACAAGCGACGATGCAACCACGTACACTAGTGGTTGCATTGTCGCTTACCAAGTTAAGTTTATAACAAAATTTAGACGTTTGTCATTCATTATTCTCGTAATCCCATGATTTGACCACAGTCAAAATTTGTTCTATGATACGTTCTTGGGTATATACAATTCATTACTCCCACCATTAAGATCGAAGACGCATCTCAAAACTTCCCATGCATTTATCTGAAAAGACACATCCAAAAGATTTTATAATTTTCAACTCGGTATTTGAAGATCAATTACCTCAATCAGGTTTCCATAGAAAAATATCATCTTTAATACCCAATTTTTCTATTGAAACCCGATTAGCTGTGGTTACAAAACAACCACTAGATGCATTGGGTGCAAGTAACTTTATCACAGCTTGTGTATCTGAGTTTTATGAAAAGTACAGACAAAAAGAAGACAGNTTTTTTATTTATCCGGATTATTTCACCTTCCAATTGACCTCTCAACCTGATGATCCGATNGCNGATTATGGGTATTTTGATATCTGGCCAAACAATAAGAATATCCGACTCGGAATTGGTTCGAATCGAATATACCAACTCATAAATGAGCTTAGTATTAACGTACTACTATTGCCATTTGTTGAAGATGAAAAAACAGCCACTAATTTTCATCATGCGGATGCCAATTTGCCCATAGAACACTGTTTTGTTTATGGAATTGATGGAAATTTAGATAAAGCCGATTTTTTCATTCGACGATCTANATATCTACTAGATAATTCAGTNGAAACCGTTNTGAAATCGGTTTCTAATNAGGTCTATGCTAAACAAACCTTTGATAACTGGCAAAGTAAAACCCATGATGGTAGCTGGGTAACCGAGTCTTACCGTCAAATTGGCAAGAAGATTGGAAGTCAGTATTTATCTAAGATAATTAAATACTGACAATTTTNCATAAAAGAGTATACAGAGTTTGATAAGACTAGTCCGGCATATATAATAAATTATATACTTGAATTGTACCAGTGAAGTAGATGTATATTGGCCTAATTGGCGAATCGTATTCCTTAGAGTCAAACTATAACTCAAGGCGAATGNGAGAAANCCTTTAAACGAGATAGAAATATAAATAATAGTGAGCAGGTACTAAGTTAATTACATNGTANGTCTCGGGCAAGAATATTATTGANTGAATATATAATACAAGTTATCTGGCTTAAACATCATTTTGATCGATTTTTCAATAAGTTAATTATTTTCTGAAAATGTGTACGTTGACCGTAAGAAAGTCCGATACCATGATTAGACTGGAATTAGTCCTTTTGATAGAATGACTCTCCACAACTAGCCAAATCGCAATCTAACAAAGAGAGGTAAATACGACATAAACTGTAACGAAAGTAAAAGTCGGTACAGACAAGACTTGAATACTCAAGAAAGGTTATCTTTACAGTATCTACCTAGTGGAATGCTAGTACTTGTCTCAAGTATTTCAATNCTTCGGTTGGGCCTACCTATCGACTGGGGAAAAGTTGAAATTATATAGTTTTTCTAATATTGAAAATGAAAGGTAAATCGAATGTCTTTGCCCGAATTTGTACGACCCATAACGACTTCACCGGGATATCATTGGTTTGGCTATTACGATAAACTCCAATTTGATATAACTAATCGATACGTTCTAGCTATGAAAGTAGAATTTGAGCATCGATCTCCTAATAAGGATGACTGGATCGATATCGGTTTAATAGACCTTGAAGATAATGATAAGTGGACAAAAATTGGCCAAACGACTGCTTGGTGTTGGCAACAAGGATGCATGCTACAATGGCGACCAAGTCAAGAAAATCAAATTATATGGAATGGTCGACAAAAAGATCAGTTTGTATCTCATATATTCGATATCAAAACGGGACAAAAACGAACTTTACCCCAAGCCATATACACCCTTAGTTCAGATGGAAAGACGGCAATCGGTACTGATTTTCGACGTATCAACCATATGCGTCCGGGTTATGGATATGCCGGTGTCTCTGACCCTCACCAAGACGAATTAGCACCAGATAATTCTGGGATTTATCATCTCAACCTAGATACTGGATATCACCAGCAAATTATATCACTGGCTGATGTAGTTCAGATTCCTTACCCACACGGCAATATTAGCCAAGCCAAGCATTATTTCAATCATCTTCTTTTTAGTCCGAAAGGTGATCGATTTATTTTCCTTCATCGATGGAGGTTCGACGGTGGAGGCTTTCATACTCGGATGCTGACGTCTGCTGCTGATGGAACAGACATTCGGGTTGTAGATGATTCAGGTCGTACCTCTCATTTTATTTGGAAGGATAACGAAAATATTNTGGCCTGGTCTTGGCATNCTTCTTACAAAGACAAGTTTTATCTATTTGGGGATGGAAATGGACAAGTTGAAGTATGTGCTCCTCAGATCATGGTAGAAAATGGCCACTGCTCATATTTACCAGACAGTAATTGGATATTGAACGATACCTACCCAACAGGAAATTCTTANCAAGAACTTTATCTTTATCATTGCCTAACCAACAGTAAAACACGTTTGGTCAGCTTTCCGGCCTTGCCAGTCTATAAAGGTGAGTGGCGTTGTGATTTACACCCGCGTTTTAGCCGAGATGGTAGATGGGTNACGGTAGATTCTGCCCATCAAAATGGTAGACAAATATATTTAGTGGATTTAATTACGGCTGGAATATATGACTAGATCAAATATGAATGGAGTGAGACTTTTTTCATGCGAGGTGTATTTCGACCAGCATAAAAATATGTCTCCAACTAACTATATCACCTCGTATGAAAGAATTACTTAAAAATCCTTCGTTCTGGTTTCGCTTGGTACTACCGTTGTGGGTTTTTATCGTCGTTCCTTTAATAATGAACAAGTGTGGTAAAAAATTAGGAAAATTTGGAGATCGNACATTTATGTGGTTGGTATTAGGCTTACTTCCGATAATATTTANNACTATTTTGATGCTATTTGCTATATAGCCGTTTTCTCTAATTGGATTAGTATGAAAACTAACAGTTTGGATGTAGNCAATGAAATGTCATTATTCCAAAGGGGTCAATANTTAAAAATGTCTGTTCAACCTAAATACAAATAGCATGCTAATAGGTTTTNGCGTCTTTTTGCTTCTTGTCTATTGTGTTAGTCCAATTACGTTCAGGTCCACNATCTAATATTTTGTCAACCAGTTCATTAGTTTGCCCTTTCCGTTTNATCAAATCAAATTCGTCATAAATATGACCCGTTGCTGTCATTGCTTTGTAGTTTAATTTATCTTTCTCGACACTTATAATTTGGTAGAGTTGAGTGTTTTCAGCAGCTCTTGTCATCCACCGATCTTTACGAAGTTTATATTGTTTGGGACCACTAACCGAAACAACATAGACGGTTCCATATTTCTCGTCTCTTACATTTACTCCGTTGCCTATGTTGTGACCTCTTCCGTAGCTGTGGTCATGTCCAGTGAGAACTAAATCGACCTGGTGCTTATCTATAATTGGTTTCCACAACTCACGGAGTTTATTGTTATCTCGATCTCTTGAAGCTGAGTATATAGGGTGGTGGAAAGTTAAAAAAGACCANTNATTAGGNTTATTTGTAAGCACGTTATCTAGCCANTTTGCCTGCTTGGCCNGATCTTGATTNGAATTGAGTGAAATAATCCTNGCTCCTTGGTAATCAATAAAATAAACAGTTTCTTCCAGTCCTGTCGGCCCGTTCTTAGGCAAAGTAAAGTGAGGTTTCCAAAGGGTTGATAAACTTTCCGTTCCATTATTNTTTGTTGNGTATTCGTGGTTNCCTGGAGTCGCGATAATNGGGACTTGGGCATGAATCCAACTTCCAGCTTGGAACCATTCCTCCCACTCACTATCATTATTGGCATTATTGACTAAATCGCCAGCATGTAGCAGGAAAGCTGATTGTGGTGCATCTAGGATTGAACCTCGAATAACTCTAGACCAAAGAGATAGCAAATTATTCTGTGCATCACCAAAATAAATAAAACTAAACGAACCACTATTTTCACTCGCAGTTCGGTATTGGTACCACGCACTCCAAACTTTTTCTGANCCAACTCGGTATGCATACAATGTGTCAGGTTTTAATTTAGAAAATGTGACAGAATGAAAATGAGCACTATACTTACCTTGATTCCATTTCTCTGTTTTAGCGATAACCTGAGTACGCCAGGTTATAAAATTGGCNGAATCATCAGCAATAGCAATCTCAGCGTATGCGTTTTCNATATTCGTACTAGTACGCCAAGTTACAGATATTGANGTTGTAGGATCATCAGACCAGTTCAATGCAATTCGACTTGGGATTTCACTAGGTTCAGGGTTTACCATTGCACNGTNATATTCACTAGCAATCAAATTGGATGTAACTAATACTAAGACAAATTTAATTAATAAATTCAGACATTTACTCATAATCTAACAATTGACCCAAGGGTATAAAATACTTTTTCACTTTTACAATGCATAACTTATTGNTNNTTTTATATANAGGGNAGTATGTTTCCATCTGANATTTAGATNTTGATCTATTGGAGTTAAGGTATGTANAGNANAAAGTTACTCCACNTTTCATTCATCTGANCTGTAACCCGTATGAGATTTTCACTNATAGTACTAAGCTCAATTGAGCCGTCATAAATAATGGGAATGATTCTTTCACCCACTTTGTCAANTACTCCTCTTTTCCCANCTTTTTCAACTATAGCCAATCCCAGTTGTTTGGAAATTTGGTCATAAAGGAGAGGAAATTCAATTTCGTCATAAAGGAGAGGAATAATGATTTTATGTGTTGTATCGATCACACCCCATTTACTATCTTTCTTAACTATGGCTAGTCCCTGTTGATTGAAAGATTCAGATTCAATTTCGTCATAAAGGAGAGGAATGATGCTTTTATGTGTTGTATCGATCACACCCCATTTACTATCTTTCTTAACTATG
>PAYP01000036.1 GCA_002714785.1 Candidatus Poribacteria bacterium | reverse complement strand
TCTCTGCCTGATCAAGCCCTGCCCAGACGATCATTTCTTGACCGGTCCAAATAGCAGTATGTCCACTGCGCGCCAAGGGGCCTTGCTGTTGGCTAACTGGAATCCATTGATCCTTTTGGGGGTCGTAACGACCTCCGTCCCTTATAGGTTTCTCTGCCTGATCAAGCCCTGCCCAGACGATCATTTCTTGACCGGTCCAAATGGCCGTATGTCCACCACGGGCTAATGGAACTTGTTGCTGGCTAACCGGAATCCATCGGTCCTGTTGTGGATTGTAACGACCTCCATCATTTAGAGCTGTGCCATTCTGGGCGAACCCCCCCCAGACGATCATTTCTTGACCGGTCCAAATGGTAGTATGTCCACCACGGGCCGATGGAGCTTGCTGTTGGCTGACCGGAATCCATCGGTCCTGTTGTGGATCGTAACGACATCCATCACTTAGATAATGATCTTGACTGACGCCCCCCCAGATTATCATCTCACTTCCTGTCCAAATAACGCTATGCCCAAACCGATTATCAGGCACCCCACTCGTCATCAAACTCCATTCAGCGTATGTCGCCCCAAGAGATAGGACTAAAAAAGTCGAAAAAGCAAAAAGGAATCTCATATAATTTCCAATATAGACGGTCAAAAAAAGCCCCAAGGGATTATCCTTGAGGCTAATTAACTTTTATTTCTACTGAATAAATAAAATCTACTGTTTCTTTTTCAGATCAGCCCAAATGACGGGTAATCTTCCTCTGGCATCTACAGACAAAAGACCGGTAATTCCTTGATTGGCAATTGCTTTTATATCTTCATCAGAAAGGGCTGAATGAAAAATAGCCACTTCGTCCATGGCTCCAGTAAACCAGTTACCAGCATCGTCCCAAATGCCACAGCCTCCAATATTTACGTTAAATGGTGAAGTGCCAAACGGTCCACCACCAGCGCCCTTAGTTACTTCACCGTCGACATAAACCCTCAAATTTTTCTTGGAGGCAACCCCAGCGACATGATGCCAGTCTTTGGATGGAGCTCCATGTTTCCATGGAGCCTGAAGCTCTCCAGCGGGAGTCCAAAGCCAAAGTGTTTTCGGGTTATTAAAGCCGAACTCAGGTGAGTTATTTTGTCCCACCAAACCGATACGGCCACCTGTTATTTTTCCTGTTTTGATCCAGCAGGAAAGAGTGAATTCCTCAAGATTATCTAGCAGTTTTTGCTCAGTTTGAACGCAATTATCCTTACCGTTAAACTCTAAGGCTTTGCCGAACTTACCATTAATCCATTTTGGTGCCTTGACGAGTTTTCCATGGTTACCTTCTTTCGATATATCTTTCGCTATTTCACCATTACCTTCATCGAATAACCACACACCTACCGCTGATTCCAATAGCTTATCAATATCCGTTTTAGCTTCACCCAAGTTGACACCAACTATATAAAACAATGCAATACCGAAACAAATATACCGTATTTTGTGTAGCATTTATCTATACCCCATTATTATAGATGTAAAATTATCAATCAATTTCCTAGTCGTTTTGGTAAAAATGATGCAGCAAGTAGGAAAAAGGCCCTAAACAGTTTATTGTTTAGGGCCTTTTTAATAAAAAGATAGTCAGTTAATACTGTTATTGCTTCCGAATTTGGGCCCAGGTTAAAGCTAGCCTATTTTTTGGATCAACTGCCGTTGTCATCGCTACAAAACCACTTTTCATAACATCATTGATCTGAGCACCAGTAAGAGCGGAATGAAAGATAGCTACCTCGTCCATGGCTCCGGTAAACCAGTTACCGTCAGCATCCCAAATCCCACCACCGCCAATATTGACACCAAAATCAGAAGAGCCATGACCGTCGCCACAATCCGCATCCACTTTTGCTGCCTCCACTCCGTCATAATACATCGCGAGAGATGCGCCTGTTGATACAACAGCAATGTGATGCCATTCATCAGCTGGATATTCATACGCGGCTTCAACACTACTGCACGGTGTCCAGAGCACTAACGTTGTTGGGTTACTAAACCCAAACTCTGGCGAATCATTTTGCCCCACAAGTCCAATTCGATTAGCTGTTAAATTACCTGGCTTGATCCAACATAAAACAGTGAATTCTACTCTGGCGTCTAGCAATTTTTTGTCAGTTTTGACAAAGTTGTCAGTACCATTAAACTCAAGAGCTTTACCGAATTTACCAGACACCCATTTGGGACTATTTACAAGTGTTCCATGATTTTTTTGATCTGACATGTCCTCTGCGGTATCACCAGACCCATCGTCGAATAACCAAATCCCTGCTGCGGAAGAAAGATCCAGTTCCTTCAGTCCGGCGTGTCCTAAATCGGCGAAGGTTAAGCTTATTAAAAAAACTGCTACAAAAATCCAAATTGAGCGATTGAAAATACTTTTCATTTAAAACACCTCTTTGATATAAAATTAATCCGTACCGTTATTTAACAATAAGCAGGAAATGCTATTTTTTCCTCTTCAGCTCTGACCAATAAACGGGTAATTTTCCCTTAGCCGCCACAGCTAATAAATTACTAAACCCATTATCCATAATGGCCTTAATATCTGCATCTTCTAAAGCAGAATGAAAAATAGCTACTTCATCCATAGCTCCAGTAAACCAGTTACCACCTGCATCCCAGATTCCACAACCTCCGATGTTAACATTGAATTCGGAAGATCCATGGGGACCGGGCCCACCACCCTCAGCAGCTTCACCATCAAGATAAACTCTCAGGTTTTTCTTTGTCGCTACAGCAGCAATGTGATGCCAACCTTTAGACGGGTGTCCATGCTTCCATGGTGGTGCATCTAAACTTGATTTAGGCGTCCACATATTAATCGTTGTTGGATTAATAAAACCAAACTCCGGAGAGTCATTTTGCCCAACCAAGCCCACACGATTAGCGGTGATCTTGCCAGTGTTTACCCACAATAGGATCGTAAACTCCTTAAGGTTGTCTAATAATTTTTCTCCAGTTTGGACGCAATTGTCTTTCCCATTGAATTCGAGAGCTTGACCAAATTTACCTTTAACCCATGTCGGATTCTTGACTAGCTCACCGTCGTTACCTTCTTTGGAAAGATCTTTGGCAACTTTGCCTTTTCCTTCATCGAATAGCCAAACACCAACGGCTGATTTCATTAACTCATCAATATCGGTTTTAGAATAACTAGTGTTCACTAAACCGGCAAATAACAAAAAGAACAAACCTAAATAGGCATATTTTATCTTTCGTAACACTTATCTCATGACCTCTCATGTCAAGGAATATAATTATGTTCTAGGAAGAAGGTAATCTACCTACTCCACACGACAAACACATCCTAACACGACTGTAATAGAAAGTAAATAATATTGGGTCATTTTTGTCCTAGAACATTAACCAAATAGATCAAGATTCATCAACAGGAATTGTGGTGTCCAATGTACAATAAAATCGCAACCTTGACTTATGGAAGCTAATTTTTTAGCATGTGATTGGCTTTTCTCTTCTACTAATCGGCAGGCAAATAACTTTATGGCTTTTAGCGACCCTACTCCAAAAAACCTTTTGTATATCATTTCAGATCAGCACAACCGAGACTTACTAGGCTGTTATGGACACCCTAGTGTTGAAACTCCGAATATAGACCGTTTGGCTGAAAGGGGTACACGTTTCACCAATGCTTATACTAATTGTCCAATATGTGTGCCGGCTCGTGCGTCTTTAGCAACAGGNCNGTACGTTCATCAAATCGGCTATTGGGATAATGCCTTCCCTTATGATGGGCAAATCAGAAGTTGNGGACATCATCTCAGAGAGCAAGGACATCANGTTGANTCGATTGGTAAATTACACTTCAGTGGAAATGGAGTCGATCATGGATTCAGCCGAGAGGTAGAACCTCTACATGTAGTAGATGGAATAGGGGACGTCTTGGCTTGTATCCGCCAAGCCCCACCAATTCGGGACAAACGAGGTGAGATTTACCAGGCTAGTTCTGGGGATTCCACCTATCTACAGTATGATCAACGTAATACTGATAATGCTTGTCAGTGGATAAAAACACACCAACACGATGAAAACCCTTGGGTTTTGTTTCTTTCGTTCGTTTGTCCTCANCCTCCCTATATTGCTCCATCTGATTTATTCAATCAGTATTCGATTGAGCAAGTCAAACTTCTGCCCCAGTCCGCTCCTGAAGACTGGCCTGACCACACAGCAATTGACAGATTCCGTAGTTTCTTTGCNTATGATCAACCCTTTACCGAAAACGAGATTCAGCAACTCCACCTCGCTTATTACGCAGTCTGCACCTACTTAGACTATCAAATTGGCCAAGTTGTAAAAACATTAGATCAGTGTGGATTGACTGATAGCACACGCATCATCTATACATCTGACCATGGTGATTCACTTGGAGCAAGGGGGCTATACGGGAAATTTACGATGTATGAAGAATCTGTAGCAGTACCAATGATAATGGCCGGTCCCGACATTCCGGTGGATACGATCGTTGACACACCAGTTTCCTTGGTTGATAGTTATCCCACCATCATCGAAGCTATGGGAGCTAATCCAACAGACGATGAAATTAGTTGGACAGAACTGGCTGGCGAATCACTATGGTCTATTATCAATTCGCCAAGTCAGAANNGGACTGTCTTTTCTGAATATCACGCTGTTGGTTCTCAAGATGCGGTTTACATGCTACGAGATCTTCGATATAAGTATGTTCACTATGTTAACGAAAGACCTCAATTATTCGATTTGGATAATGATCCGGACGAGTGTGACGATTTATCTTTATGCCTCGATCATCAATCGGTTTTGAGTGATTTTNAAAACAGACTGGCTCAATACCTAGACCCAGTTGCTGTCAACGAACAAGCACACCAAGCTCAACAGGCTTGCATTGTTGATAACGGTGGCGAAATCGCAGTTCGGCAAAGAGGGGCTTTCGATAATTCACCTGTTCCTGGAGAAAAAGCAGCGTTTAGGCTTCACTAAAGGCTAAATNTACTCAGTCTGTTCAAGTCTACAAAGGACTTGATTGGTNGTATGTTTTTTGCTATACTGACNGGGTGTATATTTTGCCTGTTAGTTGGGGAAGTGTATTGAAACACATAATAGTTGCTCATTCTTTTTTGTTTTGTCTCTTTTTATTTGGTTGTGGAATTTCTAACTATGATCGTGGACAGGATTTTCTAGCTCAGGGGGAATTGAAAGCTGCTGCTGACTACTTTACCGCTGCTGCGGATGAGAATGTGGGNCAAGATGAAGCTCACCGTGAATTGGGGATTACGTACTATCGAGGACGATTTTTCCCACAGGCTGTGACTCACCTACAAATAGCGTCTCAGACGCTACAAGATGAGCGAACNGCTTTGTATTTAGGGATGGCTTTGGAAAACGGTCAACAATATGATCAAGCGATTGCGGCTTANGAGANGTTTGTTGATCTAAANGACTCACCNGAAATCGTCTATCAAACCCAAGCCCGACTNGTTCGTTTNCGTAATCAATACCTGACGCAGCTNGCAGAAAACGCTGTTCAGAATGAAGCCCANATAGANCTAACAACGATCCCCACAAATTCAGTTGCTGTTTTTTACTTTGAACTNTTGTCTGGACGAGATGGCCTGAGACCNTTACAAAAAGCANTAACTGATTTGATCATTAGTGATCTAAACAAAGTTAGTGCNTTGCAAGTAATCCCTCGGTTGGACTTACAACGNCAGTTAGACCAAATGCAACTGCAACAAGATTCTGTGTTTAACCAAGCTAGCCAAGAAAGAATCGGTCGCCTATTAGGAGCAAGTAAAGTCTGTACAGGTACAATTGAAGGCTTAGCCGAACTTGACTTACGACTTAATGCGAATGTTATCGATAGTAGGAAAATAGGACAAGTAGAACCTGCTAGTGTTCAACAAGGCCCCGAAGCAGATTTTTTTGAATTACAAAAAGAAATGGTGTCAGATATTCTAGATGCACTTGGTGTTGAAGCCACTTCGAGAGAAAAACGAGCAATCAAACNCCAATCAACTCGCAGTTTGCCGGCGGTTATAGCTTATGGACGAGGTCTAGACGCTAGCGATAAATATGACCTAGAACTAGCTGAACAGCATCTGCAACTTTCCTTGAAGGAAGATCCCGCATTTCAACCAGCCCTTGATCAACTGAACTATGTTCGGCTAATGGCCGTGGCTACTAATCAGAGTTTGGATGAAATCGATAAATTGGTCACGGATGGCACTAAATTTGAGAAAGCTCGTCAGCGACGCTTAAACCGAATGAACCGATTCCTCTCTCGCCAATTTGCACCACCGGCCGCAGCTGATGCTCCCCGAGAGGGCGATATTGATCCACCCCAAAATGAGATTCAGATTGTTATTACTAACTAATCTGAATCATTTCAAGGAACAGTCATGCAGAGGCAACTTTCTTTTTTACACTATTTCATAATACTGGCTTTGTTGGCTTTGCATCCTCGATTGGTTGAAGCTGACTCTTTTGACCAGCCTTCGTTAATTACTCGACGGATGAGTATTTCATCCCAACCCAAGTTCCAAAATTGGCAATTAACTGACCAGGAACAGCAAAAAACTATAACTCAGTTAATTTTGCCTTTAAATGTTGACTTTTCACTTTCCAGCCGGACTCGAATACAAATAACGCAGTCTCATGTTCGATCTGATTTGCAATCCAAAAGTGTAGGAAGTCAGCCAGATATTGAGCGAATTGAGTTGCTAGGGTTTGGAGATGTTAAAGCCAAGCTATTTCACGTATTTTCCGATCGTTTCCTTCTCGTAGGTGGCTTGAGTTTGCCAACCGGCAAGAAAGAGATTAATCGAGAAGAGAACATGGTTTCGGCGGCCTTGTTTGACCAGTCTCTTGATTTTGAGGTTGGTCGATTAGGTGAAGGGTGGGGATTCAATCTTGGGACTGGTTATGTGCACTCTTTTTCCAACGCAACCGTTAGTTTAGGTGCGAACTACTTGTATCGCGATAGCTACCTGAAAAAATACTTGGATTTCATGATTGAAAACCCTGTTTATGATCCAGGCCAAGAATACAGTATGGCTGTCGGAATCGACGTGGGGAAAGACACGATTCAGTGGCGTAGCGATGCTGTCTATACTTACCATACTCCCGAAACGCTTGACCAAAAAAAATATTTTCGCCAAGGTTCTAACCTGCTGTTAGATGGCGGATTAGCTTATATAAAACATCGTTTTCAGGTTGAGTTATTTGGGCAATACTTACGTTATTGGGATAGCAAAAGACCTGACTCAGAAGGAGATCTTGATATTCTGATTTATGATCTCAATAATCGTTGGGTTTATGGCATTTCAGCCCGCTACAGAGTTGGCCAAAAAACGACCGTTTTCGGTTCTATATCCGACAAACAGATTCGTACACATTCGGATAAAAAATTTTCTGCTATTCGAGCATACGCACTCAACCTGTTTTACCGTCTTACTCCCAATTTGGCATTTACCTCAGGTGTGAAAATTTCGTCTGGCGATATGACACAGCAAGTTGAGCTTTCTGGTCTGAGTTTGTATGCAGCCCTAACAACTGGCTTCTAGGGATTTACTGGAACAAAAACGAACGCCAGATATTTTGATTTCACAACGTTGGTTTTGTTTTTGAGCCAAGAACTATGGATTCGCCATAATTCCTAGAAATAATATGCTGCCAGTCCACTGATCTTCTATGATAAAAGCGAAGGGGCGATTAGCAACAAAATAAAGCTGGTTAGGTTGGATAGTAGTGGTTCTAACCTGAACTGAAGTTACAGCAGCGGCTTCAGTTCCTTCTTCAGCAACCTCGATATAGCTTTTGTGTTTGACTCCTCCAATATAAAGGTCCGAAGGATTTTTGCAAATATTACTAAAATCTGCTTGGTTAGGAACAAAAGCTCGCTTCATGCCCAATGCTGATAAATAGCTATTTAAGTCCTTCTCGTATTCGACTTTGAATTTAGGCAAAACCACATTTCCTTCCCGTTCTACAAACTGAGGCTGCCATACTTTCCAGTTTGTAATAGTCAGTTCAGTAACCCAATCAGTTAAGCTATGTTTTGAGTCGGGTAAGAGAACGTACATGCCTAATCTTCCATTGTCATAAGGTAGTCGAATGGCTTGAAAATCCGAATTTTTATAAGTCAGATATCTGCCTGATTGCGACATCATATCGACTGTTCTTTGGCTACCATCTATCAAAAAAAACTTACGCTTTGTTGTTTTCTTCGGATTAAAAGCCTTCGTCCAGTTACCCTTGAAATAGACTGCGTTAATTAGAAATAGGATTGTTTCTGGTTCCACCTGACTAATGACCCGATCTATTTTCCCACTTGTTCTGTCTTTAACCCATTGGTTGATATCAGTTATTGATTGCTGGTTTTTGAAGTTAACACTTTGCAGCGTAGCATTGAAGTAGTCTCTATTAGTTTGCAAAAAGTCAGAGTCAAAAACGAGATCTTCTCTTCCCCAAAGTGAATTGGCAATTTGCAATTTGATTCGGGATGAATTGAGCTGCAAGCTTTTTTGCAAATTACCAAAATCACTATTAATTGTTTCTAAGTCTAAGTCAGACAAAGCTAGAGCTTTCTTCATTTCTTGTTGAGTATCTCCAGTAGCACCATTAAGGGTCATAGTAAGAGCTATCGAAATACTAAGAGGTGAAATAAATAGATTTTTGTTTGTCTGATAAAGTCGCTGAAAAAGTTGAAGGCCAAATTGATTGTTTGCTTCCACTGTAGGGTTTTCTATACCCACTTCTTCTGCAGCTTGAGCTGTGTCGGCTAGCTTGAGTATCTCACTTGTTCCTGAGCAACTCATACCTCCGATAAATACAATGAGTACAACGGTGATTGTGATTAAATAATTTAGATTAGATCTCAGAATTTTGACTTTTCTCACGTGTTTGATTCTCGCTTTCAGAGAAGTCTAGAAGCTTATTTTCAGTTGAGCTAGGTTGAGAAATTGACGACAGGATGATTGGAATTTTCCCTGTTTGGTTCTTCAGAAATCGTCGCAGTACTAGACGTATTTGTTCTTGTATTTTTTCTGGTTGATTCTTGATAGTGTCATCTAAATCTTGAATCAGTTGGGTTACTATCTGTTTTGATTCAATTATGAGATCTTCGGAAACATCAAGATGGACAAAGCCACGTGTTACCAAGTCGACAGGTGATACTAGCTGACCTTGACGGTCTAAATGAACGACTGGTACAACAATACCATCGCTAGACAAAAGCCTTCTATCGTGCAACACAATATCGCTAGTAGATTCAGTCTTCCCATCAATAAAAACAGCCCCAGCGGGTACTTGGCCATCTAGATAACAATCCACCAAATTTAAGCGTACGCGATCGCCGTTTTCAGCCACTATGATATTTTGAGGAGGTACTCCTGTTAATTCAGCAAGTTTAGCATGTTCAATCAAGTGCCTATATTCACCATGTAGAGGTACGAAACAATTAGGCCGAACTAAACTGAGCATCAGTTTTAGATCTTCGTAGGCCCCATGTCCCGATACATGGATATCGGCGTTGTTTTCGTGTATAACGATGGCTTCCCGCCTTAGNAGGTTATCAATCATCTGACCAATTGCTTGTTCGTTGCCAGGAATTTGTCGGGCTGAAATAACTACAGTATCCTCGGGATTTATTTTGAGGATAGAATGTCGGTTGGTTGCCATCAAGGCCATAGCAGATCGAGGCTCACCTTGACTTCCTGTTGATAAAACTAACACTTCATTTGGAGCAAACCTTTCAACGTCTTTAATATCAATTAACAGGTGAGGTGGAAGATTTAAATAACCCAATTCNGAAGCTGTACGAATATTGCTAATCATTGACCGGCCGGTGATGGCAACCAGTCGTCGGTGGGAAACTGCCAGATCAATGAACTGCTGGATTCGATGCAAACTAGATGAGAAAGTACAAAGGAAAAGTCGATTTTCAGTTTGCCTAAAAATTTGATCTAGCTTTTCAAAAATACTACGTTCACTGGGGGAAAAACCTGACCGATCCACGTTTGTACTATCGGACAATAGTAAACGGACACCCTTAGCACCGATAGCGGCTAGTTTGTGCAAGTCTGTCGGTCTATTGTCAATTGGTGTTTGATCAAATTTGAAATCGCTAGTATGTACGATGGTCCCTACGGGAGTATGGATAGCCAAGGTTACCGCATCCGGCACACTATGTGTCACATTGATAAATTCAATATTGAAGCAACCTAATTCTAAGGGAGTATCAGTGTCGATTGTGTGTAGTTCAGCTTGACTGAGCAAGTGATATTCTTTAAGTCGGCCGGAGGCTAAAGCCAGTGTCAGTTTNGTAGCATAGACTGGTATATTAATCTCTCGTAGTAAAAAACTTAGACCTCCCATGTGATCTTCGTGTGCGTGAGTAATAACTACACCCCGAATTTTATTCCTATGTTCAACCAAATACTCAATGTTATTGACAATTAGGTCAATACCTGGTGTATGATGTTCAGGAAACATAATGCCCGCATCAACAATTACTATATCTTGGCCAAATTCATAGACCATCATATTTTTACCAAACTCACCTAACCCACCTAGTGGGATAATTGAAACTGAGTCTAGTTCGGTTGAAGTGGCTTCTTGAGGTTCACTGGATGTTTGCAAATTTATAGGCTCCTTGGGCTAATTGTTTATTACATAAAATACTTCTATTACTGCCCCAATAATCGATTATAACATGTTACGCCATCCTAGATTTGTTACGACATATTTACTATGACTAATATTANCTTTTTCAAGACCAATTACTATACAAACGAGGAGATTGATTTAGTAAATTTCTAGTATGGGCTACAGAATTTTATCACTCCGTCGGAATGTGCCCCGATAATCACTACCATTATATAGTTTATTCAAGTTTTAATCATATTGAATAAGATTTGAAAAGCACACCATTTGTTACCATAGAATAGTCAAGGAAACTTCAACGACTAGGATTTTTAGAAAAATCTTCTTTTCCCAAATACAAAACTATACAGAGGAAATTCCCATTATTAAAAATATATCGCGTGAAGATCGCAGACTTTTAGAAGAAGTATCAAGAGAAANTGAAACCAACTATGTTGTTGATCTCAATTAAGAAGAGTTTCTTCTTCATGTTGAAAGAGTAGGAGACAATTGTAGTTTTAGATGCTCTCAATAGTGGCAAAGTGCTATGNGTGGACCAAAAGTGGAGAGCTGAACAGGCAAATTAGATTTTTGTCTCCCGAAAACNGTATCCTCACATTTGAAATTACAGAGAAAAGCNGCCCCACTGNTCACAAACTTAGATTACCCTTTCAAGATTTTCAACTCGACGGTAAGACAGTTAAGGTTAAGAGCGATACGGAGTTGCTTGCGAGTAGTAAATTTTTCCGAAGTCAGATCGTAGAAATACGATTCAAAAACATATAGTATCCAAGGCAGCCCGGAATTAACATAGAGAATATTGAAAATTTGTATGAAGGAAAATCTGGATTTTGCNCAGTCAGATAAGGGAAAGTTACTTTAGTTTTCAAAAAATTCAGGAAATAATAGGGACGTAAGTTATTAAAAACTTTTTGATGATTTCTGTTTTTTGGAAACTTAATCTTCNTGGAATATTGAGTTTCACACCTCTACGGCATAAATACCTTGAGTCGGNTCTTTCTCGGGTTANAATGTTCCAAGTGGCTTCCCATTTATATTAACGACTTTCCATGACTAGTTTAGCTCTACAGGCACAGGCTAGACTTCATAGCCCTATTCGTTTTTCCCGGCACATCTTACTGTTCAAGCCTACATTGCCCCTACTTCTTTCACCGGTACNAACAGATATATCATTTATGNTCACGCGAACAAATTAATCATGGGCTNTGAATAACCACGGCTATAGTTAATTGGTGGCAATTTGCTTAATATTCGCCCAAGTACTAATTAGCTTCTGTTTTACATCCACGGGTCGAGCTTTACCAGGCCCCCCATTAGGAATTTCCTCGCCGCTAATTGCAACGTCGTCAAATTGAACACGTGCATTAGAAATAACCAAACCTGCTTGACCTGATTTTAGCGGTTCAGCGTCTTGGGCCGCCCCAACGACGTCTCCGTTGATCCTAAGTTCGAGCAGATTTTCCTTGACGGTCGCCTTTATGTCATACCAAGTATTTTCNTCAGCTACAAAGGGAAAGGGAACGGATGCACCACCTGTAGGTGTTGATTTAACGATAGCCGACATTCCATTAAAATATACGAAGAAAAGATAACGAGCGTTTTCTTCTCCAGCGTCATATAAAGTTAAACCGAAATATGGCTCAGTGTTATTTTTTTGTTTGATTAATTTGGCGCGGCAAGAAAGTGAATAGTTATTCCAGTCTTCGTTTCCTGTTAGCCACAAACTCATGAATCCATCCCTGAAGATTTCACCAACGGCTGTCCCTTGATTAATCCACCATTTTTCTACGGTACGATCTTCATTATAGATTTTCCATTCATTAATGCGCTTGTCTTCAAAGTCGTCTCGCCAAACACCAGCTTCAGTTTGAAGCCAACTCAAGCTAGTTGTCACAGCTGAAAAAATAATTACTCTTACTATAATTAATCTTAATAGCATCAATTAGAGTTCTCCTTCTATTTTAATTTTTTAATATTAACCTAGTCTTAATTAAAAGCAAAAAATATAAAACAAACTACCACAACCGAATGCAAGATATTGCATAATATCTAACAGCTACTAAAATAAGTAACCTCTATTCTTCAAAATGTCAAAAATTCCTTGGGAAACAATCTCAGATCTGTCTCTGGTATAGGCAAATTTTAGATTTAGAAGTCTTTTTCTTNATAAATCTGATTACAGAGGTTTCAGTGAAAGAAATCTGAGAATATACTGTCCAAGACCCAGTTTCCGTAATAAATCTCATAGGTTTGGTTATTAAATGACCTTTTTGAAAAGGGAATGGATGTAATTTTAGTAGACTGAGAAGAAACCAAATCCAATATTTTGAGACAGAAAACACTCTTTGCCTCAGTTAATGAGACCTACATGAAAAACCATTTGTGAAGGTTATCATCATCAGCTAAAAATCGTGTTTTTTTGAAAAAAGATTGAATTTAGATGACAAATCAAATGTAATTGATTGCAAAATCTTCGATTCAATTCTCAGTNNCTCGGCCAATAGATTAGATTGATAGGTTGTTTGGTNGNAATCCTACGTTACNTCTTTTCAGTTTAGTATGTTAACAACTAATTCTTATTCAATACAGCTTTAAAAAATCAGAAACTAGAGTAATAACGGAATTTATTCACCAAACAAGAAACCGAAAAAGATAGAATGTCTTTCTGTGAGAGTATNATGATTATATCATCGTTTTCATTCAAAGTTCATAAACCGGAAGCGAAATATAGTTGGAAGCTAATGACCAATGGGATATGTCTTACCGTTCTTAACTAATATCCATCATTTCCTTTTTCAGTCGAAGTAATTAAGTCAACTCCTCATAGGTTAAATTTTTTAATCTATGAGGCATTGTATATCATCTAGCTAACACCGAATAGCTTCTTCGGATTTTTTTCAAAACGNTTAATCTGACCGCTTGAGATCAGTTTACTAAAATAGNAAGTTCCATGTTCTTCTATNGTANCTAATACCTAAGAATCTTTGCGTCNTCATCTTTGAGGATAGGTTATCAGTTGTANTCTAAGTGTCNGACCANGATTCCTGNNTTCTTAAAGTAACTTTTTTATAGTTCCTCAATTTGTTCATCGTCGGTTCTTTATTGTTCACCATAGCTCTCTTTTATGTCGAAAAGTGAACAGTACTTTATCTCTATTGTTCCTACTANCATTGACTTTAATGACGATAGACAAGCTAGCTTCTAAATNATNCTGCTATCTGGCTTCCCAATCGTATGTGGGCAGATGATTGACCAGGGAACACTTTGGTTTTTTTTTCGAGGTTATTGATTCTTACCATTTTCTCTGATGTGATTCGTAGAATTTTATCGACTATATGTCTTCTTCGGGTATTATCCGTATGTTGCTTAAGTATGATGAAAACCAGTCTTAAATTAATTGACTTAGTGAAAAGTTCGCTCCAGTTGCCAAGATGGATAATCCAGATTTCTTACTTTAAATTTTATTCGTCTGCCTTCTCTTCCTATTTATTAATTAACAATCGCGTCATTTTAGCGTTAATTTCAAGCTGATTTTGGCCGCTGACGTTAGATCTAAAACCTGAAGAAATCACTTGACAGTATTGTTAGGCGAAACTATAATTTAGGCGCGCCTAAATTATAGTTTTATTTAAAATAATTTTTTTTTTAACATGACTGGTATTTATTCAACCTAATGAATTCATCACAAGCAATTGAAGATTATTTAAAAGCAATATACAAATTGCAGGAAAGAAACACACTTGTAACCACTTCGGATTTAGCAGAGCAAATTCGGGTTAGCCCGGCCTCGGCGACTGGCATGATCAAGAAATTGGCGGCTTCTAATCTAGTTAAATATGAGAGGTATCAGGGGGTAACATTAACACCACCAGGTGAGAAAATTGCCCTCGAAGTTCTTCGTCACCACCGATTANTAGAACTATATTTGGCTGAAGCCTTAGGTGTCTCTTGGGACAAAGTTCATGACGAAGCTGAAAAGTGGGAACATATTTTGTCTGAGGAGCTGGAAGACAAAATCGATGAGATTTTGGGATATCCTACTTTAGATCCACATGGTGCACCTATACCAGCCAGAGATGGCACTATCGGGCACAGAAATCTAACCTTGTTATCTGAGCTATCCGTTGGCGATCAAGCTATCATTACTGAGGTCTCTGACGATGATGCAGAAATGCTTCGGTATCTTGGCAAATTAGGGCTTTATCCTCAAACCGAAATAGAAGTCATTTCGGTCACCCCATTTGACAATTTACTCACTATTCGCCGAACTGCGGTTAATACTGATAATCGAACTAAAAGCTATGAAGACTGCGTTATTGGACAAAGTGTTACAACTTGTATTTTCGTCACTCTCTTAACCAATAAAGACCGCTTATTACCCTCCCAATCAGATGAAGATGAAGATGAAAAGTAAGATACGAGACTACGCATTTGCCTGGCTGTTTCTGAATATTACTTTTTTGTTCTTGTTTTTGAGTTGCTCCGATCAAAAAACAACTGAAACCTCAACTAAACTTAATAATCAGAAATTAGTGACTTCGGTCAAGGGACGGCCGTTACAGGTGGTTGCGACTACTGGAATGATAGCAGACGTGGCGGCAAAAATTGGAGGAGACAAAATTGTGGTCACTAGCTTAATGGGCTCAGGTGTCGACCCTCACCTCTATAAAGCTAGTGCCGGAGATGTCGAACGGTTATCGCAGGCCGACTTGATTCTATATAATGGTTTACATCTTGAAGCTGGTATGGGTGGAGTTTTAGAGCGCTTAGCCGATCAATATACACATCGGGTTTTTTGTGTAACTGATCAATTAGATCGATCAAAATTAATGGCTCCACCTGAATTTGAGGGGGCTTATGACCCACATATTTGGTTTGATGTTTCCTTATGGAGTAAAGTCGCGGAATCAATTCGTGATATCTTGATTCAGCGGTCTCCTTCACTTCGAGATGATTTTCAACAGCAGGCAGAGCGATACTTACTAAAGCTAACAGGACTTCACGATTATGTGCAAAAATCAGCGAGTCAAATCCCAAGCGATCAGCGTGTCTTGGTCACAGCACATGATGCTTTTGGTTACTTTGGTCGGGCTTATGGTTTTGAAGTCCTTGGACTTCAGGGAATTAGTACTGTTACTGAAGCCGGTACTGCTGATGTCCGTCAATTAGCTCAGTTTATTGCAGACAGACAGATCTCAGCTATTTTCGTGGAGTCTTCTATCCCTAGACAAAGCATAGAAGCTGTTCAGGCAGCTGTTAGAGCACGTGGTTTTGCTGTTAAAATAGGCGGCGAATTATTTTCGGATGCTATGGGCGATTCAGTAAGTGCCCAGGGCACTTATACGGGTATGATTCGACATAATATCGATATTATTGTTGATGGGTTAACCGAAGGTGACTAATGTTGAAAACAGCTAACTCATCAGCTATCGAAATCTCTAATTTGACCGTAGCGTACCACGACAAGCCGGTTTTATGGGATATTAATCTGACAGTTCCATCCGGATCTCTAATGGCTATTATTGGACCTAACGGTGCTGGGAAAACAACGCTAATTAAGGCTATTTTAGAGTTACTTCCCTCTGTTTCCGGAAAAACCTTAATCCAATGTAAGCCTTATCGCCAACAGCGGCATTTAGTTAGTTATGTACCACAACGCGGCAGCGTGGACTGGGATTTTCCTACTACTGTTGAAGATGTAGTAATGATGGGTCGTTATGGAAGCTTGGGCTGGTTCTCTAGACCAGGCAAAAAAGAAAAACGTCTGGCTGGCCAAGCAATGGAGAAAGTTGGTATTTTGCAATTGAAGGATCGTCAAATCAGTCAGCTGTCTGGAGGTCAACAACAACGTGTTTTCTTAGCTCGCGCCCTAATTCAAGATGCGCAAATATATCTAATGGATGAACCATTTCAGGGTGTTGATGCTACCACCGAACAAGCAATTGTGACATTGCTTCAAGACCTAAAGAAAGAAGGTAAAACAATGGTAGTTGTTCACCATGATTTGCAAACAGTAGCAGACTACTTCGATTGGGTAACGTTACTAAATGTACGCCGAATCGCTAGTGGTCCGGTAGAAAAAATTTTCAATAAAAATAACTTGCGCCAGACTTACGGAGACCGAATCGGACTTTTGAGCAAATTGGAATCTGCTACTAACCTCCCTGTATTCAACGAAATAACTTCTTCATCGAACCAATAAGGTGAAGATATTACACGATCTTTTTTTCGATTATACACTTCGGACGGTAGCCACAGGCGCTGCTATTTTGGGCATTGTTAGTGGTGCGCTGGGTAGTTACGCCGTCCTACGAAAGCAAAGTTTGATTGGGGATGCTGTGTCTCATGCTACTTTGCCTGGTATCTGCTTAGCCTTTCTAATTACCGGTAGAAAAACCCCTTTTGTCATGATGGTGGGTGCTGCTCTCATTGGCTGGCTCGCTATATTACTAGTATCCACTATTGTTCGTCAGACTCGGATTAAAGAGGATGCAGCTCTAGGTATTATCTTAGCTGTTTTCTTTGGCATCGGTATCTTTATGTTGACTCTGATTCAAAAATTACCCAATTCTAGTCAAAGTGGATTAGACAAATTTCTATTTGGCCAAGCTGCCGCATTACTCGAGCGGGACATCCATATTATGGCTATTGTAGGCAGCTTAACTATTGGCGTAATGCTTCTGTTTTGGAAAGAATTCAAGCTGCTCAGTTTTGACCCTACCTTTGCTCAGAGCCTCGGGCTACCAATCAAAACCTTAGATATTCTATTAATGACGCTAATCGTGTTAGCAATTGTAATTGGCCTACAGGCCGTTGGTGTTGTCTTGATGAGTGCCATGATCGTTGCACCAGCTGTAGCAGCCCGCCAGTGGACGAACAAATTATCGGTGATGATAGGGCTCGCCGCATTCTTTGGTGCCGTTGCAGGTACAGCAGGTGCCATTATCAGTAGTATTTCTGCTAAGACTCCCACAGGGCCAATGATCGTAATTAGTATTAGCTTGATTGTTATTTTTTCTCTAGTTTTTGCTCCTGAACGCGGTGTGATCTGGCAAGTATTAAAGAGAAGCTATAAATTTCCTCATCGCCTTACAGATCTAGATTAGTCAGANCATATGACACCTCAAACCGAAATTTTGTTGCTTGCGGTGTTAGTCTCAGTTTCTTGTGCGTTGCCTGGTACTTTTCTAGTTTTGCGCCAGATGTCCCTGATGAGCGATGCTATTAGTCATTCTGTATTGTTAGGTATTGTGATTGGTTTCTTTATCACAGGCCGAATTGATTCGCCCGTTTTGCTAATCTTAGCCGCAGCCACGGGAATCCTAACCGTCAGCTTAGTCGAACTTCTCCACCAAACACAATTAGTTAAAGAAGATGCTGCTATCGGTGTTGTTTTCCCAGCCCTTTTCAGTTTGGGTGTTATTTTAGTTACCCGATACGCTGGNAGTGTCCACATCGACCAAGATGTAGTCCTACTAGGTGAAATTGCACTTTCTCCCTTTGACCGAATTGTATTTTTCGGTTGGAATTTACCACGTGCACTAGTCACAATGAGCTTCATTTTAGTGATAGCATTACTATCGATGTTTGTTTTCTATAAAGAATTAAAAATCTCAACTTTCGATGTTGGCTTAGCTACATCACTCGGTTTTTCACCGATACTAATAAACTATGGATTAATGTCTCTGGTATCAGTAACTGCCGTTGGAGCTTTCGACGCGGTTGGAGCAATTCTGGTAATAGCTTTAATGATTGTACCACCAGCAACTGCTTATCTGCTAACAGATCGCCTCTCGACTATGCTCATTCTGAGCAGCTTGACTGGTGCCGTTAGTGCGGTCTGCGGCTATGGAGTGGCAATCAAGCTTGATGCTTCAATTGCCGGTGCTATGGCGACGATGACAGGCTTCACATTTTTGTTAGCCTTCTTGTTTGCACCCAAACGTGGAATGATANCTATCTTTTTTCGTAGATTACAACAGAAACTGTTTTTTGCCCAAAACATGTTACTGATCTATTTAAACAATCANAATATTTCAAATGATAGTACAGAAGACAATTATCAAATGGTTCCTTATGACTTGGATCAAGTACATTACCATTTACACTGGGATGAATCATTTACGGAAAAGGTGATTTTTTATGCCGAACAAAATGGCTGTGTTGAAAGAAATAACGGGNTACTTTATTTAACTGACTTTGGTCAAAATNCNATCGATCAGTTTTTAATAGAATTNACGTGAAATTAAATCACATGGAAAGANATTAATTGTTATTTATGTAACCTAAACCAGCTCAGGGCGTTTTGGTTGTTGAANTAAGGATCATACNATGATTCAACGATTGCAAAACACACTCCATTGGTTCACCAAAAAACTACGAGGCCTGCTGGCCAGGCGCATCCGTGTTATCATGGATCGTGATAATAATCAACCATACCTGATTCGCTATTATTTGTTTCTGAAAGACCGTGGCAATTTCCCCTTCAATNTTGTANTACATAAAATCCTGAAGTCTGACCAAGATGATTTACACGATCACCCTTGGCCTTGGATTTCTATTATCCTTAAAGGAGGGTATTGGGAGCATATGGTTCGAAAAAAACGACCCCAATGGCGCGGATTTGNTAGTATAAGTTTTCGTTCTAGCCGGACTTTGCACCGGATCGAACTTAGAAGAGACGTGGAAGACAAAGAGCTTCCATGCTGGACACTCTTTGTTATGGGGCCTAAAGGCCGAGTTTGGGGATTCGTCAAGGATGGAACCTGGATTGAAAACGAAACCTATTTGACTAATCGTCAACGGCGTCAAGNAGTTCAACANATTTCATCAACCGACTAAAATTAAATTCAGGCCACACCTATTCNGAACNTGCAGATATGTTGTTGANGCTCATCNGATGTAAGCGTGCATACTGACCTNTTTTTTGCAGGAGTTCACTATGCTGACCTCGTTCAGTAATCCTTCCTTTATCAACAACCAAAATCTGATCAGCATTAACAATGGTCGATAGACGATGAGCTATAACAAACGTTGTCCGTTGGCCCATNAGTTCAGACAGAGCTGATTGGATTGAGGTTTCAGACTCACTATCCAGAGAAGAAGTAGCTTCATCAAGTAATAAAATGCGAGAGTTCTTTAATATNGCTCGNGCGATAGCTAATCNTTGTTTTTCTCCNCCAGAAAGATTTTGTCCGTTTTCGCTAATTCTACTTTGGTATCCTTTTGGAAAATCACGGATAAAGCCATCTGCATTAGCAACAATACAGGCTGCAATAATCTCTTGATCTGTAGCGGTCGACCGNCCATAAGCTACATTTTCCATAATTGTGCCATCGAACAAAATTGGATTTTGCGTCACAACAGCAATTTCTTGGCGTAAGCTTCTTAATTGCAGATTGCTGATATCCTGTCCATCGATCAATATCCGNCCCCGACTTGGATTATAAAAACGTGGAATTAGGTTGACAAGGCTAGTTTTTCCACTACCACTTGTACCAACTAATGCTATTGTCTGTCCAGCCTCGGCTTTTAGATTAATATCATGTAGAACTAGTTCTTNCTGATTATANCCGAACGAAANATTATCAAATACAACTNCCCTAGATTTAATACCTCCACCTGATGGTGGCTTCAGAGGTNCATTGCCATCACGTTCAGACGGAAAATCGAGAACTTGAAAAATTCGCTCAGCCGAAGCCACACTTTGTTGAAAAATGGTGTTGAATTGACCAATTGTTCGTAAAGGTTTGAACATCAAACTGATCATACTAATGTAACCAATAAACCAACCTGTTGTTAGATTACCCTGTATGACTTGCCAGCAACCAAGTCCAAATACGGTAGAAATACCAATAACACTAACTACTTCGATCAACGGAGGTAACATCGCAGAAAGTCGTATTCGCCTCATCGCCGGATGGTATTGACGAGTAGTAGTATCTGCAAAACGCTCAATTTCTTTTTCTTCGGCGCTAAAGCATTTGATAATTGGTAAACTATTTAATGTTTCTTTGACCTGAGAAGATAAATCTGCTGTTCTTTTTTGAACATCACGAGAAGTTCGGCGAATACGTTGACCAAATCGGTTAATTACATATCCCAAAGGTGGTAAGACTAAAAGAGCCAGAATTGTTAAGCGAAAATTTCGCAGCAACATGACTGTGATAAAAACGGGCACGTAAATTGATGCTCGTATGACACTGGCCGTCGAACCTACCGTTGCCTGTAAAGAACGAACGTCATCAGTCAGCCGAGAGAGTAAATCGCCCGACCGATATTCCGATACAGTACCCAGAGGCGCTAGAACCATTTTTTGATACAATTCATTACGAAAACGGATAATCATTTTTAGACCAACAAGACGCATCAAAAAATCGCTGAGATAAGCAAACGATCCCTTTAAAAGTACTAGCCCNAAAATCCATACCAAGATCTTAACAACCANGTGAAGTGCTTGTTTTTTATTAGACAATTCAAAAGTATAACCACCGAACCAAGAGANGAANGGATTACTNGATTCTCCACCAGAGCCAATTAAAACCTGACTTTTTAACTGAAAATAATAAACAGTGAGAGGATTTTGATCAAAATCGTGAACCTCAATAAGTTTGAGTGCGTCAATAGTGTCAGCTAGGATGTGAACATAACCCAACTCCCCAATGGCAATNATTAAGGCACAAAANCTAGCCAACAAAATCAANGGAATGTAGGCGTTGAGNTACCCGAGAAAGCGGCTGGCAGAATTTGTACTAGGGACCATATTGAAGGAATTAGGTACAATAGATTAGGGGATTTATTCGTTAGTCTGGCATTAAACGTTTCAATGTCAGGGGGCAGNAAGCGGCAAGTAAGCTTCGTAACGAAATGAGGTAGATGGTAGTAGAGTTGACTCAGCTTGACTCAGCCAACTCNGGATATCTAGTAATTGTTCCAAGAAAGATGTTTTTTGCTTGATTTGAATGGTTTTGGGNTGCCCGCTGATTTGACCCAGTTGTCCTGCACCTAGAATTGCATCAGGNAAACTACCCAATTCATCAACTAGCTTGTNCTTAAATGCTTGTTGNCCCGAAAAAATACGGCCATCAGCTAATATCTCAATTTCCTCTCGACTAATTTTTTGATGACGACTCTGAAAAATAGCGTCAATGAACTGGGATCGTACATCATCAATTGTGGCTTGCAAGAGTTCTTGTTCTTCGATGGTCATCTCACGTTGTGGATTCCCGATATCCTTATGTTTACCACTTTTTACTACTCGATATTCGACACCAATTTTTTGGTATAGGTCTTTTAGTTTAACAAACTGCATAACTGCTCCAATACTACCCGTAAGTGTACCAGGGTTAGCATAGATTTGTTCGGCTGCACAGGCTAAATAATAACCACCAGAGGCAGCGGCATTTCCCATTGAAGCAACAATGGGTTTATCCAGTTTTTTAAGTTCCCCAAAAATTTCNTGGACTGGTGCAACGCCTCCNCCCGGCGAATCAATGCGTAAAACCAGAGCCTTAACACTTGCATTATCTCGATGCTGATGAATCTGTGAAATGATTTTCTCAGATTCAGTAATAGTTCCTTCAATCGTTACGATTGCCACTTTATCTCCTATCCTATCTCCACCCTTGACAAAAAAACGACCGAATATGAATAAAAAGGCAACGACTAGGGCGATGATAATCAGAGTGAGCTTAACGGAGCGATTCATTGAGTAATTCCTGTTAGTATTTAGAGTTGAGACTTTGCATATTTCCTAAACTCACCACCAAACTCGGTATCTGTCAACGAAAAACGAAAAAAAGCTTCAAANTAACTTTTATAGTTACCGATATCGTATCGTTTTTCGTCTGAGCTCAAACGGACACCAAAGCCACGCTTTCCTTGATCCAACATTAGCCTAATTGAGTCAGTGATTTGAATTTCATCATTACGGCCAGGTTTGGTTTTTTTAATAAATTCAAAAATCTCCGGGGAGAAGACGTAACGGGCTGCAATCGCTAGATTACTGGGAGATTCTTCGATAGTTGGTTTCTCTATTAAATCGGCAATCTCAAAAATTGTACCAATTTGATTTTTGAGTTTAGCAATACCGTATTTGACTACAGACTCAGGGGCTACTTCCTCGAATAGAATGCTAATGTCAGCTTTTTCAGCTTGNTATATGTCAATTAATTTTTTCAGCATATCGCCTTTTGGGTTAGACTCGATAATTGAATCACCCAAACAGACTACAAATGGTTCTTCATTAACAAATGCTTCGGCCTTTCCAATAGCATCAGCTAAACCTTTTGGGCTACCTTGTCGAACATAAAAAANATCGAGGTCTTTTCCTATGTCTTCAACCTGTTGTGTAGACTTTCCCGTTTGATACAGTGAATCCAATAGATGTGAGTCATAATCAAAATGGTCTTCAATTGCTCGCTTTTGCTGATTGGTAATAATCAAGATTTGATTGATACCAGCAGCTCGTANTTCTTCTACTACGTNCTGAATTACAGGGCAACGCCCAACAGGNAACATCTCTTTAGGCTGTGACTTGGTTGCTGGCAGCAGACGTGTTCCAATTCCGGCGGCCGGAATAACTGCTTTTCGTGGTAAANCTTGCATAATATATTTAACCTTTTTAATGTTTTTATCGGATNAAAAGACCAAAAACTGTTTTAAACAGCCACCAAATGTCGGTGATAATAGTTCTTTCGTGAATGTATTTTAGGTCGNTAGCAATTTTTTGTGGCATGATCTGATCCAAGTAGAATACTTCGGGATTTGTCTGNCCCTTGAGCATTTGTTCTTCATCACGATGAGCAAACTGNGCNGGNCCAGTGATTCCCGGCCGAACTGATAATACTTTTTTTTGATGNTCTGTATAATGATAGACATAGTNCGGTGCTTCTGGTCGAGGCCCAATTATACTCATTTCTCCCCTCAAAACGTTAATCAGTTGTGGGAGCTCGTCTAGTTTCCAACGTCTGAGTAGGCNACCAATAGGGGTAACACGTGGATCCTCGTGAGCAGTAAGTGCAATACCAATAGANTCGGCATTGACAANCATTGTCCGAAATTTATACATGTTAAAAATAGTTGCATCTTGACCAACACGTCTGGCTTTATAAAATATGGGACCAGGCGACAATAACTTGGTCACAGTAGCACAAAGAAGAAATAGTGGGGCCAGAAAGATTAAGGCACAGGTAGCAACTATCAGATCAAAAATTCGTCTCAGTACTGGATCGAGTATGCGTAACATCGAAACTTTCGCTGGTGTGGTGAGTAAAATGAATAACATCATTATCTGCCGTAATGACTTCACTAGATTCATGTGAAGTCGTCGTTTTGATAAAACCACGGTTAGGCTGGTAAGTTGGAACTATCTCTTGCAGTTTCTGAATNATTTTTTCGTTGTCTANGTGGACAGCCAGTTGACGTAATTCTGTAACTTGTGCTAATAATCCATGCAGGTCAATAGTTTCGGGCTGTGCCACGAAGATTCTCTGGTGTTTCGTAGCCGTAACTCCCTCTTCAGCGGTTAGAAGTTCCTCGTATAGCTTTTCGCCTGGAGCTAAACCTGTGAACTCAATTTTAATGTCACGATCGACCTCTAGGCCTGAAAGATGGATCAAATCGCAAACTAAATCCAAAATCTTGATAGGTTCCCCCATATCTAGGATAAAAACCTCACCTCCATTTCCCATCGCACCAGCTTGAATCAATAACTGTACAGACTCGGGAATCGTCATAAAATAACGGGTTACTTCTCGGTGTGTAACTGTTACTGGNCCACCTTTGGCTATTTGCTGACGGAAACGNGGCAAAGCACTGCCTCGACTNTCAAATACATTGCCAAATCGAACAGCAACAAATTTAGTATAACCNCCCTGTGCTTTAGCCTGAATTAGTTTTTCTGTTACTCGTTTAGATGCTCCCATCACACTGGTCGGGTTAACAGCTTTGTCTGAGGAAACTAATATAAAGGATTCAACCTGGTGGTGAATAGCGGCATCCACTAGGTTTTTGGTACCCAAAATATTATTTTTGACAGCTTCATCTGGGTGNAGTTCCATAAAGGTAACATGCTTGTGGGCTGCTGCATGGAATATGATTTGTGGCTGGTATTTTTCAATAATACGGAACACCTTGGAATGATCTCGAATGTCGCCAATTACTGTTTCACAGTTTATACTACTATCATTTCCGTAGAAGCTAGTTAACTCATTCTGTATNTGGTAGAGGCTATTTTCACCACGACCGAAGAGCAACAGTTGCCCTGGCTGAAATTGGGCAATTTGTCTGCACAATTCCGAACCAATAGAACCACCCGCTCCAGTAACCATTACTCGTTTACCGGATAGATACTGTGAAACCTCGGAAAGCAGATCAATCTCAACGGTGGGCCTATTTAATAGATCTTCGACTAGTACTTCGCGAATTTGGTTAATACTGATGTGGTCAGCCAAAATGGCATCGATACTCGGAACGACTTTGAAACTACAATTTTTATTCTGACAGAAACGTATAATTTCTCTGGCGCGACTTTGCTTATCAGATGACATGGCGATCACAACTTCATCTATCCGAAATTTGCGCATCACATAGGTCAGTTCTTCTGTAGTACCTAGTATTTCGAGGCCATGTATCCGTTGCCCTACTTTTTGAGCATCATCATCGATAAATCCAATCGTAAGGTAACCATTATCTGATTCTTTTCTCAGTTGACGAAGTACACCAACCCCAAGCTCACCAGTACCAATTATTAGGAGTCTAGTTTGTGGGCGGTGCATCTTTTTTTGCCGCCACCATTCATTTCTTGTAGATATAGTATATTTGGTGCTAACCAGAAGAATGAAACATAATACACCACTTATGGTAGCAATCATAAAAGCATTAGAAGGTAGACTAAGCATCCGCCATATCAGAAGACCAACACCGATTGAACCCACAATACAACTATATGCTAGTGACATAATCTCTTGGGTACCAGCATAAGACCATATTGTGTCATATAACTTAAATGTCANTAAGGCAACAACATAGGTCAGACCCATTAAAACTGAGATGAACAGGATATCCAATAAGGGGCTAAAAAGGTCAAGACCAAGACTGAAACTATTATTCAGTTTTTGTGAGATACTTATGGAAAGGCTAATCGAAATAGCCACCCCAACAGAAATGCTGGCAATAAGAAGATCGAGTAGAATAGAAAAAAAATGTTTCTTTTGTGCCATTTAGTTTTTTTATCCTAGATNGGNTGAATAGGTTTGTTGGTAAACATTTTCTAGTTGTTTGCCAAGAACATGCCAATTGTATTTNTGACGGACAAGATTTTGACCTGATCTACCGATTTNTCTTCTCAGGTGTNAATTTTGGATTAACTCGATGGTACGGTTGGCAAAATCTTCAGGNCTTTCAGCAATACAAAGGTGTTNTCCCCAGGTNCCTTCTATTCCACTAGCACCCAGAGGTGTTGTTACAATTGGCAGCCCAGTTGCCATTGCTTCCAAATGTTTGACTTGCAACCCTGAACCAGAACGCATAGGAGAAACAAATACTGAAGCTTGNTTAAAATAAGGGCGAGTATCAGGAACGGTTCCAGTAACTGTCACGCTATGGCTAGCCAATTTTTGAACAGTCTTTTTCGGATTACTTCCTACGATTGAGAAGTGGACCGAAGGTATCTTTTCCTGAATCAAGGGCAAAATTTGATGACAAAAATAGCAAGCAGCATCAACATTTGGAAAGTAACTCATTGTTCCAGTAAACAGTAAGTGAGGAACAGTTTCATCTTCTAATGGTTCAGATTGAATAAAGTAGTCTGGNTCAATACCAACAGGTATAACGGCTAATTTTAAATTTGGGTTTTCTGATATAAGATAATCACGGTCAGATTGTGCAACAACCGTACCATAGTCAAATGAGCGCATCATTTCAATCTCGTACTTCTTNACACGATTAGCTTCCCACTTTAGAATTGGTANGTGGGGNCCTCGGTCCATCTGGGACCGGCGACTTAGATTCAAAGCCAAGGAGTCACAAAGATCCAGCACCTTGGATTTGTCGTTATACTTAGTAACATATTGTCCCATTCGAAATAGGTGNGCGTGGATGAGATCAAATTGGTTTCTATCTAAAAGCTCATCGACTNTTTTCTGCATCTTCAAAGACCTCCAGTAATGTACCTGGAATGGTTCTATGGAAAAAAAACCCGAGGCCGAATTAANAAGAGCCTNAGTCCGGTTGAATAAAACGAACTCNACNTGATGGCATAATTGATTNAAAGGCCTNGCNATTTCAATTTCGTCNGTNGACTCAACGAATGACACTAATGTAACCCGATGTTTTTTGGCNAAATGCTTAATAAAATAATAATTTCGAATTCTGTCCCCTCGATTGGGTGGATATGGGCACCGCAAACTCAGAAACAATATATTCATAGCGATTNGGAATCACCAACGACGGCCATTAATCGTACACTCGCCAGATATTTTCAGGTCGCCTCGAGCTGAGTGAACTGGAAATCAATGGGAACNGAAATACCCTGCTCAGGAATCATATGGGGAATATTATTTCGGACCTGATAAATTATTTTTTCGTCAATTGTAATCAACCCTTCTTCCAATTTTTGGTCAATTATCTCTCCACNAACACTCCTAAATTCAATTAATATACAAGAGGAAGCAGTAATGTGAGAGTTAACCTGTTCCAATTCTTTTTTAGTCATNGCCCGAACCNTTTNCTTNGATACTGGACAACACAAAATTTTCAATAATTCGTCTTTGATTGGCATANAGACTAGCCGCAACACCTTTTATATTTTTTCCCGCTGCCACATGGACAAGGATCATTGCGCCCCACTTTGGGGAGCCGCTGTTGTTCCGAACCAGTACCAACTTGTGGCAAGCGACCAACACCAGCGACACCTGATCGATTTGGCTTTTTCTGTGGTCTCGGCTGTTCACTAATACGTGCTTTGAATACATATTCACAAACATCATCTTTAATTCGTTCTTGCATGATATCGAAGACATCGAAGGCTTCATTCTTGAAAACGACTATTGGGTCCTTCCCACCATATCCTCGGAGATATATGCCTTCCTTGAGGTAATCTATATTATAGAGGTGATCTTTCCAATAACTGTCGATTCGATCCAAGGTAATCAGTCGTTCTAACTCTCGAGTAACCTCAGTTGTCATCTCCGATTCTTTGGCTTGATAGACATCGTCCAAGATAGAAACAATCTTTGGCTGAAGCTCGTCAGTCTGTTCGACATCAATTTGTTCTAGATGCTGTTCTGACAAAGCAAAAGTCCGCTGCAACCAATTCATGAAGCCATCCGGGCTCGGCTCTTTGGCTTCTGGGCTCTTTGAGGGTATTAGATAATCATCAATCTGAGCGGATAATAAATTATCTAGCCAAATCCAAATCTGCTCTTTCAGGTTTTCACCAGACAAAATTTGATTTCTCAAGCCGTATATAGTCTCACGTTGAGTATCCATAACATCGTCGAACTTTANCACATTTTTCCGGAATTCGAAATTCCGGTCTTCAACTCGCTTCTGCGCCTTACCGATAGCTTTGGTAATCCACGGATGCTCGATTGGCACTATTTCGTCTTGGTTGAGTTTTTCCATCATTCCCTGCATCCGATCGTGTCCAAACTTACGCATGAGATCATCTTCAAGGGACAGGTAAAATCGGGATGAACCAGGATCGCCTTGTCGGCCTGAGCGGCCTCGTAATTGGTTATCGATTCGTCTAGACTCGTGCCTTTCAGTACCGATGATATGAAGACCGCCGGAAGCCAAAACTTTTTGTTTGTTAGCCTCACATTGCTGGATCGCCTCTTGATCTGCTAATTTCCATTCATCCGAATCATCTGAAACGTCAGTTTTATTGTTTCGGCGAAGAATGTCTTGGCGAAACAGATCGGGATTACCTCCAAGCAAAATATCGACTCCACGGCCAGCCATATTGGTAGCAATAGTAACTGCTCCTGGAATNCCGGCTTGTGCAATGATTTCGGCTTCACGAGCGTGTTCCTTGGCATTAAGAACTTGATGATGTATTTTTACCTTTCGGCTTTTCAGCATAGCACTCAGTTTTTCTGAGTTTTCTACTGTGACGGTACCCACCAATACCGGACGCCCTTTATCTCTCTTCGCGATAATATCAGTAATAACTGCTTGGTATTTATGATCTTCAGAGAGATAAATCTGGTCAGCTAGATCCTGGCGAATTATGGGTTTATTGGTTGGAACTACAATCACATCCAGATTATATATTTGGGCAAATTCATTGGCTTCAGTGGCCGCCGTACCGGTCATTCCAGCCAGTTTCTTATATTTCCGGAAATAATACTGATAAGAAATAGTGGCACCGGTCTGAGTCTCTTCAACAATTTTGACTCTTTCTTTAGCTTCAAGAGCCTGATGCAGGCCTTCACTATAGCGTTGTCCCGGCTTTAGNCGTCCAGTGAAAGAATCAATGATAACAACTTCACCATCCTTAATTACGTAATCTACGTCCCTCTTGTAGAGGGCTTCAGCAACCAAAGCTTGATTGACGTGATGTACCAAGTCCATGTTATCCGGATTATACATATTTTCCAGACCGAACTGTTGNTGTACTGCATCAATCCCTGGATCGGTTANAGCCACGTGGCCTCTTTGTGTACCCTTCTCNTCGACTTCGTAATCCAAGCCTGGCTTAAGCCGTTGAATNACCTGTCTTACTTTTCTGTAGAGTTGGACTGGTTCTCCTGAAGGCTCAGCGATAATTAACGGTGTTCGGGCCTCATCAACTAAGATACTATCAACTTCGTCCAAGATGGCAAAGTTATGTGATCTTTGCACCTTTTCTTCTTCATGTTGGGCTTTATTATCCCATAAGTAATCGAAACCAAATTCACTGTGTACGCCNTAGGTTATATCTGATTGGTATCCTGGTTTTTTGCTTGATCTTGGCAAATCGTGTAAAGTAAGCCCAACAGTTAAACCGTGGAAACGATAAATTTGTCCCATCCATTCAGCATCTCTTCGTGCCAAGTAATCATTGACAGTCGCAACATGTACCCCGTCTCCAGATAAAGCATTAAGATAGATAGGAAGTGTGGAGGTAAGTGTTTTTCCTTCACCCGTTTTCATTTCAGCAATCGTTCCNCGGTGNAGAGCTACCCCACCAATCAATTGTACATCGTAGTGCCTTTGCCCCAAAGTTCGCTGNGCGGTTTCTCTGACTACAGCGAAGGCTTCTGGCAGTATATCGTCCAGTGTAGCTCCGTTGGCCAGTTGCTGGCGAAACTCGGGTGTTTTGGCTTTTAANTGTTCATCTGTCAATTGTTTGATCTTTGTTTCCAATCGGTTGATTTCGTCCACCTGCGGTACAAATTGCTTGGCATCCCGATCTTCTTTTTTACCAAATACTTTGGTCAGAAAATTCTGTAACATTTCTCGGTTTACTCTTCTTCACTTTTGGTTTGTATTGATCTNGTAATTGGTTGGTTGTGNTCCTCAACTTCCCTATCGCTGGCTCCTTCCTGTTCCTGGAGTCGATCACTAGCAGTCNTTGCTTCGTCTGATAAATCATGATCTTGTGTNTCTACTGGTTGCTGTTCTTCTGTTTCTAGCATATTCTCATCATGGATTTGGTATCGTANGATTGTATAAATGATAGTNTTTCCTACTGAGGCTATCGAGAACAGATAAGAGATAACCAATCCCAAAATGAACATGGCAGTGAAACCCATCAAGGTGCCGGCAACTTGCAACGGAAATGATTCGATATCACTGGTCTCGAAGACATACTCCCAATTGGCATTTAGACCAAGATTGGTAATGATAGAAACTACCCCCCCACTGATTACATCCGCTTGCCCCATAATCTGGGCCATATCTACAGGAAGTAAAAGGCGGATAGGTAGCAAAATTATGGTATACCCAACTAGACAAAACCCTGCCCATATTGGAACACTAATGACTTTAACCAACAACAATAAATCGCTATATAAGACCAGATGCCATGGACGATTCCAAATCATCGAATACAGTTGATAGATCGTTTCAAAACTATCGGAATCGGCAACAGCTACCACAGAAGGAGCAAACAACAGGCTAGCAAATAAAGCTAAAATTTGATAAATGGCTAGCAGCCCGACGACAAAGGCAATTGGTAATAAGAATGAGGAAAACATGGTTGTATATTGGCCGATGAAGGGTACTCGGCCTAGTAAACCAATGAGCACTGGAGGAGCTAGCATCACTAGGAAAATTACCAAAATGCCAATCATGGTACCGAAGACAGACAGACAGCGTTTTTCAACAAAGGACTTAGCCTCACCGATACTATAAAACGGGTTATTCTTCAGCTGCTCCAATGTGATTTTGGATACCATTGTACTAGTCACAAAGAAAGAGATGAACAGCACTAGCACACTCAGGCTAATCGCGAACTGAGTTATGCTCGGCAAGTTTCCCATTTCTGATGGAAATACAGGCCTTAATCCATAACTAGACCAAAAGTCGCTGACCAGGTCCACATCGACTACTAACAAGCTAAGATAAACCAGGATTTCGTGTGCCAAATAAGCAACCAATAGACCAATAAAATGGTTGGATATCTTCTTAAGGCTAAAAGCATATCGAGCCGACAGAAAAATATCGAAAAACTTAAACCTCAAAGCTTCCACTTTTGCACCTCAATTTCAAGTCATATGTGATTGAACAAAACCGGCCAAAAAGTGTGGTTATGATACATTAATCCAGTGGTACAGTGCAACAAGCACTTTGTCAGGCATACTGCAATTGACACCTTTTTGATCGGTATGATATCCTTGCTGCACCTGAATCGGTAGGGGAATAAAAGTTTGTTGGGTGCACATGTTTCAGTTGCTGGTGGTTTGCATAAGGCGTTTTCTCACGGGCACAAACTTGGATGCGATGCAATCCAGATTTTCGTTACAAACCCAAACCGGTGGTCAGGTTCCGCACTTAGTTCAAAGCAGGTTGAGTCATTTCGCAAAACTCACAAGCAAAGTAATATCCAACAAGTGATTGTTCACGACATTCATTTGACCAACCTAGCTTCACCGAAAGCTGAGACATTAGACAAATCAACTCAAGCCTTTGCCTGGCAACTAGATTTGGTCGAGCAGTTAGGGTTGGAGTACTTTGTTACTCACTTAGGTTCCCATTTAGGTGCAGGTGAACCAGAAGGACTAAGAGTTTTGAGCCAAAGTTTGAACCAAATACTAGACCAGAGCCAGTCAGCAACCATCTTACTGGAGACTACTGCCGGCCAAGGCCGTAATCTGGGTTATCGATTTGAGCATTTGCAACAAATCATCAGCCAGTCGAATCAACCTGATCGTCTGGGCGTATGTTTTGATACCTGTCACGTTTTTGCTGCAGGTTATGATCTTCGAACCGAAGAGAATTATTATCGGACGTTTAATCAGTTCGACCAAATCGTCGGGCTTAGCCAAATCAAAGCCTTCCATTTGAACGATGCTAAATCCGGATTTGGTAGC
This sequence comes from Candidatus Poribacteria bacterium, assembly GCA_002714785.1. Lineage (GTDB taxonomy): Bacteria > Poribacteria > WGA-4E > WGA-4E > UBA9662 > TMED15. The sequence continues at coordinate 1,240 of PAYP01000036.1, read as the reverse complement.
CGTGTTGACCGGCATGATCACATTGGTCAGGGTAATATCGGGCCAACCCCCTTTGAACTGCTGGTCAACGATCCAAGATTTCAAGGACGGCCGATGATAATTGAAACTCCGGAGATGAACAAAATGCACGATTGGAACCTGAAAACTCTACGCCAACTACGACCAGCAATACCACTGGATGAGCCTTTGGCTGACTAGATAGAAGGTCGTTTGAATGCTTGGATTAGGCGAAATCTTTGTCATCTTTCTGCTTTTTTTTGCTGTCATTCTGGTGGCCAGGTATCAAGCCAAACGAATTTGTCCTGACTGTGGTTTGGTCGTTCGTGGGTCAGTTTCCTCTTGTCCTGACTGTCAACGGGTTTTTCGTAGCCGAAGTAGCTCAAGCCAAAAGGGTTAGTCATTGTCCATGAAAATTACGTTTTTGGGTACTGGAACTTCGACAGGAGTTCCTATGATTGGCTGCGATTGCAGGGTTTGTCTTTCGAAAGATCCGAAAAATAAACGGATGCGCCCATCCATACTAATTACGGTTAACCACCATAACATCTTAGTCGACACCACACCTGAGTTTCGTTTGCAAGCGATTGCCAACGGAATACGTCGTGTGGATGCAGTTTTGTTTACTCACTCGCATGCTGACCACATGCATGGAATTGATGATTTACGGATCTTTTCCAAAACACAGGAAGATCCGATCCTGTGTTACGGAAACTCGCCTACACTTGCTCGCCTACGGCACGCGTTTGATTATATTTTTAGCCCTGGTCATTACAAAGGGTTATTACCCAACATAAAACTTGAATCCGTCGAAGGACCCTTCTCGTTATTTGGTCAGACGATCGTACCAATCCAGGTTATGCACGGAAAAACAGAAGTACTCGGTTTTCGATTGGGTGATTTCGCTTACGTAACGGATTGTGGGCACATTCCCGATAAGTCGATGGATTTGCTGGTCGGTGTCGAGACCTTGGTTTTGGATGCTCTGCGATGGGAACCGAAGCATCCGGCTCATTTAACTATCCCAGAAGCGATCGATATTTCGCAACGGCTACAAGCCAAGCAAACTTATTTCACACATATGATGCACTTGGTTGAGCATCATGAGACCAATGCCAGGTTGCCGGACGGGATTGAATTGGCCTATGACGGATTGGTTCTAGAGGTGAATTGATTTAATTTCTCCCAATGGATATAACTAGAAGGTAAAGTGAGGCACAATGTTTGGTAATCAGAAAGTCAC